>DAISYX010000127.1:0-5228 GCA_036825095.1 Clostridia bacterium | reverse complement strand
CCATGAGCGATCCATAAGAAATACTGAGAAAATGAATTCTGTCCTTCTTGCTCGTTCTGCTATATCCCTCGGCAATGTTTGACGGGATGGAGACGACTGCCTTGTTGATCTGCTGGATGAGCGCAAATTTCTCCGATTCCGGGAATTGCTTAACCAATTGATAACTTTAAATCACAAGTGCCTTTGCCAATTGATAGACATCCAGAGACTGGAAACCGAATTTTTTCATTCAATCTGCCTTTCAGCGCCAGAGGAGCAATCGGGGACATTCGGGAAGCGATAGAAGGAACGATCGGGGACTTAGGGGGAGCATTCGTGAAGCAATAGAGGTGCGATCGGTGGAGCGGCACTTTAGGCGCCGGAGGAGCAATTGAGAAGCAGTTGGGGAGCGATCGGGGACTTTGGGGGAGCAGTCGGGGACTTTGGGGGAGCGGCGCAGATGGCAACGGGGAGCAATTGGGGTTGTTAATGGAGCATTTGGGAAGCAATTGGAATTACCAAACGGGTAGCGCTCACCATCGCTCTACCATCGAGCTACAATCGCTCCTCCAGTTACTCCGCTATCGTTCCACCATCGCTCTACCCTTGCTCCACAATCGTTCCACAATCGCTCTCCAAACAGCCACTATCGCTCTCCAGCTCCTTCTCGTTGCACATATGCTTGAAATTTGGGAGCATCTTCAGAAGCGCACTTTCTACAGCGTCTGAACCGGCTGTAATTGACCTCTTCAGCTCCATCAGCGCTGCTTCAACTTCCTTTGGGTCCCTGTTCAGCGGCGGCGCGACCATGATCTTCTCGTGATAGGTGCTCTCCATTTGGGACTGCTCCTCATCCAGCATCAGTTCCTCATACAGTTTTTCCCCGGGGCGCAGCCCGGTGATCTGGATGGGCATGTCCTCCTGCGGGTCAAAGCCGTAGAAGCGGATCAGTTTTTCCGCCAGTTCCACAATGCGGACCGGCTCGCCCATATCCAGCACATAGATGCGGCCGGAGCTGTTCATGGAACCGGCCTGCAGCACCAGGGAGGCCGCCTCCGGGATGGTCATGAAGAAACGGATGATGTCCGGATGGGTGAGGGTGACCGGGCCGCCGGCGCGGATCTGCGCCTCAAACAGGGGGATGACGCTGCCATGGGAGCCCAGGACGTTGCCAAAGCGCACCGCGCTGCAGTGAATACGGGAAGAACGGGAGAACAGCTGCATCGCGATTTCCGCGACCCGCTTGGTAGCGCCCATGACGCTGGTTGGGTTGACCGCCTTGTCCGTTGAAAGCATCACAAAGCGTTCCGCGCCGTGCTTTTCACCGGCCTGCATCACATTCATGGTGCCGAACACATTGTTCTTTACGGCTTCCGTCGGGCTGATCTCCATCAGCGGCACATGCTTGTGCGCGGCGGCGTGGAAGATTACCTGGGGGTGGTACGCCGCCATCACTTCATCCAGCCGGGCCGTGTCGCGCACGGAACCCACCAGCACCGTTACCGGGCAATCCCTGCCGTGCTTGCGCTGCAGTTCCATCAGCAGCTCGTAGGTACAGTTCTCATAAATATCAAAGATCAGCAGTTTTTCCGGTGCGTACTCCATGACCTGGCGGCAGATCTCCGACCCGATGGAGCCGCCGCCGCCTGTTACCAGCACGACCTTGCCCCGCAGGTACGCGCCGACCCTGTCATCATCGATCCTGACTTCATCCCGGGAGAGGAAGTCCGCCAGATTCGGCTCGCGCAGAATGATGCCCTTTGAACCCTTGACATCATCAATATCCTGAGGGTCGGACATGATGCGCACCTGGCAGCGGGTGGCGTTGCAGATTTCAACGATCTGCTGCAGGCGTTCGCCCTTCACCGAGGGCATGGCAATGATGATTTCGCGGATGCCCAGCTGCGTGACCAGCGCGGGGATATCCATGACCCTGCCCATGACCGGAACATTCTGCACCCGCATGTGCTGTTTCTCCGGCGCGTCATCCACCAAGGCAAGCACCTGCCCATACTGGCTGCCGGCCCGGCGGTTCTGCGTGAGGATGAAACTGGCTGCTTCGCCAGCGCCCACAATCATCACCGGTAAAGATTTGCGGCCATCCGGGTGTTTGGTAACAGCTTCCAGATAATTCATCCGGGAACGCACACTGCGCGCAAACAGCCGGTTGGCTGTGACCAGGCCGATGGTAAACAGACAGGCACCAACCAGCACCGCACGGGATGCTCCCCAGGCAAAGACCCCGTTGATCAAAAGGGTCAACCCGCCCGCCAACAGAAGGATAACAGCCTGGATCAGCAACTCCCGCCCGGTCGTGTACCGCCAGAGCAGCCGGTACTGGCGGAAGACAAGCATGGTGCCCAGGTAGGTGAGCAGAAACCAGTGAAGGTACCGAAGCAGTTCCTGTGTTACAAAAGGGGGCACTCTCCAGTCAAAGCGAAGGTTGAGTGAAATGTAGAAGGCTGCCACCAAGCAAAGGGAGTCTGCAAAAAGGAGAATCCCCACACGAAACATGCGCCTGAAATGCAGTGGAAGCCGGGCATAAAGCGAACTGGCCTTACTTACACCCTGAACATTTTTCAAACTTGAATGCCTCCTTTGATTGCATGCTGCTCCATAAAGCGGCAACGCATACTGATCACATATTGCGATTCAATGCTTCTGCAGCCCTGCCCTGGAACAGTGAAACCGCCAATGGCTCCCCGTAAAGGGCCGCAAGCTTCCCGTAGGCTTCCAGCAGCCTTGTCTTGCGCCGGAGCGTCCCATGCGCGTCGGATGCGACAAAATCCACCAGCCCTTCGGGTACCGCATGCTTGAGGAAGCGCCGGACGCTCAGCCGCTGGGGAAGGAGGAAAGTTTCCGCGTTGACCTGCAGCAGCGCGCCATACTTCTCCTTGAGGTAGCGGGCAAAGGCAGGGTCCTTCACCAGCACGGGGTAGCGCTCCATGTGCGCGAGGATGGTGACAAACCCGCCGTTGGCCAGGTGGCGCAACGCTTTCTCCAGGTAGTCCTTGGCAACAGAAGGAGCAAACTCCACCAGCACATGCTCAGTGCCTGCCAGCGTGGGGATGACGCCCGAGCGCAGGCGGCGTCGGACACCCTCCCCGAAGAAAATCTCCGCGCCCAGGGAAATGCTAAGCCCCGGGAACTTGTCATGGCAGAGCGCGTTGAGCTCCGCCAGCTGCGACAACAGCCTGCCCACATCCGGGCAGCTTCCCAGGGGGTCAAAATGGGAGGTGGCGATGATCCGGCGAGTCCCTTCCTGATATGACAACGCCAGCATGGCCAGCGCATCATTCCGCGTTTTTGGCCCGTCATCCACACCGAACAGGATGTGGTGGTGGATATCGACAAACCCGCCTTTGGGGGCGAGCATCAGGCTATTTCCTGCGGCCTGCGTCACCGCTGGCCCCATAATAACCGTAGTTGGAGGAGTCATACTTATAGTAGGACTTGTAATAGTACTTCTTCATGCCGTGCTGGTTGAACTCCACATCATTGAGCACCGCGCCGATCACACGGCCGCCGACCTTCTCGATCTGCCCCCGCGCTTCCGCCAGCTCACGGCGGGAAACGCCGTTTTCCTTGACCACAATCGCCACGCCGTCACAGGAGCGGGAGATGATCGCCGCGTCAATGATGGTGCCCACCGGCGGCGTATCCACCAGGATGACATCGTACTGGCTGCGCAGGCTGTCCATGAGGTCCGGAAAGAAGGGGGAATCCAGCAGCGCGAAGGAATCCAGCACTTCATGCCCCGCCAGCAGCATGCTCAGCCCGGGGTGGTTGGTTTCGTAGACGATATAGTTCATCCGGCACTGGCCGCTTAAATAATGCGCCAGCCCCCAGATTTTCCCGCTGGGGCTGCTGATGCGGTAGCGCCCCGCAAGGACCGACTTGCGCAGGTCCGCATCCACCACCAGCACCGTTTTCCCCGTGCCGGCAATCACGCGCGCCAGGTTCATCACCACAAAGGACTTGCCCTCGTCCGGGCGGCAGCTGGTAAAAGCAATGCTTTTTACATCCGTGCCGGAATAGGACAGGTTGGTCCACAGCGTGTTCATGGCCTCTGTGACCGCGTAGTCCATCTTGGGGTAAGACTGAATCGTCAGCTTTTCGTTCTGTGTGTAGACCACTTTATTTTGCCTCCTTTACGTTTCACACGCCGGCGGTTTGGGGCGGCTTTGACAGGCGGCACTTTGGCGCCGGGCAGGGCTTTAGCGGCCGTGCGGGGAACAATTGACAGCGTTGGCATCCCGGTGTGCTTCAAGATATCATCCGGTGTCTTGATCTTGTCGTCCAGCATAAAGATGATAAAAATAGCCAGCACGCTCACAAACCCGCCCAGCACAGCGCCCAGCATCGTGTTGCGCGTCTTGCTGGGGCTGAAGCGCTCCAGGGGGATCTGGGCTTCAGAGAGGATGTTGGGCTGTTCCGTCTCCATCACGTCCACCACATATTTGCTCACCACCAGCATCAGCTCATTCGCGATCAGGGCGGCTTCCCGCGGGCTTCTTGACTGCACCGTGATTTCCAGGATGCGCGTGTTCTGCGGGTTGTTCACCGTGATCATCTTGCTCAGCTCATCCTGGGTGTAGGGCAGGCTGAGGTTCTCTTTCGTCTGCTCCAGCACTTCCCAGGTATAGACCACCTTCTCATAGTCGCTGGCCAGATAGTTGCCGACCTGGAAGTCCGACAGGTTGATAACGGAATCCTGTGAGCTGACCACATACAAGTTGCCGGTGGAACGGTACATGGGAACCACAAAATACTGGGTATAAAAAAATGCACCCAGCGCGCCGATGAGCACTGCCGCAATGATCCAGCGGAGGTTGGAGAGCAGAACGTTCAGCAGTTCCAGCAGGTCGATCTCCGTTTCGCCGTTTTGAGCGCCCGGCTGCACGGCGCTCTGCACGCTCAAGCCGTGCGCGGGTTGGTTTTGACTGGGTCTTTCAGATGACATGTCGGGTCCCTCCGGGAATGGATTGCCCATTCGACTGATTGATTTTATCCTGGGAACGGGAGGGCATGACCCTCCCGTTCCTGATGGTACCTGGATGGATACCGCGGGCAGCTGCCCGTCAGCTCCGGTAAGTGTATTGCCGGTCTTAGTCCCCAAAACCCGCCCCGCGTCCGGGGCGGCTTTTAGGTCAGCTCAGAATCGACAGGAGGAACGTTTCTTCAGGGGAGTCGGGCAGCGTGACGGTTACGGTACCATCCTCATTCACAGCGCCTGCCTCTGCCGTCCA
>DAISYX010000126.1:0-5316 GCA_036825095.1 Clostridia bacterium | reverse complement strand
CCAGACAGGCGCTTTACACCCAGGACGCGGACTGGCCCAGGGCCGCGCTGGAAGCTGGCCCCTTTGACGCGGTGATCCTGGCGGCGCCCCCCAGCCTGGCCGCGGAGGCCATGGCGCTGGCGCGCTACGGCGGACGGGTGCTGGCCTGCGGCGTCACCTTTGGCGAGGACACCACGGCGAAACTGGACGTAAATGACATGGTGTTCAACAAAAAGGCCCTTCTTACCTCCATCGCGGAGCCGGGGCTGCATTTCCCCCTGGCCCTCTCCCTGATCCGCTCCGGCGCAATTGAGGTGCGCCGCGTCATCACCCACCAGCTGCCCCTTCAGAAAGCCGCGGAGCTTGGCCGCCTGTACGGCCAGGACAGCCCCGCCATAAAAACCGTCATCATCCCCGGCTGAGTACCGCCGGGATGCAAACTGCCCCAGAACATCAAAGGAGGACAACATGAAACACATCATCGCTGTAAGCACCAACACCTACCACGGTTTCACCATTGACCAGGCTCTGGAAGGCATCGCCGCGGCCGGTTTTAAATATGTGGAACTGACTGCCGTGCGCAACTGGACGGAGCATATCATGCCTGATATGCCTGATAGCGAACTGGACCGCGTGCAGGCCAAAATGAAGGAACTGGGCCTTAGCTGCATCGCCCTCAGCGGCCACTGCAACCTGACGGAGGCCGACCGCCTCAACGACTTCAGGGACAACATGGCGCTGGCCCGCCGCTTTGGCGCCAGCTACATCATCTCCTCCACCGGCGAGGCCCACTTCGGCGAGGACGAAGCCTTTGCGGACGACGTGCTCATTGAAAACATCAAGAACCTCCTCCCGGACCTCACCCAAAACGGGCTGAAGCTGGGCATCGAGGTGCACGGGGAATACGGCACCGGCGAGGCGGTGGCCCGGGTAGTGAAGGGCGTGGACAGCCCCCTGGTGGGCGTGAACTTCGACACCGCCAACGTGGTATTCTACGGCGGCACGGACCCCATGGAAGACCTGAAAAACTGCCTGGATCATGTCAACTACATCCACCTGAAGGACAAGGTGGGCATGGACAAGAGCTGGAACTTCCCGGCCATCGGCCAGGGCGAACTGGACCTGGTGGGCATGATCAAGCACATGGACGGGCAGGGCAAAAACTTCCCCCTGTCCATTGAAATTGAGTTCACCGAGGACTTCACCATGCGGGACAAGGTGGAGGGCGATCTGGAGACGGCCAACAAGGCGGTCAGGGATTCCTTCGATTACCTGCACAAAAACGGCCTGATTTAAGGATGTCTGCCGGGAAAAACCCGGTTGCAATATTTTGACACAGGAGGATAACAACCCATGCGCAAAAGACTACTGGTAACTGTCCTGGCCCTCGTTCTGGCCCTCTCCCTCACCGGCGCTGCTTCCGCCCTGACCTATGGCTATATCGCCTATCAGATGTCCGACATCTGGAATGAGTACTCCTCCAAGGCCTTCCAGTACGCCGCGGAACAAAACGGCGTGGATGTGGTGGTTCTGGACTCCCAGAACGACATCGGCAAATCCGTTGCCGCCATGGAATCCCTCATCCAGCAGGAGGTGGACGGCATCTCCATCTTCCCCATCTCCCCCGAGCAGGGCGCCCAGCTGATCCAGATGGCCAATGAGGCCGGCATCCCCATCGCGGTGGAGAACATCGACGTGGCCGGCGTTTCCAGCCCCGAGGCCTATGTGGCGGCCGTGGGCTGCCTGTATGGCGATATCGGCTATGCGGCCATCGAGTGGCTGAGCAAGAACGTGGAGAACGCCAAGGTCTTCTACTGCGCGGGCGCGGTTGGCGGCGGCGTGTATGAGACCTACAAGGTGGGCGTGGATAAGGCCCTGGAAGACTTTAAGGATGACATCGAGCTGGTGGGCCTGATGAACGCGGACGCCTGGTCCACGGAGAACGGCCTGAACCTGACCACCAACTTCATCAACTCCGGCGTGGAGTTCAACTGCATCTTCGCCAACAACGACCAGATCGCCCAGGGCTGCTATCAGGCGCTGCAGGAAGCCGGCCTTGATATCCCCGTGGTTTCCACCGGCGGCAGCCCCGACGCCTACCAGTTCCTGGAGGACGGCATTGAGGCCGCCAACATGACCGCCCCCGTGTCCATCCAGGGCGTGCAGACCTTCAAGAACCTCCACGAGTTTGTGACTGAGAACAAGGTGCCGGATCCCAAGTTCCAGAGCCTCCCGGTTATCCCGGTGGCCGGTAACGACCTGAGCGCCTGGATCGACTGGTCCGACTTCGCGGGCGCCTACGACTACGTTTACAACCAGTAATCCCCTTCCCGCCGCGTGGGCTTTTGGCCCGCGCGGCGGGGCTTTTTTGAAGCTTTTTTAACGCCATGAAGGAGAGCCCCAGCATGTCCAATCAAAGCCAGCCCCTCATCCGCATGGAGAACATCGTCAAGGAATTCCCCGGCGTCAGAGCCCTGGGCGGGATGACCTTTGACGTCCACAAGGGGGAGATCCACTGCCTGGTGGGGGAAAACGGCGCCGGCAAGTCCACGCTGATGAAAATCCTCTCCGGGGCCTATACCCCCACCTCCGGAACCATTTATGTGGAGGGACAGCCCTACCAAACCCTGGACCCGGAGCTGTCCCAGCAGCTGGGCATCGAAATTGTCTATCAGGAAAACGACCTGGTGCCCAACATGAACGCGGTGGAAAACGTGTTTGTGGGCCAGGAGCTGGCGGGGCCCCTGGGATTTATTGACAAAAAGGGCATGCTCAAGCGCGTCCAGGAGACCATGGGGGAGTTTGATATCCGCATTGACCCCCAGCAGAAGATCGAGAACATGTCCGTCTCCGACCAGCAGTTTATCAAAATTTTAAAAGCCCTTATGAACAAGAGCAAGCTGCTGATCCTGGATGAGCCCACCTCCATGTTCAACGTGGAGGACGCGGGCCGGGTCCTAAACCTGGTTCGCACCATCTCCGCCCGGGGCATCGGCATCATCTATATCTCCCACTTTTTGGAGGAGGTGGTGCAGATCGCGGACCGCATCACCGTCATCCGGGACGGCGAGGTGATCAGCACCTATGACAACGCCAGTCGGAATGTGCCCGTCAGCGCCCTTACCCGGGACATGGTGGGCCGGCCGGTGGACACCTTCTATCAGCGGGAGCGTTTTAAGCCGGGGGAGGAGACCGTGATGGAAGTGCGGGAGCTGAGGCTGACAAAAGACGCCCCGCCCATCAGCTTTTCCCTGAAACGGGGCGAGATTCTGGGCATGTTTGGCATGGTGGGCTCCGGGCGTACGGAAATTGTGCGCGCCATTTCCGGCGCGGACCGCTTCCATTCCGGGGAGATCCATCTCAACGGAGAAAAGCTTAAGATCACCAGCCCCCGGGACGCCATTGACGCGGGCATCGCCCACATCACCGAGGACCGCCAGCGCCTGGGGCTGAACCTGGGCGCCAGCGTGCTGGAAAACGGGCTGATGGTGAAGCTTCAGTCCATGGAACCCAGCCTTTTTTATGACTGCAAGGCCTATGCCCAGACGGTAAAGCCTGTGATGGAGGGGCTGAATGTAAAGACGCCCAGCCTGATGCAGGAGGTGGTCTATCTCTCCGGGGGCAACCAGCAAAAGGTGGTGCTGGGCAAGTGGCTGATTACGGATGCCCAGGTCTATGTGTTTGACGAGCCCACCCGGGGCATTGACGTAAACGCCAAGGCGGAGTTCTACCGCCACATGACCGAACTGGCCAGGGAAGGCAAGAGCATCATCATGGTCTCCTCCGAGATGCCCGAGCTGATTTCCATGTCCGACCGGGTGCTGGTGGTGCGGGAGGGCGCGGTATACTGCCAGCTGAGCGGGGACGAGATCAACGAACAAAACATCATTAAACAAGCATTGGGAGTTATCAGCGATGAGTAAGGGTCAACGAATTTTAAAGGATCAGCGCCTGCTGCTATTGATTATCATCGTCGTCCTGTCGGCGACGGTGGGCATCATCAACCCGCGCTTTGTGCGGCTTAACAACATCATCGCCATCCTGCAGCAGATTTCTGTGCTGGGTGTTTTGACCATGGCCATGTCCATGCTGCTGATCAGCGGCGGGATTGACCTGTCCATCGGCAACATGATGACGCTCTCCGGGGTGGTGGTGGCAACCCTGCTGATGCGGGGCGCAAACCTGCTGGTGGCGGTTCTGGCTGGCATGGGGGTCTCCACACTCTGCGGCCTGCTAAACGGGGTGATTATCGCCAAATCCCGTACCATGCCGCTGATTATTACCCTGGGCACCGGGCAGATGTTCAACGGCATCTCCCTTTTGATCGCGGGTGGCTCCTTCCTGCAGTTTCAGAACAAGCTGAACTTCCTGCGCACCGTGCGGTTGTTTGACTTCCTGCCGTTGATGGTGATTGTGATGCTGGCGATTGTGCTGTTTATGTATGTGCTGCTCAACAAGACCCGTTTCGGCCGGCGCATCGTGGCCATCGGCGGCAATGAGCGCAACGCCTATCTCTCCGGCATCAAGGTGGATCTTTACAAGATTCTCACCTACGGCATCAGCGGGGCCATCGTGTCCGTGGCGGGGCTGATCTTCGCCGCGCGCCTCAACGCCATCACCGCAAACGCGGGCGCGGGCTACGAGCTGGACGCCCTGGTGGCCGCGGTCATCGGCGGCGTCACCTTTGACGGCGGCCGGGGCACGGTGCTGGGCGCTTTCCTGGGCTGCCTGCTCACCGGCATCATCTCAAACGCCCTGGATATCCTGGGCGTGGACGCCTATATCAAAATCGTCATCACCGGGGCCATCATCGTGGGCGCTGTGGTGCTGAGCAATATCGAAAAACTGCGCCGCAGGGCATAAAGGAGCTGACAGATGAAAAAAGGCGTGAGTTTCTTCTCCTTTGACATGGATACAGACTTGCTTGAGGCCTCCCGCAAGGCCGCCCAGGCGGGCTATGAGGGGGTTGAACTGGTGCTGAGCGAATCAGGCTCCCTCAACATGAAGACCACAGACCGGGAGCTTCATGCCTTAAGGGCCGGCATTGAGGGCCTGGGGCTTTCCGTGTGCTCAGTAGGCGCCTGGAACCTGTGGGAAAATAACCTCGCCGGCAATGATGAGAAGGCCGGGGCCTACGCCCAGGATATCATCAAAAAGCAGATTGACTGCGCCCAGGCTCTGGGGGCGGATGCCATCCTGGTGGTGCCCGGCTGGGTGGGCACCAACTTTGCCCCCGGCATCACCTCCTATGACCAGGCTTATGACAATGCCCAGCGCCGCCTGGCGCAGCTGGCCACCTATGCCCAGGCAGCTGGGGTGGCCATTGGCGTTGAAAAC
>DAISYX010000125.1:0-5333 GCA_036825095.1 Clostridia bacterium | reverse complement strand
AGGAAATGTTGGACACAAAACAGTTAACACCTAAAACCTCATCACAGATAAGCCTTAGGTTGGCCTGCTCATTGTCATCAATACTAATAAAAATGACGCCATCATCGGATAATAGCCGTTTGAGCAATTGCAACCGGGGATACATCATGCACAGCCATTTGTCATGACGGCTAAGGTCTTCACCTTCTCTACCCACCACTTCCCCCAGCCATTTTTTGATTCGGGGGTCGTTGACATTGTCATTGTAAACCCATTTTTCGTTGCCGGTATTGTATGGCGGATCGATATAGATGCACTTCACCCTGCCTTCATACTGGGGCAGCAGGGCTTTGAGGGCCAGCAGGTTATCCCCCTGGATGATCTTGTTCCCGCTTGCCGTATCCTGCGCTTTTCCCTGTCCGGCCACAAAAGTATATCGCCTGTCCAGCAGATAAAAGGGCACGTCCAGATGATGGCTGATGACTTTGTCTTTTCCAATCCATTCAAGTGTGGGCATAAAGATATCCTTTGACTGAATTTCATTGATTATAGCACAGAAAACAGCGGGGCAACAAACGCCCGGTGTCAGTGGATGTCAGCTGGTGTCAGCCAGGATGTCATTACATGTCAGTTGGCTTCTGTATTATCCTGCCCGCGAAAGGAGGTGAGAAAAGAATGATCACCATGGATCCAAGGGCGATGGGGCAGGGGCTGCCGGAGATAGGGGCGCTTGAAGAGGCGCTTGAGCGGTTTGACCGGGGGCTTATCCGGCTGAACCGGCTGTGGCGCTACTACCAGGGGAAGCACGACATCCTCTCCCGCCAGCGGCTGCCGGGGCTGCCCAACCAGCGGCTGGTGGGCGGTTTTCCCCGCTACATCGCCCAGCTGTCCGCCGGCTACCTGATTGGCGAGCCGGCGCGCTATGACTGCCCCGGGGAGGAGGCCGGGGCAAAGGCGCTGAGGGCCCTTTACCAGGCGGTGGACGCGGAAAGCGTGGACCTGGAGGCGGCGGTGGCCCAGGCGGTATTTGGCCGGGGGCTGACCCTTTGCTACGTGGAGGATAAAGGGCAGGCGGGGCTTTGCGCCCTGGACCCGCGCAGCGCCTTTCTGGTGCGGGAGGACACGGTGGCCCAAAAGCCCCTCTTTGGGGTGCGGGTGGTGGACGAGGCGGGCGGAGGCCGCCAGGTGACGCTGTACATGAGGGACAGGATCGTCCGCTACGACAAGGGGCTCAAAAACCCGCCCCGGGTGTTCTCCCATCCCTTTGGGCGGGTGCCGATGACGGAATACCGCAACGGCCAGGACGCCCAGGGGGACTTTGAGGGGGTCTTACAGCTGATTGACGCCTACGACCTGATGCAGTCCGACCGGATCAACGACCGGATGCAGTTCTCAGACGCGCTGCTGGTATTGACCGGGGTGATGGGGATTGCGGAGGGCACGAGCGGGGAAACGGGCCCCGGCGCCATGGAGCGCCTGCGGCAGGAGCGCACCCTGGCGCTGCCGGACAGCGAGGCCAAGGCGGAATGGCTGGTGAAAAACCCCCAGGAACGGGACGTGGACGTATTGCGGCGCGCGCTGGCGGAGGACATCCACAAGTTCTCCATGACGCCGGACTTCGCGGACGAGCGCTTTGCCGGCAACGCCTCGGGGATTGCCATCAAGTACAAGCTGTTCAACCTGGAGCAGCGCATCCGCATGAAGGAGCGCTGGTTTATCCAGGGCCTAAGGGAACGCGCCCGGGTGATGGCAGGCTTTCTGGCCCAAAGCGGCAAAGCCGCGCCTGACATCAGCCGCCTTCAAATCCGCATCCCTAGGCGGCTGCCCATCAACGAGCTGGAGCGCGCCCAGGCCCTGTCACTGCTTAACGGCATCCTGCCGGAGAAGACCCTGGTTGACAACGCCCCGATTCTGCCAAGTGAAACCCAACAATAATAGTCAGGAGGAAAACCCATGGAAGACATGAACCAAAAACTTCAGGAACTGGAACAGGGCCTTGAGAAGCTGGCCCAGCGGGAGAGCGAACTGGCCCTTAAGGAGCGGGCGATGAAAGCCCGGGAGGCCCTGGGGGAGGCCGGGCTGCCCCAGCACCTGGCGGAGCACCTGAACCTGAGCAGTGATGAGGCGCTGGATCAAAGCCTTGCCCTGGCCCGGGAAATCCGGAAGCTGACTTTTGAGGCGGGCCCCGGCACGCCCAGGGCGGGCATGGCCCGGCTGCCCCAAAACGCCGGCTATGCCCAGCGCGCCCTGCTTTATCAGACCGACCGGGAAGCCTATTATCAGCAATTTGGAGGAGAGACGAAATGAACGAAACAACCATGAAGGATCACCTGATCATCCCCGAGGTGATGGGCTTGCTGGTGGAGGAGGCCATCGGGAAGAAATCAGCCCTGCTGCCTTTGGCCACGAAGGATATGAGCCTGAGCGGCACGCCGGGGGACACGCTGAAATTCCCCGCCTTTCGCTATATCGGCAAGGCGGAGGAGGTGGCGGAAAACGGGGAGATCAGCCCCGGCATCCTGACCGCGGACACGGTGAGCGTGACGGTGAAGAAATACGCCAAGGCGGTGCGGATTACGGATGAGGCCCGCCTCTGCGGCGTGGGCGAGCCGCTTGCTGAGGCCGCCCGGCAGCTGGCCCAGTCCATTGACCATGCGGTGGATGACGCGCTGTTTGAGCGGCTTAAGGACGCGGGCTATCCCCGGAAATACCCGGTGGCCGCCCTTTCAAGCGACGCGGTGGCGGACGCCCTCACCCTCTTTGGGGAGGACCTGGCGGGGGACAAGGTGCTTATAACCGACGCCCAGGGCTATGCGGCCCTCCGGAAGGATCCGGCCTATATCCGCGCCAGCGACCTGGGCCAGCGGATGATCATGTCCGGCGTGGTGGGGGAGATCTGGGGCTGCCAGATCCTGGTGAGCGACAAGATCACGGAGGACCCGGTGACCAGGGAAAAACAGTATTACATCTTAAAACCCGGGGCCCTGCGCCTGGTGTCCAAAACCCAGACCCATCTGGAGGTGCAGCGGGAGGCCTCCCACATGCGAAACACCCTTTATGCCAGCAAGCACTGCGCCGCCTATCTCTATGACATAAGCCGGGTGGCGGCGCTGTGCCGCTTTACGGGCCTGGAGGCGCTGCCAAATGATTGCGGCATCAAAAGCGTGGCCAAGGGGGCGGGGAAAACCGCCCTGGTGATCCCGGAGGGGATGCTGGCGCCATCAGGGCTTAAGTGGGTGTACGCGCTGGACGACATCGCGGCGGACAAGGGCAGCTTTGGCACCGCCCTTACCGGCACCACGGACTGGCAGGGGAATGAAGCGCTGATTGCAACCGGCGGGAAGATCTACCTGCACGCGCTGCTGGTGGAGCGGGACAGCATGAAGCCTGTTAAAACCCTGACCCTGGAAGTGAGGGAGGGCTGAGATGGATGAACTGGCGGGCCGCGTGGCCCTGATGCTGGGCTTGGATGAACCGCCCCAGGAGGCGCTGATTCTGGAACTGCTCCGCCAGGGGGAGGCCCTGGCCCTGTCCTATACGGGCAGGGCCTCCCTGCCCCCGGGGCTTGACAGCTGCTTAATCCGCCTGGCGGTGGCGCTGTACAACCGCCTGGGGCAGGAGGGGGAAGTAAGCCGCAAGGAGGGGGAGATCATGGTGCACATGGAGACGATGCCGGAGGATGTCAAGGCGATGCTGAGACCCTTAAGGCTGGGAAAGGCGGTGAGCTTATGCGCCTCACCGTGAGATGGCAGCGCAGGATGAGCTGGGCTATGACCCAGATGGTAAAAGGCGCTACCGGCGGCGTGGCCCGGGTGGAAAGCGCCGCGCGGGTGACCTTCACCGGCACCCTGCTTCCGCCCAAAAAGCGCCTGGTGCGAAGCGAGCACGGGATGCGGGTGGCGGAGAGCTGGACGGTGATGCCCCAAAAGCCCCTGTCCATCCGGGAGGGGGATCACATCTATATGCAGGGGGACGCCCGATGCTACCGGGTGTCGGGGGTGCGGGTCTACCCCAGGCACCAGGAGATCGACATGGAGCTGGCGCCGTGAGGGGGCTGATGGGCGCGGTGTACGCGGCCCTTTTGCCGCTGCCCTGCGCTTTAAGCCGGGCCTGGCCCCAGGCGGCCCAGGGGCTGCCCGCCCTTACCTTTTCCCTGGCGGATTGGCGGCAGGAGGGCCTGGGGCTTACTAAGGCGCAGCTGCGCCTGGCGGCCCGGGCGGCGCTGCCGGAGGAGGCGGATGAGCTGGCGGCCCAGGCGATCAGCGCGCTTGAACCCTTGGGGCTGCGCCTTAGCAGCGCCCGGGATGAGGCGGAGGCGGACACCGGCGTTTTTCTCAAGACCCTGCTGTTTGAAGGGCAGCTGTGGGAGGGCCTGCCCCAAAAGCTGGAGCTGAGCGTAAAGGCGGGGGAGGACTGGCTTCAGGTGGGCGGGCTTTATCAGTTAAGCTTCAGCCCTGGTGAGCGGCGCTATCAGGACATCCGGCCCTTAAGCGCGGCCCAGGCACAGTACGCGCCGGGGGAGAAAAGCCCCGCTGTGATAAGCGTTGAGGCCGCCCCGCGGCCGGAGGACCCGGGCCAGGGGGCCATCGCCCAGGCCTTTTTGACGGGGCAGCCTCTTGTGTGGCGCCTTCAGGGCGGGGCCTGGCCCCAGACGCAAAGCGGCCGGGTGACATCCCTTCTCAGCAGCGCCCTGGGCTTTTCAGCCCGGATTTTGATCACACAATAAAAGGAGGGCCTGATGCTTTTACTAAACGGAAACCCGCTGCCTGACCCTTATGAGATGCGGATGGAGGCGAGCCCCAAAGAGGGCGGCGGCCTAATGCGGGGGCTTGAGATCGCCTGGGCCCGGATTCTCCTGCATGAGGCCGCGGAGATCCTGGGCCCCTGCGGGGCGCCCCTTAACCTGACGTTCACCGACCCGGTCACCGGCGCGCGGCAGACCCGGGAGATGGGGCTGGTGTCCGCAACCTGCCAATGGGCACATGAAGGGGCGGAGGGCACGGTTTTTGGCCTGCTGCGCCTTTTCCTCAACGAGGCGTGATGAACAGGGCCGGCATCGTGCGGGATTTTGCCCTGGCGGCCATTGGCTCCCCCTATGTCTATGGGGGCACGGGGGCGCGCTGCACGCCCGCTTACCGCCAGGCGCGCATGGCCCAGTACCCGGCCTATGCCAAAGCCATTCAGGCCCAGTGCCCAAGGCTTTTGGGGAAGGCCGCGGGCTGCGCCGACTGCCGCTATGCGGGCAGGAGCTGCTTTGACTGCGCCCAGCTGGTGCGCCGGGCCTTTCTGGCCGCCGGCATCAGCCTGCCCAGCGGCGCCAGCACCCAGTGGAAGACGGGCAACTGGGCCATCAA
>DAISYX010000124.1:0-5337 GCA_036825095.1 Clostridia bacterium | reverse complement strand
CCGGTTCATCAGCGCCAGGCCAAGGCCCTCCTCCGGCAGCGCCTCCGCCAGGATGCGCTTGCAGCCTGCCTCATCCGCCTGGCGCAAAAGGGCAAAAAGGCGGTGGGCAGCCTGGCCCAGATCCTGCCCCAGGCTGAAGGTAGAAAGCCCCTGATAGGCGGGCAGCCGCTCTTCCAGCACCAGGACGCAGGCGCCCTCCTCCTGGGCGCACAGCCTGCGGATGTGGGCCGCCACCCGGTCCGGCGGGCCCTTCACCAGGGTGAGGGGGGCCTTTGGGGCATAATGCCGGTGCCTAAGCCCGGGGGAGAGGGCAGCCTCCCCCTCCTTTAAGGGGCGCATGGCGCTTGGGGCCACCAGACAATCCCCGGCCACCGCCGCGATCATCTCCGGCGTCACAGCGCCGGGCCTAAGCACCAGTGGCAGAGCGCCTGTGGCGTCCACCACCGTGGACTCAAGCCCCACCTCACAGGGCCCGCCGTCCAAAACCAGCGGGATCAGGCCGCTTAAATCCGCCAGCACATGTTCCGGCGCGGTGGGGCTGGGGGCGCCGGAGCGGTTGGCGCTGGGGGCGGCGATAGCAAGGCCGCTTTCAAGAAGCAGCGCCCGCATGGCCGGGTGGCTGGGGGCGCGCAGGGCCACGGTGGGAAGCCCCGCCGTCACAATATCCGGCACCACCGGAAGCCGGGGCGCCACCAGGGTGAGGGGGCCGGGCCAAAAGGCGTCCATGAGGCTGATGGCAAGGGGCGTCAGCGCAGCCAGCGCCTGCGCCTGGGCTTTGCCCAGGACATGCACAATCAGCGGGTTATCCGCCGGGCGGCCTTTGGCCTCAAAGATGGCGGCCACCGCCCGGGGGTTCAGGGCGTCCGCCGCCAGGCCGTAGACGGTCTCCGTGGGCACGCCCACCACCTGGCCGGCTTTTAGGGCCTGCGCTGCTTTTATTATACCCGCCTGGTCCGCGGGAAGACGCCTGGTCTCCATCTGTCCCTCTCCTGCTTGTGGCAATAAGAAAGCGGAGAGGCTTCTGCCTTCCGCCAAAATCCTTTGGGATAGCCCAAAGTGCCGCTGCCAGCTGTTTTTTCACCCGCTATGTTCAGCAGGTTGGCTCCCTGCAACGAATTTCTGCCTTCCCCGTCGCTTGCGCGGGGGCGTGCCATCCTTCCGTTGACCCGGGTGCCATAAGGTATGATGTGGGTAAAAACAACCGGCTGGCGCACACCCCAGGTTGTATCCCGGCACGCTTATTATAAGGGCAGGCCTTTTGGGCTGTCAAGGGCGGCGGTGAAACACCGCCCCTGCGGACGGGGGCTGCGCGCGACAACTTTACACGGGCAATTGCGCCTGATGGGTGTAAAACCTGGCAGAATGGCGTATGATAATAGGTGGAGAAGCCTATGTTTGTTTTTGAAGGAGGACCACCATGCGATTTGAGCTAATGCACCCTGCGGACCAGCTGGTGATGATTATGCTGAGGATTTACCAATACGGGATGACCACCACCTCAGGGGGCAACCTGTCCATCCGGGATGAAAACGGGGATACCTGGATCACGCCCTCGGGGATAGACAAGGGCTCCTTAACCCGCCAGGATATGATCCAGATCAAGCCGGACGGCACCCAGATCGGCCTGCACCGCCCCTCGGTGGAGCTGCCCCTGCACATGCAGATTTACGAAACCCGGCCGGACTTAAAGGCGGTGCTTCATGCCCATCCCCCCACCATGATCGCCTTTAGCCTGGTACGCCAGGTGCCGGACATCCGCCTGGTGCCGGATGTGCTGAAGATCTGCGGGGATGTGGGCGTGGCGGAATATGCCGTGCCCGGCAGCGCCCTTTTGGGGGAGAACATCGCCCGGCGCTTTAGGGAGGGCTTCAGCACCGTGCTGATGGAAAACCACGGCTGTGTGATTGGCGCAAGCGACCTGTTCACCGCCTTTGAGGCCTTTGAGACGCTGGATTTTTCCGGCCGGCTGCAGATTGACGCGCTGAAATTGGGCAAGCCCCGTTCCCTGACCCAGGCGCAGCTGGACGCCTATGCCGCACCCCGCGACCTGGCCATGGAGGACTTCGTGCCCGAATACGCCAGCAGCCAGGAGCGGGCCGCCCGGCGGGACATGTGCCGCTTTATCCACCGCTCCTATGACCAGCGGCTGTTTACCTCCACCCAAGGCACCTATTCGGCGAGGCTGGAGGACGGTTCTTTCCTCATCACCCCCTATGATAAGGACCGCAAATACCTGGCGCCGGAGGATCTGGTGCTTATCCAGGAGGGTTTGGTGGAGGCCGGAAAGACCCCCAGCCGCTCGGTTTTCCTGCATCAGGCCATATACCAGGCCCATCCGGAGGTGGGCAGCGTGCTGATCGCCCACGCGCCCTCCATCATGGCCTTTGCCGTCACGGACACGGGCTTTGATTCCCGGCTGATTCCGGAGAGCTACATCAGCTTAAGGGAGGTTAAAAAGCTGCCCTTCCTAAGCCCCAGCGCGGACGTGCCCGGAGTGGTGGCCGCCCTCTCCCCCCAGCACCCGGTGCTTATCGTGGAAAATCAGTGCGTTATCTGCACCGGCCAAGACCTGCTCACCGCCTTTGACCGGCTGGAGGTGCTGGAGTTCTCCGCCAAGGCCGTCATCGCCGCCAAGGAAATAGGCCCCGTGGTGCAGATCAACGACCAGCAGGTCAAGGAGATTGAGGAGGCGTTTAAGCTGAGCTGATTCAGGAAAAAACAAGCCTTTCATCCGAAAAACCGCCGCCCTGTGTCTATCACTGAGCGGCGGTTTTGGTTTATCGTTTAGGGCAGATTAGGCTCAGGCCTGCTTTGCCATCTTTTCCTTGATGGCGGCGTGGGCCGCGGCAAGGCGGGCAATCGGCACCCGGAAGGGGGAGCAGCTGACATAGTCCAGACCCACCTTGTGGAAGAACTCCACGGAGGAGGGGTCGCCGCCATGCTCGCCGCAGATGCCCAGCTTAAGCCCGGGGCGGCCCTGACGGCCCAGCTTCACGGCCATTTCCACCAGTTGGCCGATGCCTTCCTGGTCCAGCCTGGCGAAGGGGTCCGCTTCCAGGATGCGGTTTTCGTAATAGGAATCCAGGAACTTGCCCGCGTCATCCCGGCTGAAACCAAAGCCCATCTGGGTTAGGTCGTTGGTGCCAAAGGAGAAGAAGTCCGCGTCCTTGGCGATCTCGTCCGCCACCAGGCAGGCGCGGGGAATCTCGATCATGGTGCCCACCTGGTACTCGATGCGCACGCCCTGCTCTTCAAAGATCTTCTCGATGGTGTCCAGCACCACCTGCTTGACAAAGGAGAGCTCCTTGCGGGTGCCCACCAGGGGGATCATGATCTCGGGCTTGACTTCAAGGCCGGTCTCCTTGCGCACCTTGATGGCTGCCTGGATGACGGAACGGGTCTGCATCTCGGCGATCTCGGGGAAGGTGATGGAGAGGCGGCAGCCCCGGTGGCCCATCATGGGGTTGAACTCGTGCAGCGCGTCGATCTTTTGCATGATCTTTTCGCTGGTGGTGTTCATCTCCCGGGCCAGGGCCGCGATTTCTTCGGTCATGGTCTTGGCGGGCAGGAACTCATGCAGCGGCGGATCCAGATAGCGCACCGTCATGGGCCGGCCTTCCAGGGCCTTGTACATCTCCTCAAAGTCCTTCTGCTGGAAGGGGAGGATTTTGTTAAGCGCGGTCTTGCGCTGCTCCTGGGTGTCGGAGAGGATCATCTCCCGCACGGCGGCGATACGGCTGGCCTCAAAGAACATATGCTCCGTGCGGCAAAGGCCGATACCCTCCGCGCCAAACTCCACCGCCTGCTGGGTTTCCCGGGGGGTGTCCGCGTTGGTGCGCACCTTCAGCCGGCGGGCCTTGTCCGCCCAGCCCATCAGCCGGGCAAAGTCCCCGGTCACCTGGGCTTCCACGGTGGGCACCAGGCCCTGATAGACCTTGCCGCTGCCGCCGTCCAGGCTGATGGGGTCGCCTTCGTTAAATACCAGGCCCTTGCTGGTGGTCATGGTCTTTTTCTCTTCGTTGATAAGGATTTCGTGGCAGCCTACAACGGCGGGACGGCCCATGCCCCGGGCCACCACGGCGGCGTGGCTGGTCATGCCGCCCCGGGCGGTGAGGATGGCCTTGGACAGGTCCATGCCCTCGATGTCCTCAGGGGTTGTTTCCTCGCGCACCAGCACCACGTCCTTGCCTTCCTTGGCGGCTTTGGCCGCGTCATGGGCGGTGAAGTACACCTGGCCGGAACCGGCGCCCGGTGAGGCGGGCAGGCCTGAGGCGATGGGCTCCGCCTTGTCAAGGGCGGCCTGGTCGAAGTTGGGGTGCAGCAGGGTGTCCAGCTGGCGCGGATCCACCTTCAGCACCGCCTCTTCCTCAGTCAGCATGCCTTCGTCCACCAGATCCACCGCGATTTTTAGCGCAGCGGCGGCGGTCCGCTTGCCGCTGCGGGTCTGCAGCATGTAAAGCTTGCCCTTTTCGATGGTGAACTCCATGTCCTGCATGTCCTTGTAGTGCTTCTCCAGGTTGATGGCGATGGTGGAGAACTGCTCATACACCTCGGGCATGAGGTCGGCCATGGTGGAGATGGGGTTGGGGGTGCGGATGCCGGCCACCACGTCCTCGCCCTGGGCGTTGATCAGATATTCGCCGTAGAGCTTGTTCTCGCCCGTGGAGGGGTTGCGGGTGAAGGCTACGCCGGTGCCGGAGGTGTCGCCCATGTTGCCAAAGACCATGGCCTGCACGTTAACCGCGGTGCCCCAGTCAGAGGGAATATCATTCATGCGCCGGTAATAGACGGCCCGGGGGTTGTTCCAGGAGCGGAACACGGCCTGGATGGAGGCCATCAGCTGCTTGCGGGGGTCCTGGGGGAAATCCTCGCCCTTGTGCTTTTTATAGACTTCTTTAAAGCGGCGGGCCACTTCCTTCATGTCATCCGCCGTCAGGTCGGTGTCCGCGGTGACACCCTTCTCGGCCTTGATGGCATCCAGCTCGGCGGCGAAATACTTGCGCTCAATCTCCATCACCACGTCAGAGAACATCTCGATAAAGCGGCGGTAGGAGTCATAGGCGAAACGCGGGTTTTCGGTCAGCCTGGCCAGGCCTTCCACGGCCACATCGTTGAGGCCCAGGTTTAAAACGGTGTCCATCATGCCGGGCATGGAAGCGCGGGAGCCGGAGCGCACCGATACCAGGAAGGGGTTTTCCAGATCGCCAAAGGTCTTGCCCGCGATCTTTTCGGTGGCTTCCAGGGCCTGGAAAATCTCCGCCTCGATCTCCGGGGCGATCATCCTGCCGTCCTCGTAGTAGCGCGTGCAGGCCTCCGTTGTCACGGTGAAGCCCTGGG
>DAISYX010000123.1:0-5391 GCA_036825095.1 Clostridia bacterium | reverse complement strand
ACCCATGGCAAAGCAAAAGTTTGAGCGGACCAAGCCGCACGTGAACATCGGCACGATTGGCCACGTGGACCACGGCAAGACGACGCTGACGGCGGCGATCACGATGGTGCTGGCGCAGGCCGGTCATGCCCAGGCGATGGCCTATGACCAGATCGACAAGGCGCCGGAGGAGAAGGCCCGGGGAATCACGATCAACACCTCCCATGTGGAGTACGAGACGGACAACCGCCACTACGCCCATGTGGACTGCCCCGGGCATGCTGACTATGTGAAGAACATGATCACGGGCGCTGCGCAGATGGACGGCGCGATCCTGCTGGTGTCCGCCCCCGACGGCCCCATGCCCCAGACCCGTGAGCATATCCTTTTGGCCCGCCAGGTGGGCGTGCCCTCCATCGTGGTGTTCATGAACAAGACGGACCTGATGGATGATGAGGAGCTTCTGGAGCTGGTGGAGATGGAAGTGCGCGACCTGCTCAACGCCTACAGCTTCCCGGGTGACGACACCCCCATCATCAAGGGGAGCGCGCTGAAGGCCCTTGATTACATGGTCAAGGACGGATCTGATCCAAAGAACGCGCCTGAGACCAAGTGCATTCTGGAGCTGATGGAAGCGGTGGATACCTTTATCCCCACGCCCGCGCGCGCGGTGGATCGCCCCTTCCTGATGCCTGTGGAAGACGTGTTCTCCATCACAGGCCGCGGCACCGTGGCCACCGGTCGTGTTGAGCGTGGCGAAGTGAAGGTGTCTGACAACGTGGAGATCGTGGGCCTGGCAGAGAAGCCGCGCACCGTGGTTGTGACCGGGGTGGAGATGTTCCACAAGCTGCTGGACAAGGCGGAGGCGGGGGACAACATCGGCGCCCTGCTGCGCGGCGTGCAGCGCACGGACATCGAGCGGGGCCAGGTGCTGGCCAAGCCCGGCTCCATCAAGCCGCACACGCACTTCTACAGCGAGGTGTACGTGCTGACCAAGGAAGAGGGCGGCCGTCATACGCCGTTCTTCAACGGGTACCGCCCGCAGTTTTATTTCCGGACCACGGACGTGACCGGCTCCATCAAGATGCCCGAGGGCGTTGAGATGGTGATGCCCGGTGACAACGTGCAGATGGAAGTGGAGCTGATCACGCCCATCGCGATTGAGCAGGGGCTTCGTTTCGCCATCCGCGAGGGCGGCCATACGGTGGGCTCCGGCGCAGTGGCGAGAGTGGTGGAATAAGCCCGGCACCTCAGGATAAATTAGCTAACCGGCCCGGTGGAGTGATTCACCGGGCTTTTCATTGATTGAATAGCAAGGATTTAACGAATAGATAATGAAAAGCTCCTTCCTCCATCCAGCGCAATCAAATTTGATCGTTAGTTGGATGGGATTGGAAGGTATTTGTCAAAGGGGCAAGCATTGAATGATGTCTCGTTCAATGTGCCTGTACCAGAAGCAGCGCAGGTAGCCGCCTTTTTCAGCGGATCTGAGCAAAGTGCTCGAAGCAAGATAAAGCGAAGCTCTCTTCATTTGGCAGCATGAAAACGCCTTAGAATCGATCCTGTGAACTGGCTTAAAAGAATCGCCACAAAAAAAGATAGCAATAACTGCCAGGCATGACTACGACGTCACGAAACTATACGAGACGAGGAGACTCCCAGGCAGGCTTCAAACCAACAACAACTCGGTTAGCAGCCTTAACAGCGCTTGACTTCCCCCGGAAAGAACAATCTATTCGCAAAAGATGCCTTTCGCGAATAGATTGAGAAGGTCTGTTCATTTGCTTAGATGCTGTCTGCGGCGTCTGCCCCACTCTCCCCCGATGATTGCCCCAAGGACGCCATCACCTTTTGGACTTCCATCTTGGCCAATTCATCGCAGCGGTTGTTCTCCGGATGGTCCGCATGGCCGGGCACTTTGTGGAAGGACACCTCGTGCTTGCGCATGGCGATCAGCAGCAGACGCCACAGATCCTGGTTCTCCACCGGTTTCTTGTCCGAGGTTTTCCAGCCGTTCTTCTGCCAGCCGGAAATCCAGTCTTTGTTGAAGGCGTTCACCACATAGGTGGAATCCGAATGCACCCGCACCCGGCAAGGTTCCTTCAGCGCCCCCAAGGCGCTGATCACGGCAAACAGCTCCATGCGGTTGTTGGTGGTGTGGGACATGCCGCCGCTGATCTCTTTTGCGTGCTGGCCATATTTCAGGATGGCGGCCCATCCCCCGGGCCCCGGGTTTCCGGAACAAGCGCCGTCGGTATACACATCCACCGTACGGCGCTGCGTCTGCTCTGTCATCAGGCTTTGCTGTCAACCAGCTCTTTGGTGTCCCTGGCGATGACCAGCTCCTCATTGGTGGGGATAACCAGCAGTTTCACCCGGCTGTCCTCCGCTGAAATGTCCGCCTCCACCCCGCGCACCTTGTTCTTTGCCTTGTCAATGGAGATGCCCATGAATTCCATGTCACTCAGCACCGCTTCACGCAGCTCCCCGCTGTTTTCCCCGATGCCCGCGGTAAAGATAATCACATCCACCCCGCCCATGATGGCGGCATAGGCGGCGATATACTTTTTAATGCCCCTAAAGAGCATGTCCAGGGCCACCTGGGCGCGCACATTGCCCTCTTCTGCGGCCTTTTCCACATCACGCATGTCGCTGCTTACGCCGCTCACACCCAGGAAACCGCTCTTTTTATTAAGGATTTCAAGCATTTCATCGATGTCAATGTTGTCAGAGTTCATGATGAACTGAAGGGCCGCCGGGTCCACAGTGCCGCTGCGGGTGCCCATCAACACCCCTTCAAGGGGGGTAAGCCCCATGCTGGTGTCCACGCTTTTGCCCCGGTCCACTGCGCAGATGGAGGAACCATTGCCCAGATGGCAGGTGATGACGCGCAGGTCTTCCAGTTCCTTCCCTAAAAACTGAGCGCCGCGCCTGGATACATAGCGGTGGCTGGTGCCATGGAAGCCATAGCGGCGCACCCGCAGCCTGTCATAATACTCATGGGGAAAGCCGTAGAGATAGGCTTGGGGCGGCATGGTCTGATGAAAGGAGGTGTCAAACACCGCCACCATGGGCTTTTCCGGCATCACCTGGAGGCAGGCCTTGATGCCCATCAGATTGGCGGGGTTATGCAGCGGAGCCAAGGGGATATTGGCCTTGATAGCGTTGATGCAGGCCTCGTCAATCAGGATGGAGGTGGTAAAGGTCTCCCCGCCCTGCACCACCCGGTGCCCCACGGCGCTGATCTCGTCCATGCTGGAGAGCACCCCATGCTCCGGATCAGTCAGGGCCGCGATCATCTGCTTGCTGGCCTCGATATGGTCGTTCATGGGAAGCTCGGCCATGTGCTTCTTCTCCCCCGCTGTCTGCTTCAGCCGGCTGCCCGGAATGCCGATGCGCTCAATCAGCCCCTTGGCGAGGGTGGATTCGTCCGTCATATCCATCACTTGGTATTTCAGCGACGAGGAGCCCGCGTTGACGATCAGAATTTTCATAAAATGCCTCCAGTATTTTTGTCTTCCATATTATAGCGAAACCGGCCGTAAAAATAAACCCAAACGGCCAATTTCCCCAAAAAGAAGAACCGCTCAAAGCGGTTCTTCCGGCCATCATGGCGGAGAGTCAGGGATTCGAACCCTGGTACGGGTATAAGCCGTAACACGATTTCCAGTCGTGCGCCTTCGACCACTCAGCCAACTCTCCAGACACGCATGCGGCGAAGGATAATATATCACAGAATCCTTTATCAGTCAACGCATCTGCTTGACATAAAATTCGCTATCCAGCATAATGCATGAGATTATTGAAGGAGGCTCTGATGCGGAAAATTTCAGCGGTGATTCAAGGAAGCTTTGCAGAACGCCGGGGGCTGAAGCCCGGCGATGTGGTGCTGTCCATCAATGGTGAACCGCTTATGGATGAAATAGATTATCAGGCGCTGACCGCCAAGCGGCATGTGCGCCTTCAACTGCGCCAGGAGGACGGCGGCCAGCGGGAGGTGGATTTTGTCAAGGCCCCCGGCCATCCCCTTGGCCTGCAGTTTGAGGATTCCCTGATCTGCAACCCCCGCACCTGTGGCAATAACTGCGTGTTCTGCTTTGTGGATCAACTGCCCCCGGGCCTCAGGAGATCCCTGTACTTAAAGGACGATGACTGGCGGCTGTCCCTTCTCACGGGCAATTTTGTCACCCTCACCAATGTGGGCGACCGGGAGTTTGCGCGCATCCTGCGCCGCAAGGCCTCCCCCCTTTATATCTCCGTTCAGGCGACAGACCCCGCAGTCAGGCAGGCGCTGATCCGCCATCCCCACGCGGGAAAGCTGATGCAGCGCCTGGGGCAGCTGAGGGAAGGGGGCCTTCATTATCACTGTCAGATCGTCATCTGCCCGGAGATCAACGACGGCGCGGTGCTGGAACAGTCTATCCGGGACTTGATGGCGCTGCATCCGGCTGCCCTGTCGCTGGCGCTGGTGCCGGTGGGCCTTACCCGCTACCGGGAGGGCCTCTCCCCCATCCGGGCTTTTGCCCGGGAGGATGCCTGTAAGGTGCTGGAAATAACAGCGAAATACCAGGCCATAGCCCTCCGCGAGCTGGGAACGCGCTTTGTGTTCCCGGCGGATGAACTGCTGAGCCTGGCTGGGGAAAAGGTGCCGGAGCCTGAGTATTACGAGCATTTTGCTCAGATTGAAAACGGCATCGGCATGCTCAGCCAGTTCGAGGCCGGGCTTAGGGATGCCGCTGCCCGCAGAAGCCCTGACAAGCAGGAGAAGCAAACAACCGCGCTGCTTCCCTGCGGAACCTCCGTGACCCCCTACCTCAAGGGCTGGGTGCGCCAATATGCGCCCCAGGGGCTTTCAGCTTCGGTTTTCCCCATCACCAACACCCTCTTTGGAGAAACGGTGACGGTGTCCGGCCTTATCGGCGGGGGCGATTTAATTGAACAGCTAAAGGGAAAAAAGGCGGATGCGGTTATCATTGTGGATGATATGCTCAACCACGACAACACGCTTTTCCTGGACGACTTAAGCCCGCAAGAGGTTCAGCAAGGGCTGGGCCTTCCCCTGATTGTGTGCCGCAATAATGGCGAGGCCTTTTTTGAGGCGATGCGCAGGGTTGCATCCGGTGAACTCGAGGGAGAGATTTTCTATGTATAAGCCATTGGTGGCGATCGTGGGACGGCCCAATGTGGGAAAGTCCGCTTTTTTCAACGTGATCGCTGGGCAGCGCATCGCCATTGTTAAGGACCAGCCCGGCGTGACCCGGGATCGCATCTATGCGGATACCATCTGGAACGGCCGCACCTTCACCCTGATAGACACCGGGGGTATTGATACCCAGAGTGAAGATGTGCTTTTGTCCCAGATGCGCAGGCAGGCGGAAATTGCCATTGAAACGGAGGATCTTATCTGCTTTT
>DAISYX010000122.1:0-5402 GCA_036825095.1 Clostridia bacterium | reverse complement strand
GGAGGAAGTATGGAACAGACCACCATCGCGGCCCTGGCGACCCCGCCGGGCAAAGGGGGCCTTGCGGCCATCAGGATCAGCGGGCCTGAGGCGCTTTTGGTGATGCGCCAGGTGTTTGTGCCCAAAAGCCCGGCAACGGCCTTTCAGCCGCGCTACATGATGTATGGGCATTTTGTGGATGGAGAGAAGACCCTTGACGAATGCATGGCGGTTTTTTTGAAAGCCCCCCACACCTACACCCGGGAGGATGTGGCGGAGCTTTTCCTTCACGGCGGGGAATATGTGGTAAACGCCGCCCTTGGGGCGCTGTTTGCCCGGGGGGTGCTGCCGGCAGCGCCAGGGGAGTTCACCCGGCGCGCCTTTTTAAACGGCCGCATTGACCTAAGCCGGGCGGAGGCGGTGATGCAGCTGATCTCCGCCACCGGTCAGACGGCGGCGGGCGCCGCGCTGCGCCAGCTGCAGGGGGGGGCTTTGAAGTTTGTCCAGGAGGCCCAGGGGGAGCTGATCCGGCTGATGGCGGGCCTGGTGGCCGCCATTGACTATCCGGAGGAGATCGACCAAGAGGAGGCGGTGGGGGATCTGGCCCCGGGGCTTCTGGCCCTGGCCCTGCGGCTTGAGGCGGCCTGCGATGAGCGGGGCAGCCGGATTCTGGCGGAGGGCTTGCAGGTGGTGATCTGCGGCAAGCCCAACGTGGGGAAGTCCTCCTTATTGAACGCCCTTTTGGGGGAGGAGAAGGCCATCGTCACCGACCTGCCCGGCACCACCCGGGACGTGGTGTCCGGCAGCGTGGCCATAGAGGGGATTCCGGTGCACTTCATGGACACAGCGGGCATCAGGGAAAGCGGCGAGGCGGTGGAGCAGATCGGCATCCGTAGGGCAAAGGAGGCCATGCGGGCGGCGGACCTGTGCCTTTTGGTATTGGACGCGGGGGAGGCGCCTGACGCCCAGGACGCGGACATCCTGGCGGAGTTGGCCCAGCTTCCTCATCTGGTGGTGATCAACAAGCAGGACCTGCCCCCTTCAAAAGCGGTGGATGACTGGCTTAAAAGCCAGGGGGTTGGGGCAAACCTGCGGGTGTCCGCCCGCACAGGCGAAGGGATGGCGGCTCTGCGCCGGGAAATCCGCTGCCATGCCGGCAACCCGGGGGAGAACGCCCTCACCCTGGCGCGCCACCTGCACCTGGCCCGCCAGGCGGCCGCCGCCCTGCGCCAGGCGGCGGAGGGGATGGGGCAGGGCCTGCCCCTTGACCTGTGCGCGGTGGATTTAAACGAGGCCCTGGCGGCCCTGGGCCGCATCACCGGGGAAAATGTGAGCGATCAGCTGCTGGACGAGGTGTTTGCCAGCTTTTGTGTGGGGAAGTAAGGGCGGGATATAAAACGCGCTGATTCTCTGTAAAATTCCGCCAAGAAATTTCTAAAACAACATAAGGGTATATTGACAGAAAGGCCCCCGGATGGTTTAATGATGCCTGCCCGCTTGTTTAGTAACTCTAAACTACGGGTTGAGGAGGAGAAACGGTGGATATTGGCGGAACTTTAAAAAGCCTCAGGCTTTCGCGGAACCTGACCCAGGAGGATCTGGCGGACCGCTGCGAGCTGACCAAGGGCTTCATCTCCCAGGTGGAGAACAACCTGACTTCCCCTTCCATCGCCACCCTGTCTGACATGATCGAATGCCTGGGCTCCAGCCTGGAAGCCTTTTTCAGCGCCCGCAAGCAGGAGCAGATCGTCTTTGGCAAGGAGGACATGTTTGAGAAAGTGGATGAGGAAACCCTTAAGGGCAGCATCCTGTGGCTGGTGCCCAGCGCGCAGAAGAACAGGATGGAACCCATGCTGGTGAGCCTGGGCCCCGGGGGGCGGACGGCGGAAATCCCCGCCCATGAGGGGGAGGAGTTCGCCTATGTGCTCTTGGGAGAAATCCAGCTCATCTTGGGGGACGCCCGCCACAGGGTGGCCCGGGGGGAAAGCTTTTGCCTGCATCCCACCGCCCCCCACCACATCGAAAACCGGGGCAGGCGGGAGGCCCGCTTCTTGTGGACCTCAACGCCGCCATCCTTTTAGTTTTCCCAATTCAACACCTGGAGGTCAAAAATGGCAGAACAGCCGCAGTTGATCAAGCTGGAGGGCGTGTCCAAAGCGTATGACGGGGCCGTGGTGCTCTCGGACATCAACCTGTATATCCGAAAAAACGAGTTTGTCACCCTGCTGGGCCCCTCCGGCTGCGGGAAAACCACCACCCTTCGCATCATCGGGGGTTTTGAGCACCCCACCACCGGCCGCCTGCTCTTTGACGGCCAGGACATCACCGGCCTTCCCCCCTACAAACGCCGGGTGAACACGGTGTTTCAGAAGTACGCCCTGTTTCCCCACCTGAACGTGTTTGAAAACATCGCCTTTGGGCTGAAGGTGGCCAAGCGCCCCAAGGAGGAGATCAAGGCCCGGGTGGAAAAAATCCTCACCCTGGTGAACCTGAAGGAATATGGCCGGCGCAGCGTGGAAAGCCTCTCCGGCGGCCAGCAGCAGCGCATCGCCATCGCCCGGGCCCTGGTGAACGAGCCAGAGGTTTTGCTGCTGGACGAGCCCCTGGGCGCTTTGGATCTGAAGCTGCGCCAGGAGATGCAGCTGGAGCTTAAGCGCATGCAGCAGCGTTTGGGCATCACCTTTATTTATGTCACCCATGATCAGGAGGAGGCCCTCACCATGTCCGACATCATCGTGGTGATGCGGGAGGGCAGCATCCAGCAGATCGGCACCCCCAAGGACGTGTATGACGAGCCCAAGAGCGCCTTTGTGGCCAACTTCGTGGGCGAGTCCAACATCATCCGGGGCACCATGGTCAGGGACTACCTGGTCAATTTCTGCGGGGCGGACTTCCCCTGCGTGGATAAGGGGTTTGGGGAGGACGTGCCGGTGGATGTGCTGATCAGGCCGGAGGACCTTCAGCTGGTGGAGGAGGAGCAGGGGATGCTCAAGGGCACCGTGCGCAGCGTGCTGTTTAAGGGCGTCCACTACGAGATGATCATCGACACGGGGGAGTTCAGCTTCAAGGTGCATTCCACCTCCATGCAGCCGGAGGGCGCCGGGGTGGGCCTGTCCGTGATCCCCTTTAACATCCATATCATGCGCCCCATGCCGACGGAACCCGCGGAGGAGGAAGAGACGGACGAATGACCAACAACATGCGCTTTCCCCCCTGGGCCATCTGGGCCATGCTGTTGGGGCTGGCGGGCTTTGTGGTGCTGATTGTGGCCAACGTGCGCCAAAACCGCGGGGTAAAAAGAAGCCTGTTTGCCTACCCTTATACCCTGTGGATGGTGGTGTTCACGGTGATCCCGCTGCTTTTGATCGGCTACTACGCCTTTACGGACCGGGCGGGGCAGTTCACCCTGGACAACTTCCGCACCTTCTGGGACAGCAACTTTGAGATGAACAAGCAGCTGGCGGAGCTGGGCTTTGACCCGGCGGTTCTTGGCAGCGCCCGGGGCACGGTGAATGTGGACACCCTGATTTATTCCCTGTGGATGGCCTTTTTGTGCACGGTGATTTGCCTGTTTATCGGCTATCCCGCGGCGCTGTTCATGGCGGACCGCCAGTTTAAGCTGGGGCCCACCCTGGTGGTTTTGTTCGTCATTCCCATGTGGATGAACTTCCTCCTGCGCACCATCGCCTGGATGAGTTTGCTGGAGGATAACGGGCTGATCAACGCCATCCTGGCGGCCCTGGGGCTGCCCCGGATGCAGTTGATGTACAATTCCCAGGCGGTGCTCCTGGGCATGGTGTACAACTACCTGCCCTTTATGGTCTTCCCCATCTACAATGCGCTGAACAAGCAGGACGGCCGCCTGTCCGAGGCCGCCATGGACCTGGGCGCCAGCCCCCTTCTCACCTTCTGGCGGGTGACGATGCCCTTAAGCCTGCCCGGCGTGATATCCGGCATCACCATGGTGTTTATGCCCTCTGTCACCACCTTCTTTATCCCCCGGGTGCTGGGCGGGGGCAACACGGAGATGTTTGGCGATCTGATTGAGCGCACCTTCCTGTCCGCTGACAACTGGAACGTGGGCAGCGCCTTAAGCCTGCTGATGATGATTCTGATCCTGATGAGCCTGACGCTTCTGCGCAAGGTGGACCCGGAGGGCGAAGGGGGGAGCACCATATGACCCGGTTTTTTAAACGCGGCTATCTGGCCCTGGTGCTTTTGTTTCTGTATGTGCCCATCGTGGTGCTGGTCATCCAGTCCTTTAACGCAGGCATCAGCCGGGCCAAATGGGAGGGCTTTTCCCTAAGGTGGTACGCGGACCTGTTCCAGAGCCCCGCGATTATGAACGCGCTGTACATCACGGTGACCATCGCCCTCTTGGCCGCGGTCTTTGCCACCATCATCGGCACCGCCGCCGCCATCGGCATCCACGCCATGCAGCGCCGGCCCCAGGCCGTGATGATGACCCTGACCAACATCCCCATGACCATGCCGGACATCGTGACGGGCATTTCTTTGATGCTGCTGTTTATCTTCACCCGGGTGCAGCGGGGCTATGTCACCATGCTGCTGGCCCACATCACCTTTAACATCCCCTATGTGATCCTCTCCGTGATGCCAAAGCTTAAGCAGATGAACCGCCACAGTTACGAGGCGGCGCTGGACCTGGGCGCAACGCCCGGCTATGCCCTTAGAAAAGTGGTGCTGCCCTTTGTGATGCCCGGGGTGATCACCGGGGCTTTGCTTAGCTTCACCCTGTCGCTGGATGACTTTACCATCAGCTACTTCACCACCAGCCCCCTGGTGCAAAATCTGTCCACCCTGATTTATTCCGAGGCCCGCAAGGGTATAAAACCCACGATGAACGCTTTGAGCGCGCTGATGTTTGTGGCGCTGCTCATCCTGCTTCTGGCCGTCAACCGCCGGGCCAACAAGGCCCAGGAAACCAAAGTCAACGGAGGAACGAAATGAAAAGACTGTTTTCCCTGATGCTTACCCTGCTTCTGACCCTGCCCCTGATCCCCGCCCGGGCACAGGGCGTGGTGAATGTGTTTAACTGGGAGGACTACATTGATGAGGAGGTCATCCGCCTGTTTGAGGAGGAGACCGGCATCAAGGTGAACTATATGCGCTTCACCCTCAACGAGGACATGCTGGTGCAGGTGCGCACCAGCCCCGGCGCCTTTGACGTGGTATTCCCCTCCGATTATGCCATTGAGCGCATGATCGCGGAGGATTTGCTCCAGCCCATTGATTTTGATCAGGTGCCCAACGAGGTTCACACCCTGGACTGGCTGCGCAACCCCGACTACGACCCGGGGCATGTCCATTCCGTGCCCTATATGTGGGGCACCGTGGGCATCCTGTATGACACCACCCGGGTTGAGGCCCCAATTGACTCCTGGGGCGCGCTGTTTGAGGAT
>DAISYX010000121.1:0-5412 GCA_036825095.1 Clostridia bacterium | reverse complement strand
TCCGCCGGTTCCCAGCTGTAGAACCTGGTGGGGCTGTCATATTGCATGAGCTGGAGGTCGCTAAAGCCTGCAGCCTCCATTTTGCACTTGTGTAAAAGGCAGCCGCCTTCGGTGATGATGGGGTTTTTACGGGTGCATCCCTCCTGCTCAGTGGAAAAAGCCGGGTCGTTGTAGCGTCCCATGCGCAGGGTGATGTCCACCAGGGGGACGCCTTTTCGCTGGATAAGGCAATGCCCCCAATCGCCTTCGCGTTCCACCACGATGCGCTCGCACAGTTTTTTGGGAAGGCCGGAGCCTTCCCGGCCTGAGAAGGCGCCCATCAGAGCGCCAGGCCCGCTTAACTGAAGGCCCAGGAAATAAAGGCCTGTCGTTTGGCCAAAGCGCGCCATTAGGCCGATGCCGCCCTCCATGTACCAAGGGGCGAAGGTGGGCTCGCGGATGTTGACGATGTAGCAGTAGAAGACAGGCGCCTCAGGGCTTATCAGCTCAAGGGGCGGGGGCAGCGCCCGGGCCGCGGCCTTAGGCTCTGCGATGGCAAAGAACTGGATGCCGTACTGGTTGTTCATGGCACCGTCTTTCATGAAGTTTTGAAGCTTGTCAAGGGGGGTGAAGTTGCTTGCCTGCATGGTCTTCTCTCCTTTCAAATCGGGTTTGTCTCAAAGACGAAGGCTTTTGCCTGGGCGTCCCGCATGGCCTCCATGATGCGCCCGGGCCTTGCTGCATCGCCAATCACGTAAAGGTTTTTAAAGCGCTTACTGCAGGCCTCCGCCAGCGTCCGGCGGGGCGTGACGCCCACGGCTATAACCACCCAGTCTGCCGCCAGGCGGACATGCTGGTCATCTGTCAGGCGCAGCAGGTCCACCTCTTTTTCCTCAATGGCATAAAGCCGATGCTCCAGGAGCACCTGGGTGCCAAGGGGGAGAATGCGCCCCATGATGTCGCTGAGGACGGTGGGATATACGCCGCCGCCCAGGGCGGGAAGCATTTCTACCAGGGTCACCGCGCAGCCCTTTAAGGCCAGCAGCTCCGCAGTTTCCAGCCCCGTCATCCCGGAGCCGATGACAACTACCCGGCCCCGGGGGAGGGTCTTATCCAGCAGGACGCTTTCGGCGCTTAAGACATGCGGCCTGTTGACCCCCGGCACCTTGGGCAGAAGCGGCTTTGCGCCGCAGGCCAGGAACACCGCCTCAGGCTTTAGGGCCTCAAGGCTGTCCGCCGTCACCTGCTCGCCCAGGCGCAATTCAATCCCTGCCTTTTCCATCTGGGTGTAAAGGGCCTGGACAAGCCGGGTGATCTTCTCCTTGCCGTGGCCCTTGTCCGCGATGTTAAGCGCGCCTCCGGGGGCGGCATTTTCATCCAGCAGCACAGGGGCAAAGCCGCGTTTTTTTAAGGTCAGGGCGGCCTGGATACCCGCAGGCCCTGCCCCCACCACCGCCACCTTGCGCCCCGCGCCGTTTGCAAGGGGGTGGGCGTACTCACGCTCCCGCCCCGTCAGGGGGTTGACGGAACAGCGGACGCGCTTGAGCTTGCAGATTTCATCAAAGCAGCCAAGGCAGCCGATGCAGGTGCGTATCTCACTTTCACGTCCGGAAAAGGCTTTGCGCGGCCAGTCTGGGTCCGCCAGAAGCGCCCTTCCCAGGCCGACCAGGTCACAGACGCCTTCTGCAAGGAGCGCCTCGGCAGGGCCAGGATCCTTGATGTTGCACACGGATAAGACCGGGATGCTCACCGCCTCCTTGATCCCCTGGGCCAGGTGCTTCTTCCAGCCCTGGGGGTAGGTGCCAGGCTCTATACAGCCTTCGGTATAGCAGCTGACGTTGATCAGGTCGGCGCCCGCTTCCTCAAGCGCCCGGGCGATGCGCGCGGCCTCCTTCTGATCGATACCGCCCGGCAGCATTTCCTGGGCGTTGATGCGCACCGACACGGGGAAACGGCTGCCGCAGGCTTGCCGGATGCCCTGAAGAATTTCGCGGATAAAGCGCATGCGGTTTTCAAAGCTGCCGCCGTATTCATCCTCCCGCTGGTTCATAGCGGGGGAGAGAAACTGGTTGATGAGATAGCCGTGGGCCGCGTGCAGTTCCACGCCGTCCGCGCCCGCCATCCGGGCGATGCGGGCGGCGTTTACAAAACGGTCTGCCATCTCCCTGCATTCGGCCAGGGAAAGCGCCCGGGGCACTTCGCCGCCCAGGGGGCTTGCCAGGGCGGAGGGGGCGATGGGCTGTGTGCCCGTCACCCAGGAGGAAGCCGCCCGGCCAGGGTGCTGCAGCTGGATAAACAGCCGGGTGTCCCAGCGGTGAACCACATCGGTCAGGCGCTGAAGTTCCGGCACATCCCCCGCACGGTAGGCTGCCAACTGGCAGGGATCGCTGATGCCGGCGCCGCCCTCCACCCGGGCCAGCTCCGTGATGATCAGCCCGACGCCGCCCCGGGCCCGGGCCTCATAAAAAGCGATCAGGTCATCGGTAACGCCCCCTTCAGGGGCGCCCAGGTTAAGGCCCATGGCGGTCATCGCCAGGCGGTTGGGAAGGCGCAATTCCCCCAGCATCAAAGGGCTTTTTAAGCGTTCATACACCGGATTCCACCTCCAGTTTCACTGGCTGCGCCTTGGGCAGCGGCAGCTGGCGGTAGCGCTGGATGGCCAGCGCCTCCGCCAGGCGGCTCAAGAGCTTCGTATAGGCGGTGCGGATAATAAAGAATTGAAAGAAATTCAGCGCATCAAAGCCAAAGAACCACATGATGGCCCAAAAGCTCAGGGCGGAGAGCGCCATAACAGGCAAAAGCATCAGGCCTGTAAGCCCACAGGGGGACAGGGGCAGAGCGGACAGAAGTCTGTTGGGTTTTTCGGCAGGCGGAAGATCCCCGGCCAGGGCGATCTTTTGGACTGAGGCCAGGGTGGGTTTGATCATCAGGACGCTGATGATCAGCCCCAACACCAGGCCGGTAATCCACACACCGCTCCGGGCGACCCCCATGAGCACCACCAGCTCCCCCTGGATGATGGTGCCGCCCAGGGCCAGGCCGATGAGGATGTTCATGCCAAAATCCGTGGTGACGCTGGCATACAGCCTGGCGAACATCTCCCGGCGCGGCAGGGGGTTTTTGACGGTTTGCCGGCCCTGCTGGGGCGGGTCTTCGGGCTTTTCGCAATCCGGCTGCACATAGCGCAGGATGCCAAACTCTATCACCTTGGCGGCAAGCAGGGTGGCGTAGATGAATTTCCAGAGGAGAAAGCGGGGAAAGGTGTATTCCGTCTCCGGATAGAAGCGCAAAAGCGCCAGGGTGATAAATCCCATCAGCGCCGAGGCAGCCAGGCCTGTCAGGGCCGCCAGCGGGAGATAGGCCCGCGGCAGCCTCTGCATAAAGGGGCTCAGCGGCACCTGGGCGGGCAGGGCGCCGCGCCTGCGCCGGGCGTCCACTGCCCGGCGGGCATAGCCCAGGCTGGTGAACGCGGTGATCACCCCGCAGATGGCCGCATCTATCACCAGGTCATCTGCGAAAAGCCGCCGGCCGTATTGAAACACAAAGGCCAAGGCCAGGTTGATGGCGCAGACAAGCAGCGCCATGGGCAGGTTATTCAGATAGGGAAGCTCGGTCCGAAGAGGATTCGCGCCTTTTTTCATTGCTGTTCACTTCCTTTGGCGTCCGCACAGCACATTGGTTCAGCCCTATCTTAAAGGGGCTTAAGGCGCTGGTGTTAGGCCAAAAGAAGGGGTAAAATGGCTATATTCTCAGAACAGCTCTTTTAACTGGCGGCGGCAGGTGATGCCCAGCTTGTCATAGGCGCAGGACAGCTCTTTTTTGATGGTGGAAAGGGAGAGGTACATTTTTCCGGCGATCTGGCGGTTGGTCAGGCCGTCCGCCGCGTAAAGCGCCACCTGGTGTTCCCGGCGGGTGAGCACCTCCGGGATGACATAGGCTGAAAGCTCGTTGTGGGCCCTGAGCCATTGGGGGAAAACCTGCTTCCATTGGCGGATGACCCGGTCATACTGCTGGGGGAAGGCCTCCATCAGGCAGCGCTCCGTCAGGCCCTGCATGGTGGTGAGGGTCTCCACAAAAGGCCCGATGAAGCGGTCCGGCAGGGCCAGCGCCATCACGGTCATCATGCGCTCGCGGGCCAGGGCGGGGTTGTCCTGCTTGAGATGTCCAAGGGCTGCATACAGGTAGACATAGATGTCGCTTAAGGAATAGCACCCCGGCTTCTGGGCGGATATCCTGGCCTCCGCTGCCGCCAGCATCACCCGGTAATCCTTGCTGAGCTGCAGATATTTGATATAGGTATACCAGGCCAGATCCCTTAGCGCCGTGGGCAGGGAGGACAGGTCCCCTTTTTTCAGCCAGTCCGGCATGCTGTGCGCCACCAGGAGGCTGGCGTTGATGTTGGCCTGGAAGCATTCCATGATCCGGCGCAGGCCAGGCGCGTTCATCTCTCTTGCCGAGGGCGCGTCAAAGATGGGGCGGATGCCGCGGTAACGCGGGAAATCACCCAGGCTGATGGCGGCGTAAAGGGAAAAAAGCTTGCCGGTGAGGTAGTCCCCATCCGCCGGGGCAAGCTGGTCAAAGGCGGCGAGCGCCTCCTTATATTCGCAGCGGTAATAGGATAGAAGCCCCCGGGCCAGCCAACGGGCGCTGTTTTCCGTTAGCGACCGGAGGCAGGCGTCCGCCTGGCCGCTGGCAAAGCAGAGGGATGGGGCGGCTGTGGGCCCGGCTTCCCTGATATCGGCGCCTGTTGGTTCCGGGCCCTTTGGGATAAGCCAGTGGTTGCCCAGTTTGAGGGCACCGGGAACCAGCCCCGCCTGGCAGCGGCGCTGCACTGCGCGCAGGTGAATGCCCCGGATGTGGGCATATTGTTCAGCAGACAGGTATTCCATGTCTACCCCCGGACCCCCTGGGCCCGCCAAGTGTCGTTTGCGCGACATTCCTGGGGCGTCAAACCCAAACCGAAGGCCGCGTCCGAAGGAGAAAAGGGGGAATAAAGGCGTCAACCACCGCGCTTGTTGATAAGAACAATATTAGGCAAAATGAGGGTGGCTGTCAACCAAAAAGGGCGCAAAAAAGACCACCGGGCTGGCCGGCGGTCGGGCAGGCAGGGTGCGGGTGTCAGTTCATTGTGAAAGACACCATACCGGCCGCAATAAACGCCGTGGTGCCGTTTGGCAGCATGATCTGGTACCAGCCATTGCTCGGGATACCAACTACCTCATAGACGTTGCCCGGATCAGCCTTGCCCACGATGGTTGCTTTCATGGAGGGTTCCGCCCGTAGGTTGGCCTGGCGGGTGTGGGTTACCAGGACGGTGCCCAGGCCGGTGTGGAAGGAACGGTACAGGCGGTATACGCCCAAGATGGCGTCCGTACGCGTGAGGGGATGGGTGGGGAAGAAAAGGTGCTCCGCATCAATATTCATGACAGGCTT
>DAISYX010000120.1:0-5449 GCA_036825095.1 Clostridia bacterium | reverse complement strand
CCACGCCCACCAGGGGCTGCTGCTCCGGCTTGTCCCTTAAAAACCTTGGCGGCCCCAGGTATTTCTCCAGGTTGTCCACCGTGATGCTCAGCTTCTTTTCCCCCGTCTCCAGCATTTCCACCGCCGCTTTGCGCACGGTTTTGGCCAGGGTGCGGGAAAGCCCGCGGACGCCCGCCTCCCGGGTATAGCCTTCAATGGCCTTGCGGATAGCCGCCTGGGTCATGCTCAGGCTGTTTTTCTCAAGGCCGTTGTCCGCAATCTGCTGGCGCAGCAGGTGGCGCTTGGCGATCTGCAGTTTTTCCTCCTCGGTGTAGCTGGCCACCTCGATCACCTCCATCCGGTCAAGGAGGGGCGCCGGGATGGATTCCCGGGTGTTGGCCGTGGTGATAAACAGCACCCGGGAAAGGTCAAAGGGCACGTCCAGATAGTGGTCTCTGAAGGCGGCGTTCTGCGCCGGATCCAGCACTTCCAGCATGGCGCTGGCAGGGTCGCCCCGGTAGTCGTTGCCCATCTTGTCAATCTCATCAAACAAAAACACCGGGTTCATGGTGCCCGCGCGCTTGATGCCGGAAATAATGTGCCCCGGAATGGCGCCGATATAGGTGCGCCGGTGGCCGTAGATCTCCGCCTCATCCCTGACGCCGCCAAGGGAAAGCTTGACAAACTTGCGGTCCATGGCCTTGGCGATGGCCTGGACGATGGAGGTCTTGCCAACGCCCGGCGGGCCCACAAAGCAAAGAATCGGCCCCTTGGGCACCACGGTGGCGTCCGCCTCCCGGCGCATGGACATCACCGCCAGGTATTCGATGATGCGCTCCTTCACCGGCTCCATGCCATAGTGGTCCTGTTCCAGAATGCGCCGGGCACGCTTGAGGGAAAGCTGGTCCTTGGTGTACTTCCCCCAGGGCAGCTCCGCCAGCCAGTCCAGATAGTTCTCTGACACGGTGGATTCAGGGCTGCCCGCCATCATGCGGGACAGCTTCTCCAGCTCCTTGTCCGCTTTTTCCCGGGCTTCTTCGTTAAGCGGGATGTTCTTCAGCTTCTCCCGCATCTCCTCCACATCGTCATAGTCGCCCTCGCCCAGCTCCTCCTGGATGGCCTTCATCTGCTCCCTGAGGTAATAGTCCCGCTGGGACTTGTCCACCTGCATGCGGATGCGCTGCTGCACCACCCGGTCGATGTTGGCGTTGCGCACCTCCCGGGCCAGATACACGCAGAGCTGCTCCAGCCGGTCAGCCGGCTTTTCCAGAGATAAAAGTGCGTAGCGCTCCTCCACCTGGGGAATCAGGTTGGCGGCGATGACATCCACCAGCTCATGGGGATCCTCAATGCGCTTAAAGGACTTGATCAATTCCTCTGACAGCCGGTTGCCCGCCTCCGCAAAGCCGTCCAGGCTTTCCTTGGCCAGGCGCTTTAAGGCCTGCAGCTCCGGATTGTCCGCGGATTTGTCAAAGGGCGGCATCACCCGCACCGAGGCCATCCAGGTTTCCTCATCCTCATGCATGGCCTTGAGGGCGCCGCGCTCCTCCCCCTCAATCAGCACCCGCATGTTGTTGCCCGGCAGGTGGAGCACCTGTTTTACCCGGGCGATGGTGCCGGCCTTGTACAGGTCGTTGAGCGTGGGTTCCTCATTATCCATGTCTTTTTGCATCACCAGGAAGATGCGCTGATCGCCCATCATGGCCTGGTTGATGGCGGCCACAGACCGGCCGCGGCCCACATCGATGTGCAGCACCATATGGGGAAACACCAGGGTGCCCCGCAGCGGCAAAAAAGGAATGGTCAAAAGTTCAAGGGATTTTTTGGGCATGGGTTCTCCTTTAAAATGCCTCTTCCCGTCTGACTGGGAAGAGGCTTGGCTGAATCTTGTCAGGAAGCATCGCTCTCCAGAGGAAGGGCTTGCTTGGGCGCCGCCTTGGAGGGCGGCTTCAGGGGTTTGGGTTGGCGCAGGGGCAGGATTTCCTCCCCCTCCTCCACCGCCTCCCGGGTGACCACGCACTTAAGCGGTTCAGAGGCGCCAGGCAGCTCAAACATGGCGTCCAGCAGCAGGTTTTCAATGATGGCCCTCAGGCCCCGGGCCCCGGTTTTGCGGTCCACAGCCCGGCTGGCGATGGCCCGCAGGGCATCCTCTTCAAAGGCCAGCTCCGCGCCGTCCAGTTCAAAGAGGTGCTGGTATTGTTTGACCAGGGCGTTTTTGGGCTCCGTCAGGATGCGCACCAGGGCCGTTTCATCCAGGGTGTCAAGGGCCAGGGTCACCGGCAGGCGGCCCACCAGCTCCGGAATCATGCCGTATTTGACCAAATCCTCCGGCTCCAGGTGGGACAACAGGCGGCTGACCTGCTCTTCCTGGCTTCCTTCCTGCTCCACGCCAAAGCCCATCATCCGGCCGCCCAGTCGGGTGGACACAATGGCCTCCAGCCCGTCAAAGGCGCCGCCGCAGATGAAGAGGATATTGGTGGTATCAATGGGCAGCGTTTCCTGCTGGGGATGCTTGCGCCCGCCTTGGGGCGGCACATGGGCCACCGTGCCCTCAAGGATTTTCAGCAGCGCCTGTTGAACGCCCTCGCCGGAGACATCCCGGGTGATGGAGACGTTTTCGCTCTTGCGGCCGATTTTATCCACTTCGTCCAAATAGATAATGCCCTGCTGGGCGGCCGCCACATCCCCGTCCGCGGCCTGAATCAGCCTGAGGAGGATGTTCTCCACATCCTCACCCACGTAGCCCGCCTCCGTTAAAGAGGTGGCGTCCGCGATGGCAAAGGGCACGTTCAAAACCCGGGCCAGGGTCTGGGCCAGGTAGGTCTTGCCGGTGCCGGTCTGCCCCACCAGAAGGATGTTGGCCTTTTGCAGCTCAACCTCGTTTTTTCTGCTGTTGTTAGACAGGATACGCTTATAGTGGTTGTACACCGCCACGCTCAGCGCCCGCTTCACCCGCTCCTGGCCAATGACATACTCATCCAGGGCTTTCTTGATTTCTTTGGGCTTTAGCAGCTTGGGGGCCTTAGGCAGGCTTGCCCCTGCCTTCTGGTCCAACTCCGTCACCATATCGGTGCACAGGGCCACGCACTCATCACAGATATAGGCGTTGGGCCCCGCGATCAGCCGCCGGACCTCTCCCTGGGGTTTGCCGCAAAAGCCGCAGCGAGGGGCGCGTTTGGGGTCCATGGGTTCTTTAGGCATTCTTCTCCTCGTTCTTGCGCGGGGCATAAATCTCGTCCACGACGCCGTACTCCTTGGCCTCCTGGGCTGACATGAAATAGTCGCGCTCCACATCGTTGGCGATTTTTTCCTCCGGCTGCCCGGTCATTTCCGCCATCATGCGGTTCATCTTCTTCTTGGTTTTCAAAAGCCATTCCGCGCGGATGGTCACGTCCGTGGCCTGGCCCTCGGCGCCGCCGGAGGGCTGGTGGATCATCACCTCGCTGTTGGGCAGCGCCATGCGCTTGCCCTTTTCCCCCGCCATCAGCAGAAAAGCGCCCATGGAGGCCGCCATGCCCACACAAACCGTGCGCACCGGGGCCTTGATATGCTGCATGGTGTCAAAAATCGCCATGCCGGCTGTTACAGAGCCGCCGGGGCTGTTGATGTAAAGGGAGATGTCCGCGTTGGGGTTGTCCATATCCAAAAACAGCAGCTGCGCCACCACGGTATTGGCCAGGCCGTCAGTCACCGGGCCGGACAGAAAGACGATGCGGTCCTTCAGCAGCCGGGAATAGATATCAAAGGAACGCTCCGAGTTGCCGGAACGCTCAATCACATAAGGGATCAAATACTCTGCCATGTTTCCTCCTAAATCAGGTCCAGGGGTTTATTTCTCTGAGGAAGCCTCGGAATCCGCCTTGCTTTTCTTCTTGGCTTTCTTGGATTTCTTCTCTTCCTTCACTGCGTCCACTGCTTCTGCCTCAGAGGCGGCGTTTTCCGCCTCCTCGCTCACCGGGCTGTCCGCTACTTCCTCAAGGGCCTGGGCCGCGCTGTCCACCAGCTCCTCGACGCTCAGTTCCTCGTGGGCTTCGGTGTGGTCGGTGATCTGGGCATGTTCTTTCATCAGGTTCACCACCCTGCGGTTGGCGGCGATGTCCTTGTAGTTTTCCAGCTGGTTATCGTTCAGGCCGGTTTTATAGCTGTCATACTCCCGGCCCATCTCCTCCGCATGGCGGCGGATCTCCGCATCGATCTCATCCTCCGTGGGCTCAATAGCCTCCTGTTTACGGATGGTGTCCATCACCAGGTCGGTCTTTACGTTGTTGGTCGCATCCTGGCGGAAGTTCTCCCGCATCTGCTCCTCGGTGGTGTTGGTGTAGGTCAGATAATCCTCCATCCGAAGGCCCTGATACATCATGCGGATGCGCATGTTCTGCACAAGATAATCAATCTGGCGCTGAATCATGGCCTCCGGGATGTCGCAATCCGAGGCGTCCACCGCCTGCTGCACCAGGTCGTTCTCCAGATGGGTTTCCGCATGCTGATCCCTTTGCTGGGTCAGTTCTTCCAGGATGGCCGCCTTGTATGCCTCAAAGGTGCTGTGCTCGGACACGTCCTGGGCAAAATCGTCATCCAATTCCGGCTTGCTCTCCCGGGTGCCGGCGTTCACCTTCACCTTGAAGACCACCTCTTTCCCGGCCAGCTCCTCGGAGTGGTATTCCGTGGGGAAGGTGACGGTGATGTCCTTCTCTTCCCCCGCCTTCATGCCCACCACCTGCTCTTCAAAGCCGGGGATAAAGGTGCCGGAGCCCAGGCGCAGCTTATGGCCCTGGGCCTCACCGCCCGCAAACGGCACGCCGTCAAGCGTGCCCAGGTAGTCGATGTCCGCGGTGTCGCCGTCCGTTAAGGGCTCCTCCCCGATGTCCTCCTGGGTGGTCACCTTCTGCAGATCCTGTGCGATGCGCGCGTCCAGCTGATCATCCGTAATAGGATGCAGGTGGCGGGTGCCCGTCAGGCTTTTATAGTCACCCAGCGTTACCTCAGGGCGCACATAGACGGTGGCGCTAAACTTCAGCTCTTTCCCGGCGCCGATCTGGTCCAGGTCGATCTCCGGCTGATCCACGGGGAACAGGTCCTCCGCCTCCACCGCCTCTTTATAGGCGTCCGGGAAGATCAGATCAAAGGCGTCATCATAAAAAACGCCCTCCCCATACATATTTTCAATCAGTCTCCGCGGCGCTTTGCCCTTCCTGAAGCCGGGCACGTTGATGCGCCCGCGCGTTTTCAGATATGCTTTTTGCATCGCCTCGTCAAAGGCTTCCGCAGGGATCTCAAATGTTATCTTCTGTTGGTTGCTGTTGACCTTTTCCACCTGGTAGCTCATGCCGTTCCTCCTCTGCGCTTCGGGTACAGTTCCCCGAATACGATACCACTAAGCTTATCATATATACCCTGAAATCACAACACTTAGCAGGCTTGAGTTTCCGTATTCTACAGCCAAGAGGTAAGAAAACTGGCATGGATAGCG
>DAISYX010000119.1:0-5605 GCA_036825095.1 Clostridia bacterium | reverse complement strand
AACAAAACAGCTCTGCCGGTTCAGGAGCAGGGCGGGCAGATTGCTGCCGGCTACTACGCCCCCCGCAGCCACCGGCTGGTGCCGGTGGCGGAATGCCGGATCGCGCACCCCGCCTGTGATACGGTCACCGGGGCGGTTCTTGACTGGATGCAGGCCCAGGGCATCAGCGCCTACCGGGAGGAGGACAGGCAGGGCTTGGTGCGCCATGTGATCACCCGGGTGAACGCCCGGGATCAGGTGATGGTCACCCTGGCCATCAACGGCCAGGACATCCCCCAGGCGGAGGCTTTGATCCAAAGGCTCAGGCGCGCCCTGCCGGGCTTTCACTCCCTCCACCTCACCGGGCAGACCGCAGGGGACAATGTCATCCTGGGGCAGACCAGCCGGGCGCTTTATGGCGGCACGCCTTTTATCGACTGGGCGTGCGGGCTGGCGTTTGAGCTGTCCCCCCTGTCTTTTTTTCAGGTGAACAGCGCCATCAGCCAGCAGATGTACCAGCAGGCCCTAAAGTGGGCTGCGCTTCGTCCCCAGGACACCGTGGTTGACCTGTATTCAGGCGCCGGGGCCATCGCCCTTTTGGCCGCAGGGCAGTGCAAGCGCGCCCTGGGGATAGAGGTTTCGCCCCAGGCGGTGGAAAACGCCAGGGCAAACGCTCAAAGAAACCAGGTGACCAACGCGGCCTTTCACCTGGGTGAGGCTGAGGAAATCCTCCCCCGGATGCAGGCGGAAGGGCTCCGCGCGGACGTGGTCTTCCTGGACCCGCCCAGAAAAGGCGCCCATCCCCAGGTGCTCCACGCGGTGGCCAAGGCCAGTCCCCGGCGTATCATCTACATCAGCTGCCACCCGGCAAGCCAGGCCCGGGACGCAGCGCTGCTTCATGAGCTTGGCTACGATATCACCCGCTGCCAGCCCTATGACATGTTCTGCCAGACGGCCCAGGTGGAAAATCTGCTGTGCTTTGAGCGGGTGGCGGCGGACTGAACCGTCCCTGTCATACCCGATAAACGCTTGGGGGGTTGATTGAAATTGTCCGAGCTTAATCTGTTCTCATCCCGGCAAATCAGAAGGCTTTTGATCCCGCTGATTTTTGAACAGTTCATGATTGTGCTGGTGGGGCTGGTGGACACCATGCTCCTCTCCCATGTCAGCGAATCCGCGCTGTCCGCCTTCTCCCTGGTTGACAACCTGAACCTGCTGTTGATGCAGGTGTTCATGGCGGTGGGCGCGGGCGGCTCCATCATCGCGGCCCAGTACATCGGCAAACGGGACCGCAAGGGCGCTGGGGGCGCCGCCAACCAGACGGCCATCATGGTGGTGGCCATTTCCCTGTTTATCTCTGCCATTGCCATCATCTTCAATCAGGGCATCCTGCGCTTTGTCTATCCTGCCGTCAGCCCCACCATCATGGGCTATTCCCGGCAGTATTTCCTGCTGTGCGCCCTGTCTTATCCGGCCTACGCGCTGTATAACGGGGGCATTGGGCTTCTTTATGCCCAGGGCTTAAGCAAGCTGTCCATGGCCACCTCCGTGGTGATGAATGTGGCAAAAATCGGCCTTAACTATGTCTTCATCAACGTTTTTCATATGGGCGTTCAAGGTGCGGGCCTGGCCACCATCGTCTCCCGGCTTATAGGCGCCGTGATGGTGGTGCTGTTTCTGCGGGACCCCCATATCCCCATCCACTTCAGCCGCCCCTTTGTGATCCGCTTTGACAAGAACATTGACCGGCGCATCCTCACAGTGGCGCTGCCCAGCGGGCTGGAGAACATCTTTTTTCTGACCAGCAAGGTGATCGTCGCCATCATCATCGCGGGCTATTCCAGCACCATGATCGCGGTGAACGCCGCCGCCCACACCATCTCCACCTATATCAGCATCCCCGCCAACGCCATCAACCTGGCCACCATCACCATCGTCAGCCAGTGCGTCGGGGCGGGGCGCACCCAGGAGGCCAAGGACGCCGCCCGGCGTCTGCTGCTGCTGACCACCGCCTCCCTGGTGGTGATGGGGCTGTTGGTGCTGTTGTTCATCGACCCCATCGTGGGCATGATGCGCCTTAGCCAGGAGGCCACCGCCATCACCAAGGAGATCATCATCATCTACTGTTTCGTGTCCTTTGTCCTCTGGGCGCCCGCTTTTGGCCTGCCCAACAGCTTAAGGGCCGCGGGGGACAACCGCTTTGTGATGTATGCCGCCTCCTTTACGGTGGTGGTGTTCCGGGTGGCCTTCTCCTACATTTTAGGCACCCTCTTTGGCCTTCAGGTGCGGGGCATCTGGTATGCCATGTACCTGGACTGGATCGGCCGGGGCGTGCTGTTCGTCTGGCGCTTTAAAAGCGACAAGTGGCTTAAGCACCACCTGGTATGATAAAACGCCAAGCCAAAACCCCCGCCGCAAACGCGTGACGGGGGTTTTGGTTTGGGCTTAGCTCAGCCCAGGTTGATGCGGTTCAGGTCCTGGCCCAACTCGGGGGCCTCCTCCCCCACCAGGCCCACCAGCAGATAGCTCTCATCCGCATTGTCATACTGCAAGCCGCTTAAAAAGCGGAAATTTTCCACCTTGCCGGTGGAGGACACGTGCATCCGGGGGCCGGTGCAGCGGTGGAGGATGCTGCCGATGAAGATATGCTCGTTGTCCTTGTAGGCGATGGGCATATCCTGGCTGATCATTTCCATCACCTCCCGCTGAATGTCCGGGATATCCAGCACCACCGCCCGGTCAAAGCGCAAAAGGAAGCCCCGGCGCACGTCCCCATGGCTGTATTTGCCCACCATGCGGTTGAGCAGCACATGCTCCGTCAGGTCCTCCGCGGTGTGGGCCATGCGCCGGTATTTGATGGAGGCGAATACCGTGCGGGCGATATCGCCCGGCTCAGGGCCAAAGATGGTGGGCCGGCACACGATGATCTCATCCCCGATGCCGATTAAAAGGGAGGCGTTGATGTCAAGCAGGGGGTAGATCAGTTCAAAATGCTCGATGATCACCCGCTTGCCCAGCTCCAGCGCCTTAAGCACCGCCTCAGCCAGCCGGGGCATCTGGGTGAAGGCGGACTCAAAGCGCACGTCCAGGTGATAGGTCTGGGCCTGATAGAAGCCGGTTTCCTCGATGTCCAAAATCGGCAGCGGGCGGATGTTGACGCCGTTGTCGTCGTTGGTCAGCTCCAGGCCCGGGAACATGCCGCGGATCAGCAGGCTTTTGCCGGAACCAGCATCCCCGATGACGCCGATGAGGTTGTCAAAGGCGGTCAGGTGCCGCTGGGCAATGACGCGGCCCAGCTGCACCATGCGGGCATAGCCCCGGGGCGCGAAATAGACGCTGTAGAGCGGGTCCTGTTCCGTTGGCCGCATACCGCCTCCTTTGCCTTAGGCTTCCGCCCGGTAAACCCCGATGCCGGCCTTGCGCAGCGCCAGGATGCGCTGCATTTCGTTAAAGCAGATCATCAGCCCCTCGTCAACCCCCATCCCCGGCTTGGCCAGAATCTGGTCCGCGTTGGCCGCCATGGCGCAGTGGACGCACACCTGGGCGGAGCGGTCCGTCTCGTTGCAGGTGCCGCCCATATAGGCGCCAATGCCGCTCTGCTCGCAGTACAGCAGGGCTTCCATGGTGTTGTGAAGGGAGCCCAGATCAGGGGTTTTCACCTGGATCATGTGGCCCGCCTTGTTGTCACAGAAGTAGATCACGTCCTCCAGGGTGTTGCACCATTCATCCGCCACCAGCTCCACCTGGATATTCCGGCGGTCCAGCTCCTCCCTTAAGCCCCTCATGTCCTGCATCTGGGCTTCCCGGCTGTCAGAGTCCATGGGCCCCTCGATGCGCAGCTTCAGGGGGGCCACCGCCGCTTCCAATGTCTTTAAATAGTCCGCCATGGCGCTGTAGCTGCTGGGGCCAAAAATCTGGCCGATGGTGCCGTAGCAGTCGATATGGATCACCGGCTGATAGCCCGCGTAGGGCGCCTGGCCCTCCACCCGCTCCCGAAGCCAGCGCAGGTATTTCAGCAATCCCTCCCCTTCTTTTCCTGTTTTCTCCACGCTGTTAAACAGCCCATGGGGCAGGACAGAGGCGCCCTTCATGATCATCTTGTCCGCGTTAAGGTAGCGGTCGTCCCCTGACTGGGAGAAGATGGGCAGCGCCTTTTGGGAGACCTGGGTGTTGTATTCCATGGCCAGCACATCGCACTTGTTGAGCTTCCGGGCCTTGGCCACCGCGTCCAAAAGGGCCTGGGACACGCCATAGCGGATGGCGGTGTGCAGGCGCTTTCCCTCCACGGTGAGGGCGTCAAGGTCTTTTGCCAGACGGCGGAAGCTGTCCGCCTGCTGGCCTATCAGATATTCAGCCACCGGCCCCTGGATCAAGGGGATAAAGGCATCCGCCAAAAACAAAGGGTCTCTGCCGCCCGCGCCGGAGTACTGCACCGCCGCGCAGTCCCCAAAGCCCACCTGGCCATCCTCCAGCACCACCATCACCACGATGGCCTCCCCCGCCTGACGGATGCGGCTAAACCCCGGGGTCTGGGGCTGGCCCACATACAGGGCCCCATCCTGAGCGGCCCCTGCTTTGATGGCCCGCTGGTCGTCAAAGTAAAATCCGGTCAGCCCACCGGCGCAGATAACATCCGAAATCCTCATTTTCTTCTCCTTAAGCTGTTCTTAGCGGGGCCTGCCCACCAGGCGGCCCTTTGAAATCGCGTAAATGTCGTCAATCACCATCTGGAAGGAAACGCCCCGGTTTTCATGGCGGCCCCGCCCCGCGATCTTTTCCTGATGGAACTGTTTCTGGGCCTCGGTCAGCGGCAGCATCCCGGCGCCCAAAAGGCGCACCGCGCCCTCATTGTCCCGGGCGGGCATGATCTTGCCCAGGTTGTAGCGGCTGGGGGCAAAGGGCACGTCAATCACGCCCGCCTCAAAGGCCCGCACCGTGCCCAGGGCGATGTCCCCGTCCCCCAGCTCCAGGGTGCGCTCTAAAATGCAGCGGGTTTCCGCGTCAATCACCGCGATTTCCTCCTGAAGCGCGGCCCCGTCCGCCATTTGCTGATCCGCCAGCATCATGATGGTCTGCTTGGTGGCCTTAAGCCCTGCGGCATTGGCCTCCGGGGTGGGCACCCCCAGGGCCTCGTGGGGGGATTTCACAATCACCTTGGTGGCCTTGGCCAGCGCCGCCACAGCGCTGCCCCAGCAGATCACCGCAAAGGCCTTGGCCTCGTCCTGGGGGAAGCCGCCCATCCACTGGTGCAGCACCGTGGTGACCGCGACCCCTTGATAGCCAAAGCGGGCCAGGTACTCCTCTGTGGTGCTCCTTAAGCTGTGAAGCGCCGCCACGTCCTGCACCAGATTGCCGCACTGGCCGTAGCCCACGGTGATGTTCTTAACCCCCTGCTCCGCCGCCAGCAGGGCCTCGATCACGGCCACCGCGTTTGAGATGCAGGGCGGCACCAGGGTGCCCGTGAGGGGGCCAAAGGGCTCCCGGTTGATGGAGATGCCGTTTTCCTCATAAAGCCCCGTCAGCCGGTCACAGTACTGCCAGTTAAAAAGGGTTTCCTGAAGGGTGGCGTTTTTGGCGTAGGGGATGTTGTAGGAGATGCCGCCGCCCTCAAAGCTGGTGAAGCCGC
>DAISYX010000118.1:0-5637 GCA_036825095.1 Clostridia bacterium | reverse complement strand
GGGGGCCGGACCCTTCGGGAGAAGGGTCTCAAGGTCTTGTCTTTAGCAGCCATCCGGGAAATCCGGGATGGAAAAATCCTGTTCCAGGAAGGCTGAAAAGAACAACACAATCAGGAGGTCACCATGTTCAACAGCGTCAAGAGAGTCCGTACGATCCTGTCCCTGCTTCTGGCTCTGGTCCTCGCTCTGTCCTTAGCCCTTCCCGCCCTGGCCGGCGAAGGGGGCAACTACGGCCCCGTCGCTAAAGAAGACCTGAAGGTGGGGATGGTTCTCATCGGCCCCCAGGACGACGGCTTCTCAGGCGCTCACTATACCGGCCTTGAAGGCATGAAGGCTGCGCTTGCGCTTGAGGACCAGCAGGTGCTCTACAAGTTCAACGTGCCGGAAACCGCGGAGTGCGACGCCGCCCTAAGAGAGCTGGTGGACGCGGGCTGCCAGATCATCTTTGGCAACTCATGGGGCTTTATGAACTATATGGAGGAGATCGCGGAGGAATACCCCGAGGTGATCTTCTCCCATTGCTCCGGCTACAAGAACAACGGCGTGAACTTCAACAACTACTTTGGCCGCATCTATCAGGCCCGCTATCTCTCCGGCATCGCGGCAGGCCTTAAGACCACCACCAACACCGTGGGCTACGTGGCCGCCTGGGCGGACAACGCGGAGGTCAACGGCGGCATCAACGCCTTTGCCCTGGGGGTGCAGAGCGTGAACCCGGAGGCGGTGGTGTATGTGAAGTATATCAGCAGCTGGTATGACCCCACCCTTGAAAAGCAGACCGCTGTGGCCCTGCTTGATCTGGGTTGCGATGTGATCGCCCAGCACGTGGACACCGCCATGCCCCAGGTGGCCGCCCAGGAAGCCGGCAAATTCGGCGTGGGCTACAACACCGACATGACCCCTGAGGCCCCTAAGGCCCACCTCACCGCCCCCGTCTGGAACTGGGCCAGCGTCTATACCGCCCAGGTGAGCGACCTGATGGCGGGCACCTGGCAGCCGGTCAACTACTTCCTGGGGCTGAAGGAAGGCATGGTGGATATCTCCCCCCTGTCTATAAACGTGGCGGAAGGCACCAGCGAAAAGATCGAGGAAGCCCGCGCCCTCATCCTCTCAGGCGAGTGGGACGTGTTCACAGGCCCCTTATACAACAACCAGGGCGAGCTGGTGCTGGCGGAAGGCGAAACCTTAAGCGACGCCGACATCACCGGCGGCCTGATGACCAACCTGCTCCTAAAAGGGGTGGAGGTGAAATAAGGCTTGCTCTCCTTGGGGGAGGGAACTGGCAAAGTTCCCTCCCCTATTTATTCCGTTATATGATAGAATAACAGCAATTCATAAAGAAGGAGCGCGCATTGAAACCAGCGATTGAACTCATTGGCCTCACCAAAGCCTTTGGCCGGGTGGTGGCCTGCGATGGGCTTGACCTCACCGTGCGCCGGGGGGAGATCCTGGCTTTGCTTGGGGAAAATGGCTCGGGCAAAACGACGCTGATGAACATGCTCTCCGGCATTTATCAACCGGACGTGGGGCAGATCAGGATCGACGACGCGCCGGCGGTGGTGCGCTCTCCCCGGGACGCCATCGCCCTTGGCATCGGCATGATTCACCAGCATTTTAAGCTGGTGGATGTGCTGTCCGCCCGGGAGAATATCCTCCTGGGCCATCGGGGCGAGCTGGCCCTAAGCCCGGAGGCGGCCATGGAAAGCCTGGGGATGAAGCTGGCCCTGGACGAGCCGGTCTACAGCCTGTCTGTCAGCCAGAAGCAAACCGTGGAAATCCTGAAGGTGCTCTGCCAGGGGGCGGACAAGCTGATCCTGGATGAGCCCACCGCGGTCCTCACCCCCCAGGAGAACCAGGCCTTGTTTTCAGTGCTGGACGCCATGCGCCGGGAGGGCAAGGCGGTGATCATCATCACCCACAAATTGGACGAGGTGATGGCCCTCTCCGACCGGGTGGCCGTCCTGCGCAAGGGCAAAAACGCCGGCACCGTGGAAACCAGGGACACCGACCGCTTCCAGCTGACCGAGATGATGGTGGGCCGCCCCATGGACCTGAACATCCCCCGCACCCCCTCTTTCCCCACCGCCCCGGTTCTAAGGGTGCAGGATTTGTCCGTCAAAGACCCAAGCGGCAGGTATCTCCTTAAAAACGTCAGCTTTGACTTAAAGGGCGGCGAAATCCTGGGGGTGGCCGGGGTGGCCGGCTCCGGGCAAAAGGCGCTGTGCGAGGCCATCGCGGGCCTGGAAAAGCCGGCGGATGGCGCGGTGGAGATGGAGGGGCGGCGCATAGACGGTCTGAGCCCCCGGGAGATCATCAGCCGGGGCGTGTCCATGGCCTTTATTCCGGAGGACCGCCTGGGCATGGGCCTGGTGGGCGGCATGGATTTGCCGGACAACCTCTTGTTAAAGACCTACCGGGCGCAAAAGGGCCCGATGCTTTCCCGCCGGGGCGCCAGAAAGCAGGCGGAGGAATTGGTGCAGGAGCTTCAGATCGTAACCCCGGGGATTGGCGCCAAGCTCTCCAAACTCTCCGGCGGCAACGTGCAAAAGGTGCTCTTAGGGCGGGAGATCCGCTTAAACCCCCGGGTGCTGATCACCGCTTATCCGGTGCGGGGGCTTGATATCGGCGCCTCCATGCGCATTTATGACATGCTCAACGAGCAAAAGGACATGGGCGTCGCCATCCTCTTTGTGGGGGAGGATCTGGATGTGCTCCTGGGCCTGTGCGACCGGGTGCTGGTGCTCTGCCAGGGCCAGGTATCCGCCATTGTCAACACCAAATTCGCCACCAAGGCGCTCTTGGGCATGAAGATGGCCGGGCTGACCACGGACAAGGAGGATGAATATGTCTAAGGCCAGCCGGTCCCCGCATTTTAACATCACCCAGCGGGAGGAGCTGGGCCGGGGGCAGACCATCGCCTTCCGGCTGCTGGCGGTGCTTTTTGCCTTAAGCGTAGGGGCCCTCTTCCTTGTGGCCCTGGGCTATCAGCCCCTTCATGTCTATGGCACCATGGTCAAAGGCGCCCTGGGCACCGCCGGGATGCAGAAGGAAACCCTCAAGCTCACCATCCCCCTGGCCCTGGCCTCCTTAGGGGTGCTGCTGGCCTTTAAGATGCGCTTCTGGAACATCGGCGCGGAGGGCCAGATCATCATGGGGGCGGTGGCCGCCAGCTATTTCGCCTATTTCCAAAGCGATTTGCCCCAGTGGGCCCTGCTTCTTCTGATGGGGCTTTTCGCCCTTGTCATCGGCGGGCTATGGGGCCTGATCCCCGCCTGGTTCAAAACCCGCTTTGGCACCAACGAAACTCTCTTCACCCTGATGCTCAACTACATCGCCCTTTATTTTGTCACCTTCTTAAGGGAAGGCCCTTGGCGGGAGCCGGGCGGGGGCTTTGCCGCCATGCCCCGCTTCCCCAAACAGGCGCGGCTGCCGGAGGTGCCCTTCCCCTTTGTAGGCAATTTGCATATCGGCTGGATTGTGATGCTGCTGGTGGTTATCCTGCTGTTTATCTACCTGAAATACACCAAGCAGGGCTACGAGCTGAGCGTGGTGGGCGAAAACGAGCGCACCGCCCGCTATGCGGGGATGCCGGTGTCCAGAATCGTGCTGCGCACCATGTTCCTCTCCGCCGGCATCTGCGGCCTGGCGGGGATGCTGCAGGTGTCCGGCGCGGACCGGCAGCTGACGGACGGCATCGGCGGCGGCCGGGGTTTTCAGGCGGTGTCCGTGGCCTGGCTGGCCCGCCTCAGCCCCTTTGGCGCGCTGGCGGTGTCCTTTTTGTTCGCCATGATGCAAAAGGGCTTCAGCATGATGCAGACGGAATACCGCATCCCCGCCTCCATGTCGGACATCCTGCAGGGCATCATCCTGTTTTGCGTTTTAGGGTCCGAGTTTTTCCTGCAATACCGGCTGACGCGCCGCAAGGAGGGCCTGGCATGACCAGCGTTTTTGATCAGTTCCTGGCCTTTCTCTACGCCGCCATCCTGGCATCTGTGCCCCTGCTTTACGGCACCCTGGGGGAAATTCTCACCCAGAAGGCGGGCAACATCAACCTGGGCGTTGAGGGGATGATGTACCTGGGGGCCATCGCGGGCTTTGCGGTGGGCTATGCCAGCTCCTCCCCCGCCCTGGTGCTGCTGGCAGGCTTTTTAGCGGGCGCTTTGGGCGCCCTCCTCTACGCCTTTTTAACGGTGACCCTCAAGGCCAACCAGAACGTCACCGGCCTTACCCTCACGGTGTTTGGCACCGGGGTGGCCAACTTCATCGGCGAGCAGATCAAAACCCAGGCGCCCGTTGGCACGGTGTTTATGTCAGAGGGGCTCAAGGCGGGGCTCACCCCGCTTAAGCTGGGCGCCTTAAGCGAGCTGCCGGTGGCGGGCAAGCTGCTCTTTAGCCACAGCATCCTGACCTACCTGGCCGTGGCCTGCGCCATTTTGATGAGCCTGTACCTAAACCGCAGCCGCCGGGGGCTGAACCTGCGGGCGGTGGGTGAAAACCCCGCCGCGGCGGACGCCATGGGCGTGCCGGTGGGCCGCTACAAATACGCCCATATCCTGGTGGGCGGGGGCCTTAGCGGCCTTGGCGGCGTGTACATCAGCATGGTCACCTGCCTTGGCAACTGGCAGCCCAACATCATCGCAGGCCAGGGCTGGATCGCGGTGGCGCTGGTGATTTTTGCCGTCTGGCGGCCTTTAAGGGCGGTGGTGGGCAGCCTGGTGTTTGGCGCGCTAAGCGTCCTGAGGCTTTATATCTCAAAGGATGTGGCGGACATCCCCGCCGCCATCTTCAGCATGCTGCCCTTTGCGGTCACCTGTCTGGTGCTGGTCATCTCCAGCATCCGCATGAAGCCGGAGCACCGCCAGCCCGCCTCCTGCGGGGTCAACTACTTCCGGGAAGAGCGCTGAAATGCGCCCGCTGCCTTCCCCGCTCAAGGACCGGATCAAGGCCCTGCTGCATCAAAAAAACCAGGTTCTCCTGGCCCTTGACGGGCCCTGCGGCGGCGGAAAAAGCACGCTGACGGAGGCCATCGCCCAGGTGTTTCCAAACGCTTTGATCATCCGCGCGGACGACTTCTTTTTGCAGCCCCATCAAAGGATGCCCCAGCGCCTGAGCGAGCCCGGGGGGAACCTGGACCGGGAGCGCCTGATAAAACAGGTGCTCAAGCCCCTTGTTTCCGGCGGCTACCAAGGCCATCAGCGCTATAACTGCCAGACGGGTCTGCTGGAAGCGGTGCCCGGCGCTTCGCGGCCCCTTATTATCCTTGAGGGCAGCTACAGCCATCACCCTGATTTAAGCCCTTTTTATGACCTGAAGGTTTTTTTGGACATCGACAACGCCCTGCAGCTTTCCCGCCTTGAAAAGCGCTGCAGGCCGGAGGCCCTCGCCCAGTTTATAAACAGCTGGATTCCCATGGAAAACGCTTACTTCAGCCACTTCGATATCCGGAATCAGGCGGACATCCGCCTGTCCGCCAGGTAGTCATTTAACAAAATAACATTGACAGCCCCTTTAGCGCCTCCTTATAATATAGAGGGCATGTCAATATATCAATGAATCAGCCGGGAATCCGGCAGGAGGCAATGATGAAAGTCAAACGCGTTTTGGCCCTGCTCTTGCTTGTCACCCTCCTTCCCCTCT
>DAISYX010000117.1:0-5764 GCA_036825095.1 Clostridia bacterium | reverse complement strand
TGTGATGTTTGTGCTTTTGGCGGGGCTTGCCCTGGCTTGGGATCTGGCCTGGTTTCAGCCCTATGAGAGGGAGGCGGGCTACAGCTACGTGGCCTTTGGCAGCTACCCTTATGAGGAGGACGGCAGCGTGAGGCCCATCCTCTGGCGGGCGCTGAAGGCGGAGGGTGAGGGGGTCTACCTGATGAGCGAATACCTCATCGAGGTCAGCCGTCTGCACGCCGAGGCCACCGGCTATCCGGGCTGGGAGGAGGCGGACCTGAACGGCTGGCTGAACGGGGCCTTCATTGAGCAGGCCTTTAGCGCGGCTGAGGCCGGGGCGCTTATCCAGATGCCGGGGCTGGGCCGGGTCAGCCTGCCCAGCAGAGAGGACATCAAGGACCAGGCCCTGGGCTTTGGCACAGATGAAAGCCGCAGGGCTTTGGGCACCCCCTGGGCGGACAGCCGGGGGCTGTTTTTCTATCGCCACCAGGGGCACAGCCCCTACTGGACCCGCACCCCCGCCAGCCGGGAGTTTGCCCACCTCACCACCAAGATGGAGGGCAACATCGGCTATCTGGGCGTCACCGCGGAGGACCTGGGAGTGCGCCCGGTGATCACCCTGGCGGTGGACAGAGTGCAGGCGGCCAGCGGCAGCGGCAGCCTGGAGGACCCTTATCTGCTTTTGCCCCTGGGCGAGGCGCCCGCTCCCGAGGCGGAGGAGATCGCTGAAGCGCCGGCAGCCGAAGCGGTGCCTTCGGAGGAGCCTGATAAAGAGCCGGAGGAACCCGCCTCCGAGAACCTCGAAGAGCCCCTGAAAGAGGCGGCCCCCTCCGCCTCCGGCTGGGCGAACACGGGCTCCCTGCGCCGGGAGGATTTCCCCGCGCTCACCCCGGAAGGCTTTTTGCCGGAGGGGGAGGAGGCCTATGTCCACATCGATGAGGCCGCCGGCGTCTGGCGCTACGCGGACCAAAGCCTGCGCATCCTGATTGACAAAACCCGGGATGAGGAGATGGGCTCCAACATCCTCACCGCGGAGATTTATTTGAAGGAGGGCGCGCCCGCCTTCCGCATGGTGCACCATGACCCGGAGAACCGCACCGTCAACCGGGACGCTTTCAAGGCAAAGCCCGCCCAGATCGCCCGGGACAATCATCTGGTCTTCTCCATGGACGGGGACTATTACCTCTATCGCGTCTCCATGTCAAAGGACCGCTCCGGCTATCCCATCGGGGTGATCATCCGGGATGGGGACATCCTCTTTGACAAGCCGCCCAGGGAGGGCCGGGAAGCCTATCCGCCCCTTGACATGCTGGCCCTGTTTGACAACGGGGACATGCAGGTGTTTTCCGCCAATGAGAAAACGGCGGAGGAACTGGTGGCGCTGGGCGCCATGGATGTGCTGTCCTTTGGCCCCTATCTGATCCGGGACGGCGAGGTCAACACCTTTCACGAGCGCCTGGGCAACACCAATCAGCCCCGGGCGGGCATCGGCATGGCTGCGCCCGGACACTATTTTGCCGTCATCGTGGAGGGGCGCATTAAGGGCAGCCTGGGCGTCCCCACCCGCACGGTGGGTGAGATCTTCGTGGACCTGGGCTGCACCACCGCCTTCAACCTGGACGGCGGCTGGACCAGCGCCATGGTGTTCATGGGCAAGCAATTAAACCAGCTGGACAAAAGCGGCGTGAAGGACAACGCCCGCATCCAGAACGAGGTGATGGGGATTGGTTACAACGAAAACATCAAATAAAAAATGCCATTCATCAAAGGGGCCCGGGAGCGGAGCTCCTTTTTTGATGGGATGCAACCTTTTTGGCTTTCCGCGCATCTAATGGACAGAATCAGCGCTGATTCAACGCATGGGAGACAGGCATGGACGAAGCATTCTTCACCCGGGAGGTCAAGGCCAGGGAGCGCTCACTCTACCGCATCGCCATCAGCTACCTAAGGCAGGATGCGGACGCGGCGGACGCCGTGCAGGACGCGCTGCTCACAGCCTGGGAAAAACGGCACAGCTTAAGGGAGACGGACTATTTTGGCACCTGGCTCACCCGCATCCTGATCAACGGCTGCAAAACCCGGCTGCGCAGCAAGCCCCGGGAGGAAAGGCTGAACGAGCTGCCCGATCAGGCAGCGCAGAACATAGGAGAGGACGGCCTTCTGATCCGGGAAGCTCTTAACAGCCTGAACCTGAAATACCGGGTTCCCCTGCTGCTCTACTATCTGGACGGCTATCCCATCCGGGAGGTGGCGCGGATGATGCGCCTGCCCCAGGGCACCGTGAAAAGCCGCCTGTCCCGCGCCCGAAAACTCATGAGAGAAAAACTCACCGATCAGGAGGTGTTTGAAGATGAAACGATCTGATCTGGACCGGGCCTTTGCCCAGACCCCTGAGGCATTCAGCGCCCGCATCGACCAAACCCTCCGCATGCTTAAGGAGGAAAGACCCGTGAAAAAAATCACCGCGCGCGCCGTGTTGGCGGCCGCCCTCATCGTCATCCTGGCGTCAGGCATCGCCTATGCCGTGATCTCCCTGGGCCAGGAATGGTATTTCAACAACCGCTTCACCGCCTATCAGGAGCATGAGCCCCAGAAACACCAGGCCATCATGGATAACCTGCAAACAGACATCGCCCAGGAGAACACCGGAAACGCGGCGGAGCTTACGGCTTTTAAGGTGCTGGACGCTTCCTGGGCCCAGGCGGAAAAGGTATTCACCTTAAGCCTGTCCGCCTCACCCCTAAACCCCGGCGACGAGCTGCATGGCTATGGGGATCTGGATCCGGACGGCTCCTGGGTGGTGGCGCTGGACCCGGACGACCCGGATACCCGCACCGAACACTGGCTGTGGACGGAGAAGGGCTTTGGCCTTCCTCAGGACACCATGACGGACCCCTCCAAGCGCCTGCTGCTGCTGGACGTGTGGGATGAGGTCTATATCGGCGACAGCCAGGTGCCCCTGCCCATGTGGATGAGCGACCACTTCACCACCCCGGAAGGGCCGGTGATGGTGATGATGGAATTTGACCTGGGCCTGATGGAGGACGAGGAGATCAACAAAATCTTTGCGGAAGCCAGCGCGCCTGAGGACATGGACAAGGCAGTATTTGATAAAAATCAGCAGGAACAGCAGACCAGGCTCCTGAACCTGGCCCGGGACCGGCGGGAAGCCGTGGATCAGCATACCGACCAAGCGGGCTACCTCTCTCTGCGCTTCCCCTACAGGCTGTGGCCCTTTGACCTGGCGGCAAACGCCCTGGGCGAGGCCGTCGAGGGAGAGCTGCATTTTTCAGTAAAGATCAGATAAGCCAAAAGGAAAAGCGGGGGATGCTTTATGTGGCGTCCCCCGCTTTGCTTTGGGTATTGGTCAAGCGAGCGCTTCGGCCTCCCTGATCCCCAGCGCCTTAAGGTGCTGGCGTGCCAGGTCGTACAGCGGGGCGTCCAGCAGGCGCTCCGGGCTGTGGGCATCCACACCGATGATGGCCTGGCAGCCCTCCTGGGCCGCTATCTGCCAGAAATCAAGGCTGGGGTAGCCGATGCCGCCCCGGCGGCGGCGGGTGTTGTAAAAGCCGGAGAGGTTGTACTCCAGCGGCAGGTTCATGGCCCGGGCGGCCTGACAGATATCCCGGCTGGCCTTGCGGCAGGGGTCGTCAAACTGTGGATAGGCCTGCAAAAACAGGTCCGGATGGGCCAGGCAGTCATAGAGCCCTGAGGCGATGCCCGCAAGGGTCAGCCGGGCGTATTCCGCCGCGTGTTCGGGGCTTGAAACCCTGCCGTAATAGACCGCTTCAAACATGCTGTCAAAATGGTTGCCAAAGATCAGGAACTGGATGCCATGGGCCTCTTTTAATTCCAAAAGCCAGCTTTCATACTGGGGATAATGCTCCACCTCCAGCCCCAGGCTGATCTCAATCTGTCTGGCATAGGCCGCCTTTAAATCATGGACAGAGCGCACGTAGTCCGCCATTTCATCAAGGCTCATGCGGGTGGGGGAGACAAAGCCATCCGGATAGGGCCAGGGGCAGTGATCGGAAAAACCCAGGTGGCCAAAGCCTGCCTCAATGGCCGAGAGCACATAGCTCTCGTCACTGCCCTGGGCATGCTGGCAGCGGGTGGTGTGGGTGTGATAATTGGTGCGGATGGGGCCGTCCTCCTTCATTGATATATACCATATGATACCAGACAGGGCCCGGTCTTGCCATGCGGGCAATGTGCCTTGCGGTTGCCAGAAGGTACAAAGAAGGCGCTGCTCTCTTTTGTATGCGCCCCTGTGATTTGACGGGGAGCAAACAAAAAAAGGAGAGAGGCCTAAGCCCCTCCCCCTTGCCCGTAAAGCGGGATTAGTTGGTCAGGTTGTAGATCTCAATGGCGGAGTTGATTTCCTTTGCCAGGTTCTCCACCGTCTTGGCGACGTCCATCTCGCCGTTGATGAGCCGCTCGGTGTAGGTTTCCACCAGGGAGCGGGCTTCCGGGAACACGCTCAGCAGGGCGCCGGAATACTGGGGCGCGGTGCTGTGCAGCTGGTCGATGGCGGTGCCAAACTGGGGATACTGGGCCAGGTTGTCCTTGAAGGCATCCAGCTCATGGGTGGCAACCGTGATGGGGAAGTAGCCGGTCTCCGCGTTCCAGAAGGCCTGGACGTCGGGGGAGATCATGTACTTCACGAATTCCCAGGAGGCGTTCTGACGCGCGTCGTCGCCGGTGTTCAGCATCCACAGGGAGCCGCCGCCGATGGACACGCCGCCCTCATCATCCGGATGGATGTTGGGGAAGTAGCCGGTGCCGATTTCGAAGTTGTCGCCCACGTTCACCAGCAGGGACTTGAGCGCTGCGGTGGACTCCAGGGTGATGGCGATGTTGCCGGAGATGAAGGCGGCCTTGGCATCGTTGTTGCCCCGGCCCAGGTAGGTGATCACGCCGTCATCTATCAGGCGCTTCCAGACGTTAAAGATGGCTTCCGCGCCGCCGGTCTCGTCAAAGACCACCTTGGTGGCGGGGTCCACGCCGCGGCCGTTGTTGTTGTCCACGTAGTGCAGGCCCATTTTGCCCATCCACTGCTCGAAGAACCAGCCGTAGTTGCCCATGCCAAAGCCGTAGCGGCTGACCTTGCCATCCGCGTCCTTGACCATCAGCTTCTCAGCCATTTCGATGATTTCGTCAAAGTTCTTGGGGGCGACCTCAGGATCCAGGCCGGCTTCCGCAAAAGCGGTCTTGTTGTAATAAAGCAGGGGGGTGGAGGAGTTGAAAGGCATGGAATAGAGTTTCTCATCGATGGTGTAATAGGCGGCGATGTTGGGCTCGATCTGAGTGATATCATAGCCTTCCGCATCGATCATCTCCTGCACGGGCAGGGCCCAGCCGGAGTCGATCATGAAACGGGAGCCGATATCATAGACCTGCATCACATCGCAGGGCATACCGCTCATGCCGGCCGCCTTGACCTTGTTGATGGCGTCGTCATAGGTGCCCTGGAATTCCACCGTCACTTTGATTTTGCCTTCGTAGGCAGCATTGAAGTCTTCAACCATCTTGGCGATGGCTTCGCCGTTGACGCCGCCCATGGAGTGCCAGAAGACAATCTCAGTGGGAGCATCCGCAGCCAGAGCTGAGCCGAGGCCCAGCAGCAGGCTTGCCGCCAGGATAAGGGACAGAAGTTTACGCATGTGTGTTTCCCCTTTCGAGTCCTTGATATATTTGAAACGCCCTTATTTACAAGGGCGGTTTCATTGCTATCCTTTGACAGCCCCGGCCATCAGGCCGTTGATGAGCTGCTTTTGCATGAAGA
>DAISYX010000116.1:0-5874 GCA_036825095.1 Clostridia bacterium | reverse complement strand
AGCGTCATCTTAATTGAAAAAACAGGCTTCCTCGGGGGCAACTCCATCGTCGCCGGCGGCATCTATAATGCGCCGGATCCTTCAAAGCAAGATTATCATTTCGAAAAACGCAGCGACAGCCTTGAAACCCTCATTCAGGATGCCCTGGCAGAAACGCCCGTCAGTGAGGAGCACAAAGCGCTTATTGAGACAGTAAAAGCTGAATACGAGGCCTATCTGCAATCCGACAAAACGCTTTTTGACAGCACCAACTGGTTTGCTTTGCAAACATGGAATGGGGGCGATAAAGTCGCCGTCCTGGACATAGTAAAAGTGCTGACCGGACACGCCTTTGAGGCGCTTGAGTGGATAGAAGGCATGGGAATGGAATTCAAGCCTGAAATCAGTCATGGCGGCGGCTCCCTTTACCCGCGCACCCATTCCGCGGTATTGCCAAACGGAAGCGGCTATATTAAAGCTTTTGTTGAAAATCTTGACGGAAAAGAGAACTTCGCGCAGTACATGAACACCACCGCGACAGGCCTGGTGATGGACGGCGACCGGGTTGTTGGCGTCGAAACGATTGACAAAGATGGCAATTCCGCCATTTTTAGCGCCAAAAACGGCGTTATTCTTGCAACCGGAGGCTTTGCCGGAAATGTGGCGCTCCGCCAGGAGTATTGTGAAGGCGAAAAATGGCCGGATCTTGGCCCTGGTGTGCCCACCTCCAATATGCCGGGCGTTACCGGTGACGGCATCTTCTTTGCCCGCGATGCCGGCGCTGAGTTGGTGAATATGGAGCAAATCCAGTTGCTGCCCTATTGCAACCCCCATACCGGCGCGACCTATGATATCGTATCCACTCCTAACGCCGTGTTTATCAACAAAGAGGGGCAGCGCTTTGTCCGTGAAGACGGGCGGCGGGACGACATGAGCAAAGGCATTATCGCCCAGACCGATGGCCTGATGTATATGGTCAGCAGCGGTAAGGGTCTTGATCCAAAAACAAAGTTAGCGCTTGGCGGACAAAGCCTCCAGTATTATCTTGATACAAATTATGGCGGCTATGTCTGGGGAGATACGGTCGAGGAACTGGCAGAAAAGCTTGATGTGCCTGCAGAGGCGCTGAAAGAGTCCCTTGAAAAATATAACGAGAAAGCAACCAGCAACGTTGAAGACGAGTTTGGCCGCGTATCCTTCAGCGGTCCCCTGGAAGCGCCCTACTTCGCCATGCCGCGCAAGCCCGCCGTTCACCATACGATGGGCGGTGTCCGGATTGACGAATTGACCCATGCGCTGAAAGCTGACGGCACCCCTGTGCCCGGCCTGTACTGCGCCGGAGAGATAACCGGTGTCGTCCATGGCGGAAACCGCCTTGGCGGCAACGCAATTGTGGATTTCCTCGTATTTGGCCGCATCGCGGGAGAACGCGCTGCAAAAGGCGAATAACATTTTCCCAGAATAATAGAGACAGACTGAACGGCCCGTCATTGCCTGAAAACAATGACGGGCCATCTTTTTCGTTTACTCGTCCGATATTTAATGAAGAGGACAGCCAAACAACTTTCACCGCCCGCCACGCAACAAAACGCCCGCCTGGGGCGTTTAATTAAAAAGGGAGGGTTAGTGATGAAAAAACTGCTGGCTGTTCTGTGCCTGTGTCTGCTGCCTCTTTCCGGCTGGGCAGCGGCCAGGGGCTTTGGGGAATACCGCATGGATGATGTCAATGTGCGCCGCTCCCCCGGCGGGCCCATCCTGTTTAAAAAGCAGCAGGGGGAGGAGCTTTATATCCGCTCCCAGCGGGAATACCGGGGGCAGATTTGGTATGAGGTGAACACCTATGACGATCGCCGCATCACGCCTGTGACCGCCTGGGTGCGCGCAGACATGGTGACAACGCCTGAGGCCCTGTTTCAGAACGTCAGGGCGGTGGCAGCCTACAACTGCCATATGATCGCCCTTTTAAACGATGGCCGGGTGGTCTATGGCGGACAGCAGCACAAGTATCCCGGCACCATGCAGGGAGACTTGCCCAATACATGGCGGGATGTGCGCCAGGTGGCTGCCGGCTTTCTCTCCGTCTTTGGGCTTAAGGGGGATGGCAGCGTCTGCAGCTGGGGCATCCGCGGGCCCTTAAGCGGCCTGCCGGGGCTTAAAAACGCGGCTGGACAGCTGATCCCTTTTGCCCGCATTGACGCCCAGGACGACACCTTCTTAGGGCTGATGGCGGACGGCTCCCTTCACGCCTTTTATCCGGATGCTTCTCTGTCTTTGCTGCCCCCGGACAGCGGCGTGGCGGATTTTTCCGCCTGGTGGCCTTCTATCGCCACCGCCCTGGTCGCAAAGGACGGGCAGGTGCAGGTTTTCGGCGGAGAACAGGGCGCTCTCACCCTCCTTCAGCAGGAGTCCCTGGCCCAGTGGCGCGATGTCAGCCAGGTTGCGTCCGGGTTTATCGCACAAAGGGAGGGCAGCAGCACCCTTAAAACCAAAGCCCTGGCAGCCGCCATCCTAAATGACGGGCGCGTCACCGCCCTGGACGAAGGCATGCAGGCGGAGGTAAAAAGCTGGACAGACGTGCGCCAGCTGGCGTTTGGCGACGGTTTCCTGCTGGGCCTCACCGGGTCAGGGCAGGTGCTGGTGGCGGGCGAAAGAAAGCAGACGGTGGCCCATGAGCTTGCGGACTGGGCCGGGGTGATTGATATCGCCTGCGGTTTTGATTTTTGCGTGGGCGTCACCCAAACAGGGCAGCTGCTCTTTGCAGGCGAGGCGATCTTCACCTCGCGCTGACTTCGGCAAACACAGGCGCATTTCGCAGTTGACGCCCCCGGCGCTTCTCGGTATAATGAATGACGGTCGCCATCCGCCGTGAAAGCGGCGTATGCCAGGCGAGATGAGCGAAGGGGGGGAAATGAGTGTCTGAGATCCGTGTGAAAGAGAATGAAACGCTGGAAAGCGCGTTGAAGCGCTTCAAGCGGCAGTGTGCCCGCTCCGGCGTTTTGGCGGAAGTCCGCAAGCGTGAGCATTATGAGAAGCCCAGTGTCAAGCGTAAGAAGAAGGCGGAAGCCGCCCGCAAGCGCAAGTACTGATTCTCACCATTTTGGCCCGCGAAATCGCGGGCTTTTTTATTTCCGGACGGCTTGGCAGCCGAGGCTTTACTTCCGGGGCAACTCTGTCCCGGACGGCTGAATGTGCCTTGCGAGGGGGCTGGTTCGGTGGTATAATTCTATAGGAGCCATAACGGCACCTTGGCAAACACACCCGGGCCACGCCCGGATACATTTAAGGAGGAAACCATGGTAAAAATCGGTATCAACGGCTTTGGACGCATCGGCGGCCTGATTCTTGGCGCCGCGCTGGAGCACCCGGACGAGGTGCAGGTGGTGGCCATCAACGACCCCTTTATCGACCTGGACTATATGGCCTACATGATCAAGTATGACACGGTGCACGGCCGCTTTGAGGGCGAGATTTCCGTGGATAAGGACAGCAACTCCCTGATCATCAACGGCAAAAAGATCAAGACCTACGCTTTCATGAACCCGGAAGAGATTCCGTGGTCCGAAGCAGGGGCTGAGTATATCGCGGAGGCCACCGGCATCTTCACCTCCCAGGACAAGGCCAGCGCCCACCTGAAAGGCGGCGCCAAGAAGGTCATCATCACCGCCCCCGCCAAGGACAAGGAAACCCCCATGTTCGTCATGGGCGTCAACCACAAGACCTATACCAAGGACATGGTGATCGTCTCCAACGCTTCCTGTACCACCAACTCCCTGGCCCCCCTGGCCAAGGTGATCCACGACAAGTACGGCATTAAGGAAGGCCTGATGACCACCGTGCACGCCATCACCGCCACCCAGAAGACGGTGGATGGCCCCAGCAAAAAGGACTGGCGCGGCGGCCGCGCTGCCAGCGCCAACATCATCCCCTCCTCCACAGGCGCCGCCAAGGCCGTGGGCGTGGTGATTCCGGAGCTGAAGGGCAAGCTCACCGGCATGTCCATGCGGGTGCCCACGGTAAACGTGTCCGTGGTGGACCTGACCTGCGTGCTCAACACCCCCACCACCTATGAGGACATCAAGGCCACCATGAAGGCCGCCTCTGAGAGCGAGGAGTGGAAGGGCATCATCGGCTACACCGAGGACGCCGTGGTCTCCAGCGACTTCATCCATGACAACCGCACCTCCATCTTTGACGCGGGCGCCGGCATCATGCTCAACGAAACCTTCGTGAAGCTGATCTCCTGGTATGACAACGAGTGGGGCTACTCCTCCAAGGTGGTGGACCTGATTCGCTACATGGCCAAGGTGGACCAGGCCTGAGAGGCCTTAAGGCCCAACTGAGTCTTTAATAACAAGCCACCCTTCGGGGTGGTTTTTTTGAGTATCCGGGCAAAAAAGCGTATAATGCCATCAGAAAGGTGGGATCAGGATGTTTAAAGCCATTGAGGAGGCGGCCCGCCAGGCCGTCACGGAGCTTCTGGCGGCGGCGGGGCTTCTGCCTGGCGCCGTGATGGTGATCGGTTGTTCCTCAAGCGAGGTGGTGGGCCAGCGCATCGGAAAGGGCTCAAGCCTTCGGGCGGCTCAGGCCGTCTACCGGGGCATAGCCCCCCTGCTTTTGGACCAGGGCATCGTGCTGGCGGCCCAGTGCTGCGAGCACTTAAACCGCGCCCTTATCCTGGAGGAGAAGAGCGCCCGGGCCCTGGGGCTGGAGATCGTCAACGTGGTGCCCAAAGCGGACGCGGGCGGTGCCTTTGCCCTGACGGTGTATGAAAATCTGGCCTCCCCCGTGGCGGTGGAGCGCATCGCGGCGGACGCGGGGCTGGATATCGGGGGCACCCTGATCGGCATGCACCTGCGCCCGGTGGCCGTGCCTGTCCGGCTAAGCCTTGACACCATCGGCCAGGCCCGTTTCCTCTGTGCCCGCACCCGGCCCAAATACATCGGCGGCCCCCGGGCCAGCTACCGGGAGATGTAGGGATGGGCCCAAATGAGATGGCAGACCGTGTGGCCCGGATCCGCCAGCAGATGGCGGAAGCGGCCAGGGCCTCCGGCCGGACGGCGGAGGCGGTGCTGTTATGTGCCGCCTGCAAAAGCCGCAGCGCGGAAGAAATCCGCCTGAGCGCGGGGCTTCAGATTGACCTGTTCGGGGAAAACCGCATGCAGGAGCTGGCCCGCAACAGCGCCCAGGGGGCCTATCTGGACAAGCCCTGCCATTTCATCGGCCACCTGCAGACCAACAAGGTTAAAAAAGTGGTGGGGCAGGCCGCTGTGATCCAAAGCGTGGGCAGCTGTCGCCTGCTCCAGGCCATCGCCCGGGAGGCGGAAAAACAAAACCTGCGGCAGGATATCCTGCTGGAGATAAACATCGGCGGGGAGGAACGCAAGGCGGGGGTCAGCCCGGAAGGCCTCTGGCCCCTTGTGGAGGCCGCCTTGGGCCAGCCCCAGGTCCGCCTGCGGGGCCTGATGGCCATTCCCCCCGCCTTTGACAATTCCCCCGATTCCAGGCGCTGGTTTGCCCGGATGCGCCAACTGTTTGATCAGGCCCAGGGGCGCTACCCGGAGGCTGATTTATTTGACACCCTCTCCATGGGCATGACGGACAGCTATATCGCAGCCATCAAGGAGGGCGCCACCTTAATCCGGGTGGGCACGGGCATCTTTGGGGAAAGGCCTTGAAGCCTTCAGGCCCCTTGTTTTTGAATGTCCTCCCCCAGCCAGTATTTTCTTAAGGGGGCAAACAGCAGAAGACCGATAACCACCGCCACCAGCACCTCCGGCAGCATATAGCCGCCATTATAGACCAGGCTGAACACGGCCCCGGGGAGGCCCTCCTCGTTGGGCCAGAGGGCGTCCCAGATCATCCAGCCGGAGATAAAGTGGCAGATAAAGCGCACCG
>DAISYX010000115.1:1502-5959 GCA_036825095.1 Clostridia bacterium | reverse complement strand
TAATAGGTTTGGATATGGTCGTTCATGTAGTCTTGCTCAAAGTGGGTGATGATAAGTTCCGGCTGGGTTTTACGGATGACCCGCCCCAGGTCGTAAATCAGCGCGTCGTTGTCCGCCTTGACATGGATATCCGGGATGCCGATGGAAAAGTGCTGGGCGCCGATCACCTTGGCCGCAGCAGCAGCCTCATTGAAGCGGATGACCGCCAGCTCATCCGGCATGATCTCCACATGCCCCATATTGCCGCTGGCAACGTGACACACGGATACCTCGTGTCCCTGCTTGATGTACTTAGCCAGCGTTCCGTAGCAGGCAATCTCCAGATCATCAGGATGACAGCCGATCGCGAGAATCCTCATTAGAAAAGCCTTCTTTCTTTTTTGTCTCTCTTTTGCGCGCTTAGTGAATGCCCACCAGATGCTGGAGGTTGACGGGCAGTTGGTTCATAACCTCCACCTGGGGGCCGGATTTTCCCAGGGTTTTTTCCACCAGCACATAATCCAGCCCCGGGATGATCACCTCATGCCAGTGGTTGCCAAAGCCCCGGATGGCCACATCCAGCATCATCACGATCTGGCTCCCCAGGGGCTCCTTTGAGTTGAGCGTGATCGCGCCGTAGAACTCCTGGCACTCGGTGTAGCCGCTGTTGTGGGTGCCGGTGTAGGGCTTCAGGCGCGTCAGGTCAACAGGCTTGCCCAGCCTTGCGCTTACCTCCTCCTGGCGGGAGGCGAAATAGTCGCACAGGGCCTTCTCCTGAAGATAAGCGGGCAGATTTTCCCCGGCCACCTTGATGAAGGCGTCCAGCCCCACCTGATAGGCCTCTTCCACAAAGGAGATCCAGTAGCGCTGCTCCGGGGTGACCTCCTTGGGGTCGCCCACGGCGATGACGGTGGCGCGCTGGCAGGCGTTCAGCCCGTCGCACTTGGGCGCCACCCCCAGGTGGACATAGTCGCCTTTTTGGATGGGCCGGTTTAGTGCCTTGCCCACGATGGTGCGGTTGGCCTCGTTGGCGGTGACCATCACGTCAAAGCCAAAGCCCTCAGCACCCAGCTGCTGGCCGATGAGATAGCCCCAGGCGGAGACCTCCGTCTCCAGCATGCCGGGCTCCAGCACCTGAAGCATGCCCTGCATCATGGCGTCTGAGATCAGGGCCGCCTGGCGGGTTAAGGCCATTTCCCGGTCGGATTTTAAGTATTTGATTTTGAAGTACAGCTCCTGGCAGTCGATGACATTTTCCGCGCCCACCAGGCCGGCGAAAAACTCATAGACCCCCAAAGGGAGAACAGCCCGGGGCGTTAACAGCCCGATGGTTTTGGGCATACGGCCAACGGCCTTTTCCAGCACATCCTCAATGCGCTCCGCGTCAATGGGATATTCCTCATCGGCCAGCTTCAGCATCTCCACCTTGTGGACGCTGACCCCGGCCCGATGGGCCAGCTGTTCGGCCACATAGCCGCCCTCAAGGCCCGCCAGCAGGTAAAAGCCATTGGCCCCCACCACGCCCGCCACCGGCTCCACGGAGATGTTGGTGTTGCCGCCCAGATAGGGCACATCCCCGCAGTAATGCTCATCGGAATACACGATGCCGCAGTCAATGCCGGCGTCTTTGAGGGCCTGGGCCACCTTCTGGCGGCGGGAAATAAACTCCTCTTTTTCCACCCGCAGGGTTTTATCGATGCGCGGCGCGCCTGCCAGCACTTTTTCAACCGCGCGGGCCTTGTCCATCCAGCTTCTCATGGCTGTTCTCCCTTTTGAAGGTATGCTTAAATCAGTTGGTGTCCGCCCGCAGGGGGCCGGCCAGCTCGTTCATGTAGAAAAGCTTCCCCGGCATGGTGGGGATGTGGCTGGAGGTAACGGCCTTGTCCGGGCCGTAGCGCAGCGTCATCCACAAAGAGAGGCCCTGCCACTGCATGCCCCGGGAGAGCACGCCGTCAGCGCCGCCAATGGCGTAGTCCGTGCCGAAGATGATGCCGGGCCCGATGGTGTTGGCGTAGCAGGGGATCAGGGACCAGTTGCTGCGGAAGCTGGTGATGGCGTTTTGCTCAATGGTGAAGGGGTGCAGGTTGGCGCCGACGCGGTAGGGCTCCTTCTTCCAGGCTTCCATGGTCTCGTACTCTTGCGCGAAATGGGGCTCCCAGAAGGCGATGTGGCAGACGCGGCCAATGCCGTAGATCATCACCTGGCGCGCGCCCCTGGCTTTAAGGTCCGCGATTTTGTCCGGATACTGGATGAGGTTTTCCCGGGTGGCGAAGTTGCGCTGGGCCTCCGGCACCGTCAGCTCGCCCAGGGGGCCGTAGAACGCGTTCTGCATGGCGTTCTGGAAGGCCACCGGGTCGCTTGAGGGCACGGTGTTGCCCTGGGCATCGGACCATTCGTCCATGTTAAAGCCGTGGACGTGCTGGCAGTCGATGTTCCAGGCCTTCAGGAAGTACACCACCCAGCGGTACATGCCCATGGGGCCCACCGGCAGGATCATGATGAGCTGGCGGCCTTCTTCCTTGGCCAGGCGGATCTGCATGGCGATCTCATGGCCCATATAGACGCCGAATTCCTCCAGGTTGTTACAGGGGGAGATGTTGAAACCCTCGTTCCAGAAATCCTGGCGGCGGCCGATTTCCTCCGGCGGATTGGAAACGCAGGCCTTCACCCTTTCCAGATCCCATCCCTTGGGAAAAACCTCGGAGAAGAGAGAGCCTTTAAAGGTGTTGAGCATGTCCATGTACAAGTCCTCCTTGAGTTGTATTTTGAAACCGAATAATTAATCCAGCCACTTTATAAACATCTTGAGTATGGCATGGTTTTGTCCCATTGTCAACCATAATATACAGAATTTGACAAATAACCGGACAAATACTTGATAAACGGGACACCTTGTCCTATAATACACCCATTGAACAAATGAAAGCGCAATAGCGACACCAGCGGCGGAGCAAAAGCCGACCGGGTAGAAAGGGCGCCACATGAGGTACATGACCATGCGCGAGCAGCGCATGAACAACCAGCAAACAATCAAAGAGGAGAACATCAAAACGCTGTTCAACCTGATCTCCGCCGAACCCGGCGTGACCCGTGCCCAATTGGGCCGGGTCACTTCTTTAAGCCCCACCACGGTGTCCACCCTGGTGGACGAGCTGGTGCAGCGAGGCCTGGTGGTGGAAACAGGCCCGGCGGACACCCAGTGCGCCGGGCGCAAGCCCATCGCCCTTCAGGTCAACCCCCGGGGGCGGCAGCTGGCGCTGTTTTCCCTCAGCCGCTGGGGCATCCGCTTCTGGCTTTACAACCTGGCCCTCCAGGAGGTGGACACCCACTTCCTGGAGCACTCCGCGGACCGCTACGGCGGCTTTGCGGAAGGAGCGGAGGGCGAGGAGCCGGACGCGGGGGCGGATTATATGTCCCTGATTGAATCCATCCTCACCAAGTCCCCTTACTGCGATCCGGCCAGGCTGCTGGCCGTGTGCATCACCTTCCCCGGCATCCACCTGGCCCGGGAGCAGACCTTCTCCTGGTCCGCCATGCGGGTGTCCTTTTCGGAGGCGGATGTGCTGCGGCTGGAAAAACGCCTGGGTACCCCGGTGTTTTTGGGCAACTCCTCCATGAGCCGCGCCTATGCGGAGAAAAAATGCCTGGACAGCCCCGACGAGCAGGTGGAGGACCTGATTTATTTCAACGTCTGTGACGGCCTGGGCGCCGGCATCATCGCGGGGGGCGTCTTCCTCACCGGCCGGGACAACAGCGCGGGCGAGGTGGGCCACGTGTCCGTGGACTATAAGGGGAAGCGCTGCGCCTGCGGGCTTAGGGGCTGTGTGGAGCAATACGTGAATATCGACACCCTCACCGAGCGGGTGCGCCAGGCGGTGGGCCTGGAAGAGACCCCCACCCTGCCTGCCATTGGCAAGCTCTGCCTCCAGGGGAACCAGGCGGCCCGCGAGGTGATTGATGACATGGCCGCCATGCTCTTCACCGCCATTTACAGCACCGTCTGCATCACCGGCATCAAAAGGGTGGTGATCGGCGGGGGCGCTGAACAGCTGGGCGAATACTGCCTAAGCCGGCTGCGCGCCTTTTCCCTGGAGAACCCCCACAACAAGCTGGCCCGGGATATCGACATCACCTACGCCCTCTCCGGCCTGTACGGGGATATCCGGGGCATCGCCCAGTTTTATCTGGATCACGTCTTCACCATCACCATGCCCCTGGAGGACTTCGTCCCCCATCAACTGGGGGGACTGATCACCGCTTAGCCTTTTTGTGAAACATGAGGGCGGGATGGGCAAATTGGCACAATAACGCATTGACAGGACAAATCCGCTTTGTTACAATGGAGTTAGTAAAGCCACTGGAATAATCAAACCACCGGACGGCAAACCGTTTGAACCAGACCTTTTTCCGAGAATAAATCAAGAAAAGAGAGGGAGACAAATGTTACGTGCAGCGATTGTTGGCTCCGGCTTCATGGG
>DAISYX010000115.1:0-1402 GCA_036825095.1 Clostridia bacterium | reverse complement strand
GAAAAGCCGGTCACCTTCACCCTGGAAAGCTTTGACCGCATGGTGAAGGCCTGTGAGGATAACGGCGTGAAGTTCATGGTGGGCCAGGTGGCCCGCTGGTGGCCGGAGTTTATCGACATCGCCAGCCGCCTTAAAAATGAGGACCTGGGCCGCATCCACATGATCTATGAAAAGCGGCTCTGCCAGCTGCCCACCTGGACCGTCTGGCACCGGGATCCCTTAAAGAGCGGCGGGGGGCTTTATGACCTGAACATCCATGACATCGACTTTTTGGTCAGCGTCTACGGGCGGCCTGAGAGCGTCTTTGCCACCGGGCACAAGGCGGAGGAAGGCGCCTGGATGTATGTGGTGACCAATCTGCGCTGGCCAGGCGGCGTGAAGGCCACGGTGGAAACCTGCCTGGAGATGCCCGGGCCCTGGCCTTTCTCCATTGAGTTCAGGGGCGCAGGCGACAAGGGCACCCTCCACTATAACCTGCAGGCCGGCGTGAACATCAAGGACGGCGAGCAGAACAGCAACTACACCTGGTACCCCGCCGGGGCCCAGGAGCCGGAGGCCCTTGATGTCCCGCAGACGGACATGTTTGCAGCCCAGCTGAGTGAATTTGTAAACGCGGTGAAAAACGACAGCCAGCCGCCGGTCACCCTGGCGGAATCCCGCCTGGTGCTGGAGGTGATTCTGGCCACCCTCCGCTCCCTTGAAGAGGGCGGAATCGTCACCCTATGACCGAAAAACCACAGGGCCTGTTTGGCCGCAAGGGTTTTGAGCTGGCGATAAAACCCCTTCCCCCGCGCCCCCTTGGGCCCCGGGAGGTGCGCCTTAGGGTTCTGGCCTGCGGCGTATGCGGCACAGACCTGCACTTCTTAAGGGACGCGGAGGCCTTAAGCCCCCTGGGGCATGAGGTCTGCGGGCAGGTGCTTGAAACAGGCGCTGAGGTCGCCCGCTTTGCCCCCGGCCAGCAGGTGGTGATGGAGGACGTGGCCCTCTGCGGGGTGTGCGACGCATGCAAGTCCGGCCGGGCGGACCTGTGCCGCTGCGGCTTTACCATGCAGGAGCAGCCGGGCATGGCGGATGAGCTGGTGGCGCATGAAAACATGCTCCATTCAGCCCAGGGGCTGGACCCCTTAAGCGCCGCCATGACCGAGCCCCTGGCGGTGGCCATCCGCTGCGTGGAAACCCTGGGGATCACCCCGGGGGCGCCGCTGGCCGTCTATGGCATGGGGGCCATCGGGCTTTTCTGCGCCGCCTATGCGCATTTCAGAGGCGCCGGGCCCATCACCATGATCGCCCGGAACCGGGACAGCCGGCGCAACCGCGCGGCCCGGGAGGCCGCCCTGGCCCTGGGGGCCAGACAGGCGCTTTACACCCAGGACGCGGACTGGCCCAGGGCCGCGCTGGAAGC
>DAISYX010000114.1:0-6065 GCA_036825095.1 Clostridia bacterium | reverse complement strand
TGGTGCCCTGGGAGGAGCAGAACGAGGCGGCCCGCGCCCTGGCGGAAAGGCTGGGGCTCACCTTCCCGCTGATCAATCCGGACATCAACCTTTTTGTGCTGATGAACTTTCCGGATTACGGCCTGCAGGTGACCGCCTTTCCCACCACCTGGCTGCTGGATGAAAACGGCATCGTGTCTAATGTCATCCTTGGCGCCCGGGATAAGGAAGGCTGGCAGCAGGAGATAGACAGCTTCCTGGAGCATCTGGAGGAAAGAGAGCTTGAGAAAAACGAGGGCTGACCGTCTCTGGCTTCCCCTGTCCCTTGCGGGCGCCCTGATGATTGCGCTGGGCGCCCTCAGGGGGGAGGTGGCGGTGGTGCTGAACAAGGCGGTGCGCATCTGCCTGGAGTGCATCGGAATTGGCTAAGGAGCGCAAGCGGATTTTCGTCCGGGGGCGGCTTCTGATCCAGCTGTTTGTTGCCGCCCTCAGCAACTCCTATATCACGGGCTTTGCCGCCGGCAAAATCTATCAGGGGGACTTAAAACAGCTCTGCCACCCGGGGCTTAACTGCTATTCCTGCCCGGGGGCGCTGCTCTCCTGCCCCATCGGCGCCCTGCAGGCGGTGATCGGCAGCCGGGCCTTTAACCTGTCCCTGTATGTGTTTGGCTTTCTCCTGCTGGTGGGGGCCACGCTGGGGCGCATGGTGTGCGGCTTTCTGTGCCCCTTCGGGATGATTCAGGAGCTGCTGCACAAAATCCCCTTTCCTAAGAAGCTGCGCACCTTCAGAGGGGACCGGCCGCTGCGGGGTATGAAATACCTGATGCTGTTCGTGCTGGTGGTGCTTTTGCCCCTGATTTTAACCAACCCCGCGGGCGAGGCTAGCCCTTATTTTTGCAAGCTGGTCTGCCCCGCGGGCGCCCTTGAAGGGGCGGTGCCCCTGGTGCTGTTTCAGCCCGCTTCCGCCGGCGCCCAGGTTTCAGGCGGGGGCCTGGGCCTGACCATCCCCATCGCGCCCACCGTTGATCTGATTGACCCGGCCAGCGCCAGCCAATATAATGTGGGCACGCTGTTCTATTGGAAGATGTCGCTGCTGGCGGCCGTTATATTGTTGTCAGTGGTGCTCTACCGCCCCTTCTGCAAGTACCTCTGCCCCTTAGGGGCAGTGTATGGGGCGCTTAACCCGGTTTCCCTTTACCGGCTGCGCCTTGATAAGGCGGCCTGCATCCAGTGCGGCGCCTGCAAACGGGCCTGCGGCATGGCCCTGGACCCCATCCATGAGCTGAACCACGCCGAGTGCGTGCGCTGCGGGGACTGTGTCAACGTCTGCCCGGTGGACGCCCTCTCCATGGGCTTTGGAAACAAGAAGGCGGGGCGCAAGGAAAAAGCCCCCCAAGGAGGAAAACAAGCATGAAACGCCTGACAGCCCTTTTCGCAGCCCTTTTGATGGCCGTCTGCCCCCTGGCCCTGGCCCAGGAGGGCCCGGGGCCCTTGACGCTTGCCGAAATCGAAAGCTTCAACGCCGCCATTCTGGCCCGCGCGGTGCTGGAAGAGCCCACCCTGCGCCAGGCGGGGGACAGCTATCTGGCCCTGGGCGAGGGCTATGAGCTAAGCCTTTTAAGCGGGGACATCAGCGAGGATTCCGTGGTGCTGGGCGCCGCGGTGACGCTGGAGGCAGGGGAGGACGAGGCGCTGGCGGGCCCCCGGGGCCAGAGGGTATCTAGCCCTGTGGCGGAGCTTCTGGCCGCCTACCCCAGCGACAACCCCTACCTGGCGGGCAACCGGGACGGCGCTGTGCTCTATATCGCGGGCGAACTGCCCGCCGCCGTATACACCGGCTTTGTGGTGCGGGACGGGCAGACCTTGAGCCTCATTGAGTACAATGTCTACCATCAGGTGGACGGGGGCGTGGCCCGGGCGGGGCTTCAGTACACCATCGAGCAGGGCCGGGTGCGCGCCATCCGCTCCTTTGTGGCCCAGGAGCCCTTGAGCCAGCAGGAGGCCCAGGAGGCCATCAGCCGCCTGGCCGCCCTTCAGGAGGAGAACAGCCTGGTGATGAACGCGGGCCAGCCCGGCAGCCCCCTTGAGCGGGAGGACATGGAGATCGGCGGCCTGGACTTCTTTGACCTAACGCCTAAGAGCGCCGCGGCCATCCTGGGCGCGCCTGAATACGAGGAGACTGCAGAGAGCGCTGACGGCACCCTTATCACCCTCCAGTGGCCGGGGGTGGAGGCGGTGTTCAGCCAGGCAGCGGACGGCGCCACCCGGCCGGAGCGCATCACGGTGAGTGACGCAAGCCACGAGGGCCCCCGGGGGCTGCGCCTGGGCCAAAGCCTGGCGCAGGTTATCAGCCTGTTTGCCCACGGGGAGGAGCTGCCCGTTGAGGGCGGCAGCCTCTACGGCCAGGGGCAGACGCCCCCCTATGGCAGCCTGGTGGCGGGCAGCGGCTCTATCTCCCTCTATTATGTGATCGATTCCCCGGAGGGCCCGGCGGGGCTGGTGCTCACCTTTATTGACAGCAGCCTGATCAGCATGTCCCTCACCTATCTGTAAGCCCCCTTCTGCCCCTGATTGAGGTAAGACGATGAAGATTGACCTTTCCTGCCCGGTGGAGCTGTGGCATTTCAAGATGCCCACCGCGGAATATCCCGTGGTCAGCCTCCACATGTTCAACCTCTCCGAAAAACCCGTGGTGTCCATCCAGGCGGCCTTCCTGAGCTTTGATGAAGAAGGGGAGCAGACCCAGCGCCAGGTGGAGCGGGTGCAGGGCCTTTTGGGGGAGGCCCACAGCGCTTTTGAGGTGCTGGTGGCGGTGGAAGATGGCGAAAAGGCCGCCAGCCTTGATTTTATCATCGAAAAGGTCTGGTTCTCCGATGGCACCGTGTGGCGTCGGGGCGCCGGGGAGATGAGCGAATACCAGGACAACCGCCTGGCCCCCTCCCGGCAGCTGGATGTGCTGCGCCAGCTGGCAGGGGAGGACGCCCTGGGCTATCCCAGCGACCAGGGGGCGGTGTGGGTTTGCGTGTGCGGGCGGCCCAACGGCTCAAACGCCTCCCAGTGCCTGCGCTGCGGGCGGGAGAAATACGCCCAGTTCACCCGCTTTAACAAGGCCGCGGTGGAGACGGTGATCTTCCGCCTGGACAGCGAGATGGAGGAAAAGGCCCGGGCGGCCCGGGAGGAAGCCGGGCGCATGCAGGAGGCCCGGGAGAAAAAGGAACAGCAGCGCCGAAAAAGGGCCAAGCGCACCCTGATCACCCTGATCAGCGCGGCGGTTCTCTTGGCGGGGGCCTATCTGGTGTATTTCCACGGCATCCCGGCCTATAACTACTATCAGGCGGAACAGGCCCTGACCCGGGGGGATTATGACCAGGCCAAGGCCGGCTTCCAGCGGCTTTTGGACTACCGGGACGCTTCTGCCATGGCCCTGGAGGCGGACTACCGCAGGGCGGGGGAACTGGCGCAAACCGCCACCGTCACCTCCTTAAGAAGCGCTGAAACCCTCTACGCTTCCCTGGCGGGCTATCAGGACAGCGGGGAGCGCTTCCAGCAAAGCAAGCACACCCGCGCAAGCCTTCTGCTTGAGGCCGGCAGCTTTGAGGAGGCCCTGGCGCTGTTTGAGGAGCTGGGCGATTATGGGGACAGCGGGGAAATGGCCCTTGAAACCCAGTACCTCTGGGCCAGGGCGCTCATGGAGGGGCTGGACTACACGGCTGCCCGGGAGAAACTCCTGGCCTTGAGGGACTATCAGGACGCGGCGCGGCTGGCGGAGGACAGCCTTTTTCTGCCCGCGCTTAGCCATCTGGAGAAAAAGGAATACGCCCTGGCGGAGGGCCTGCTTTCCCAATTGTCCGGGCGCCAGAACGCGGAACTGAAGCTGAAAGAGGTTTACTACGGCTGGGGCGACCAGCTGTTTTCCGCCGGGGACTACGACCTGGCGGCAGAGAAATTCCTGTTGGCGGGGGACTATCTGGACGCCTTCCGCAGGGCTTCCGAGTGCCTGTATGAGCCGGCCATCCTATTGCTCCAGCAGGGGGCGCTGGCGGAGGCCAAGGAGAAATTCGACCAGATTTTGGCCTACCGGGACAGCGCCATCCTCTCCCAGGAGGCCTCCTACCGCATGGGGCTAAAAGAGCAGGAGGCGGGCGACTGGGCCTTAGCCGTTCGGTACTTTGAGGACGCGCCGGACATCCCCGGCAGCGCCCTGGCCATGCAGCAGAGCAGCTACAACCTGGCCCTGGCGGCTCAGGCCCAGGGGGAGCTTCAGCAGGCGGCGGACCTCTTCCTTCAGGCGGGGGACTATCAGGACGCGCCGGAGCTGGCGCCCAAGGCCCGCTTTGATCTGGGGATCGCGCTGAGCAACCAGCGGGACTACCTGGGCGCCGTGGAGGCCTTCGGGATGATTCCGGACTATCCGGGGGCAGGGGAAGAGCTGAGGCGCGCGGAGTACAACCGGGGCATCGCCCTGCTGGAAGCAGGGGAGGTGCAGGCGGCCATCGACCAGTTTGTGGCCCTGGGCCAATATGAGCGCAGCGAGGACTATTTAAAGCAGGCTCTCTACGCTAAGGCCACGCAGCTTTTGGAGGCGGGGGAGCAGGAGCAGGCCATGTCCCTCTTTAGGCAGCTGGGGGACTATGAGGACGCCGGGGCCCAGTGGCAGGAGGCGGTGTATCAAAAGGCCCTGGCCCTGCTCAACGACAGCGACACAGCGGGCGCAGTTTTGCAGCTTGAGGAAATCCAGGGCTATAAAAACGCGGAGGAGCTTTATCAAAACGCGGTCTACACCCAGGCCAAGGCCAGCCAGGAGGCGGGGGACTACGGCGCCGCGGCCCGGCTGTATGCCCAGATCCCCCAGCATGAGGACGCCGCCGCCCTGGGGGAGGCCAGCTACGACGCCTATTACGAGGAGGCCTACACCATAGCCCAGGCCGCCATGAAGGACAAGGACTACAAGACGGCCATTGACGCCCTGGAGGATTTGGACCGGGAGAACACGGGCGAGAAATACGCGGACGTGGAGGACATCTACAAGGAGGCCACCTATCAGTACGCCAACGCCCTGTATAACGATGACAAGCCCTATGAGGCCCTGGTGTACTACCGCAAAATCCTGGACTACAAGGATGTGTCCAGCCGCCGGCTGGACCGGGCCAGCTACCGGGTGCTGGGCACCTGGCAGACGGAGAAGGGCGCGGTGTTCATCTTCCGGGATGACGGCAGCTGCGTGATTGAGGGCAAGGAGATGTTCTTCTCCGCCAAGAACTTCACCCTCTTGGCCGGGGACAGGCCGGGGGAATTGAACATCAACTACCACATCGTGGACAGCCGGGAAAAACGCATGACGCTGCGGCACACCCCCACCAAGAAGCTCTACAAGTTCACCCGGGTTACTCAGGAGGAGCCGTGAGGAGGCGGCCAAAAGCCGCCCATAACACGCTTCGCCCGCCCCAGCGCCCAGACTATCTCCCGGCGCTGGAGGGAATCAGATGGCTGATGGTGTTCTCCGTCGCCTGCTATCACTACTGGCAGATAAGCTGGTGGGCGCCTGAGGTTATCCTCTTTGGGCATCGCCTGCGCCTTAGCCCCTGGCTGCGCACCGGCTATATCTGGGTGGACGGGATGCTGCTGCTCAGCGGCTTCCTCTTGTTTTTGCCCCATGCCCAAAGGCGGGTGGCGGGCGCAGATCATATCAGCTTTCCCGGGTTTTATCGCCGGCGTATTGCCCGCATTGTGCCCAGCTATCTCTTTAACCTGCTGGTGGTGTTTTTTGCCCTGGCCCTGCCCCAGGGGCGCTATCTCAGCTTCTGGCAGGCGGCCAGGGACTGGCTGGCTCACCTCACCTTCACCCACCCCCTGTTCACCTTTTCAAACCTGCATACGCCGCTTAACGGCGTGCTGTGGACCCTGGGAGTGGAGGTGCAGTTCTACCTGATCTTTCCGCTGGTGGCCCGGGCATTCTGGCGCAAACCCCTGTGGACCTATGGCGGCGCCCTTGCCATCAGCTTTGGCTTCAGGGCCTACGCCATCAACCAGCCGGACAGCGCCATGCTGGTAAACCAGCTGCCCGCCTTTATGGATGTGTACCTCAA
>DAISYX010000113.1:0-6096 GCA_036825095.1 Clostridia bacterium | reverse complement strand
TCTTTTTTGATCCGGGCTGATCTGGTACAATCAGGCAACGGAAAACAGCAGAGGAAAGGGGATGGCCTTTTTGGAGGAGAGGGAGAGAAAGCTTAGGGTGCTGGCGCGGATCGGGGAGAGGCTGAACGCGCAGAACATCACCTGGGCCCTTGGCGCTTCCGCGCTTTTGTACTTAAAAGGCCTGGTGCCCGATTTCAGCGATCTGGACATCATGATAAAAGAGGAGGATGCGCAGAGGGCCCAAGGGGTGTTTGCCGCCCTGGGGCATCAGCTGCCCGCCGAACAGAAGCCCGGGTTTAAAACCAGATACTACCGGGCCTTTCAGATTGAGGGGGTGGCTGTGGATGTGATGGCGGGCTTCACCATCCTTTTCCAGGGGGAGGAACACTACTTCCCGCTGAAGAAGGAGGCCATCACGGATTATCACGAGCTGGGGGGCGTTCTGATCCCCCTGCAGTCCCTGGGGGAATGGCGCAAGTATTATGAGCTGATGGGCCGATGGAACAAGGTGGAGATCATAGACCGCTGGCGCCCACCGGTCAGTTGAAGCCATCCTTGTGCATCAAACCCCTCAATGGGGTATGATGGCCGGGAATGAATGTTTAAGAGGGAGGCAAGGAATGAACAAGCCGCTGATGCTGCACTATAACCTGCAGGAGGACAGGGCCCGGGAGATCGGCCGGGTGGCCCGGGCGCTGGGGATCAGCCCCCGGGCGGTGGAACAAAAGGAATATCACCAGCCCTTGGCCGCGCTGTGCGGCCTTGCGCAGATGGCCCAAGGGGATTTTGAGGGCCCCGGCTTTGAGGAGGAGATGCTGGTGATGGCCTTCTTTCCCCAGGGCCTGCTGGGGCAGATGCTGGACGCCATCCGCGGGGCGGGGCTTAGGCCGGTGGCGCTGAAAGCCGTGCTGACGGAGAACAACAGCCGCTGGGATTCTGTGGCGCTCAATGCGGAATTAAAGGAGGAGTACGCTTATTTTCAGCGCCTCCACGAGGCCCGGCAGCAGGGCAGCCCGCCGCCGGAGCAGCCATAAAGAAGCCTTTATTCTCTTTATTCGCCACCCACATTCAGGGTGGCGAAGTAGTCCTCCGGGGTTTCCGCCCGGCGGATCAGCCGGAAGCTGCCGTCCAGCTGATGGAGCACCTCCGCTGAGCGCAGGCGGCCGTTGTACTGATAGCCCATGGCCCAGCCGTGGGCGCCGGCGTCATGCAGGATCACCAGATCCCCCAGACTTAAGGGGGGCAGGGCGCGGTTGAGGGCGAATTTATCGTTGTTTTCGCACAGGGCCCCGGTCAGGTCTGCCGTGAGACTGCGGGGCAGATGCTCTTTGCCGGGCACGGTGGCGTGGTGATAGGCGCCGTACATGGCCGGGCGCATCAGGTTGACGGCGGAGGCGTCCAGGCCGATGAACACCTTGTGCCCGTCCTTGCGGTGCACCGCCCGGGTGACCAGAAAACCGTGGGGCCCGGTGACAAAGCGGCCCAGCTCTGTTTTGATGGCGACGCCCTGGTCCTTGCCCAGGCGGCGCAGATAGACCTCCCGCACCGCCTGGCCCACCGCCAGGATATCCACCCCTTGTTCCTCCGGGCGGTAGGGGATGCCGATGCCGCCGGCCAGGTTGATAAACGCCAGCTTCAGGCCCGTTTCCTCCTGAAGCTGAAGCCCCAGTCCCAACAGGAAATCCGCCTGGGCAGGGTAGTAGCCGGGGTTTAGGGAGTTGCTGGCCAGCATCGCGTGCAGGCCAAAGCGCGTGGCCCCCAGGCCGGCCAGTTTTTCAAGGCCCGGGCGGATGTCTTTTGTCATCCAGCCGAATTTGCTCTCCTGTGGGCTTCCCATGAACAGGTTGTCTCCTAAGACCTCGGGCCCCGGGTTCACCCTCAGCGAGATGGTCTTGGGGATTCCGCCGTTTTCATGCAGGGTCTGGATGTCGCTGGGGTCATCCAGGTTGATCAGCGCGCCCAGGCTGCGCGCCAGGGCGAACTCCTCAGGCGGCATGGCGTTGGCGGAGAACATGATATCCTCCCCCCAAAGCCCCAGGCGCCGGGCGATGATCAGCTCCGTCCGGGAGGAGCAGTCCAGCCCGCAGCCCTCCTCCAGAAGGATTTTAAGGATTTCCGGGTTGGGCAGGGCCTTCACCGCGAAATGCTCCTTAAAGCCAGGCGCCCAGGCGAAGGCCTGGTTCACCTTCCGGGCGGTGTCCCGGATGCCCGCCTCGTCATACAGGTAAAAGGGGGTGGGAAACTGCGCCGCGGCTGCTTCAAACACCGCGTCAGGCACGTTATTGTTAGGCAAGGGATTCCTCCAACAGCATATTTCACCCTCAGTATAAAGAGGGTAAAAAGGCCGGGCAAGGTGCCCGGCGCTAAAAAACCAAAAAGGTACTGTTTCAGCCCGGGGGGAGGATCATGGCACCTTTGGGCGCGATGGCAAGGGGCAGGGCGCGCCAGGCGGGAAAGGCGATAAGCCCTTTTTTAAGCCGCGCGGGAAAGGCCGGGTCGTGGTACAGGCACATCAGGCTGGGCCCCGCCCCGCTGATAAAAAAGGCGTCCGCCCCCTTGTCCATGGCCAGCCGGGCCACCTGCTCCCCCCCGGGGATCAGGGGAAAGCGCCAGGGCTGATGCAGCCGGTCCCGGCAGGCCTCCTCCAGCAGGTGAAAGGCGCCTGATTCAAGCGCCTTGATTAAAAACACCGCCCGGGAGAGGCTGAAAACGGCGTCCGCCCGGCTGGGATGCTCCGGCAGGGCTTGGCGCGCCTTTTGCGTTTCCAGAGGAAAGCCGGGCACCAGCGCTGCCAGGCGCAGGTCCGGGTGGGGCTTTACGGGCAGGCTCAGCACCTGATCCTCCGTGGTCACGCTGACGCGGATGCCGCCATAGACCGCGGCGGCGGCGTTGTCCGGGTGCCCTTCCAGGCGGGCGCATAAGTCAAGCAGCGCTTCCGGGGACAGGGGATGATCAAGCAGGGCGGCCGCGCCCAGCACGCCCGCTGTGATGCAGGCGGCGCTGCTGCCCAGGCCCCGGGCAGGGGGAATGTGGGAGCGGATATCAATCTCAAGCCCGGGCGCTGTGCGGCCAAAGGCCTGGGCCGCCTGGCAAAAAGCGCGATAGATCAGGTTGTCCTCCCCCGCGTATTCCGGGGGACAGCCGGTGATGGACAGGCCTTTGTCCAGGGGCTTAAAGCGGATCTCCGCAAAAAGGCTCAGGGCCATGCCCAGGCAGTCAAAGCCGGGGCCCAGGTTGGCGGAGGAAGCGGGCACCCGGACGGTCACCATGCGCGGGCCTCCTGAAGGGCGGTTGCCACGATATCCTCCGGCTCAATCACCCGGCCCCGCAGCTGGGGCGCGGCCTCCAGCCAGGCCAGGGCCCGGGGCAGGGGCAGGCCGGTTATCTCAGCCAATTTTCTCATTGCAGAAAGCCCCTCCGGCACCTCCTCCCCCAGGGCCCGTAATACCGTGCCCGGAAACTTGAAAGGCGAGGCGGTGGACAGCACCAAAACCGGGCCCGGGGGCAGCTGGCCCCTGAGGCTTTGGTAGACCTGCCAGGCCACAGCGCTGTGGGGGTCCAGCACATAGCGCTGCGCCTGCCATACATTTTGGATGGCGGCCAGGGTGTCCTCCTCCGTGGCGCTGGCGGCCAGGAAATCCTGCTGGATATTGGCCAGCATCCCCTGGGGGAGCTGGTAGTGCCCGGCGCTTTCCAGCTGCCGCATCAGCCCTGCCACCTGAAGGGCATCCCCTCCGGAGGCCAGGTAGAGCAGGCGCTCCACATTGCTGGACACCAGGATGTCCATGGAGGGGGAGAGGGAGAGGCGCAGCTGCCGCCGCCTGTCATAGCGCCCGGTGGCAAGAAAGTCCGCCAGCACCCGGTTTTGGTTGGAGGCGCAGACCAGCTTCCCCAGTGGCAGCCCCAGGCGCTTGGCCAGAAGGCCCGCTAAGATGTCCCCAAAATTCCCGCTGGGCACCACCGCATGAAGGGGCTGCCCCGCCTTCAGGGCGCCCCTTGACACCAGGCGCTTATAGGCGCTGAAGTAATAGACCAGCTGGGGCATCAGGCGGCCGATGTTGATGGAGTTGGCGCTGGAGAGGATCAGCCCCTCCCCGGGGCCCGTTTCCAGCGCCCGGGCAAAGGCGGCCTTCACCCCCGCCTGGGCGGCGTCAAAATCCCCCCGGATGGCGAAGGCCAGAAGGTTATCCCCCGGCATGCGGCGCATCTGGGCCTCCTGCACGGGGCTGATGCCGCCTGAGGGGTAGAACACCAAAGCCTTGCTGCGGGGCTGCCCCGCAAAACCCGCCATGGCGGCGGAGCCGGTGTCCCCGCTGGTGGCGGTGAGGAGCAGGATGTTTTTCTTGGGGCAAAGCCTGTCCCGGGAAAAGGCCATCAGCGGGGGCAGCGCCGTGAGGGCCAGGTCCTTAAAAGCGGCGGTGGGGCCGTGAAACAGCTCCAGCACCCAGGCCCCGTCCAGGGAAAAAAGGGGGGCCACCTCCGGGCTTTCAAAGCGCGGGCCATAGGCCGCCTGGGCCGCGGAGTGAAGCTCCTCGGCTGAAAACCCCGGCAGCAGCAGGCCCCAGAGGGCCGCCGCCAGGGCCGGATAATCATCCGGAAGCCCCGCCCAGTCCGCCTGGGGCAAATGATCCGGCATATACAGCCCGCCATCCGGGGCGATGCCCAAAAGCAGCGCCTCCGGCGCCAAAACCGCGGGGCTTTGCCCCCGGGTGCTCACAAAGCGCATGGCCACCTCCCGCATTGTTCTGTTTTCCATTGTAGGCAGGGGACAGGAGGTCGTCAATCGGGCGTCCGCCTGAAAGTGCAAAGTAAAACCACCGCGGGCCTGAACTTGCGCGCGGCGGTTTGATAAGGATGCTGTGCTGATCAGCCCACGGGGTTTTCGCCCAGGCTGTTGACTGCCTGCCTGTCTTCCAGGTCCCGGGCGGCGTGCTCCGCTTCCCGGGCGGCCGACCGGGCCTCCTCTTGCTGGGCGGCGCTGACAAAGCGGTAGCGGTAGCCCAGCACCAGCCCTAAGAGCAGCAGGAAGATGGCCAGGCCGTGGAACAGGAGGAACAACACCACCAGCACCGTCACGGAGATGCTGCTGGTCTGCCCGCCGTCTTTCTCGATGATGAAGCGGTGCTGGTTGCCCTTGTCAATCAGGCCGGCAAGCCAGCTGAGGGCCTTGTTAAGCGCCCCTTCCGCCTGGGGCCTGGCCTTGGGCGCCTGCTTGGGGCCGGCCTGCGGGCCGGCGCTGTGCCTGATCTTTCCCGCTTTCTCCAATTCTACCATGGCCTGGAGCATGTCCCAGCCGCTTTTCTCCAGGGCCTGCCGCGCCTCCTCGTAGGTGACCTGCGCCTTGTTCTTGAGCATTTCCGCCATTTCGTATCTTTCCATGTCTTTCTCCTTCTCTCCTTGGGGGTGTTTGCTACGGTCCAAGGATAAACTGGAAAGATGAGGGAAAGAGGGGGCGGGCATTAGAGGGAAATTAGAATATCCGGAGGATTGCTTAAGTCAGGGATGCGTCTTCCTCCGGCAGCGCCTGGCCCGAAGCCAAAAGGCCCATGGCCAGCGCGGGCACCAGGAAGATCTTGCCGCCGCCCTCGCCGTCCAGGTCCAGCTTTTCGTGGAGGTGGGCGGCGATGGTGTCGCTGATGCGGGCGTCCAGTAGCCAGATGATCACCTCTTTTTCCTTGAGCATCTCAAAGTTGAAGAAGGTCATGTCGTGGCCGCCGGAGCCGCGGCCATGGATGATGGTGGCGCCGCCGGCGCCCGCCGCCCGTGCGATGGCCAGGGCCTCTTGGGACAGGCCCCGGTTGAGAATGGCCATCATGCAGTCAAAGGCCTCCGCCTGGCCCGCGGGCACCGTGATGGGGGCCTCCTCTCTCAGGCGGTGCTGCTCTTTTTGCAGCTTTAAGGTTTTGCGCTGGAACACCGCGCCCAAAATCATCAGGGACAGCACCGGCGTCATGGCCACCATGGCGATCACGCCAAAGCCGTCCACCAGCACGTTGGCCCCGGGGGTCATGGCGGCGGCGCCCTGGGCAAAGGCCAGCACAAAGGTGGCCGTCATGGGGCCGGAGGCCACGCCGCCCGCGTCATAGGCGATGCCCA
>DAISYX010000112.1:0-6114 GCA_036825095.1 Clostridia bacterium | reverse complement strand
CCGGGGAGGTTTTGTTTTGGACGAAATGGTTCTGCAGCGCCTGGAGGCGCTTCTTGCGCGGGTGCAAAGGCCCGCCCGCTATGTGGGGGGCGAGCTGAACGCCCGGGTGAAGGCCTGGGAGGACGGCATCACCACCTTTGCCTTTTGTTTCCCTGATACCTATGAGGTGGCCATGAGCCATCTGGGGATGAAGATCATCTATGACATCGTCAACCGCCAGGAGGACATGCTCTGCGAGCGGGTGATGATGCCCTGGACGGACATGATGGACGGCCTGAAGGAAGAGGGCATCCCCCTGTTCTCCCTGGAGAACAAGGCGCCCCTGTCCCGCTTTGACGTGGTGGGCTTTACCCTGCAATACGAGATGAGCTATACCAACATCCTGCATATGCTGGAACTGGGCGGCATCCCCCTTAGAAACGCCCAGCGGGGGGAGGGGGACCCCATCGTCATCGCGGGGGGGCCCTGCGCCTGCAATCCGGAGCCGCTGCACGCCTTTATTGACGCCTTTCTGATGGGAGACGGCGAGGAGGCCACCCCACAGGCCCTTCGGGTGATCGGCAGGGGCCGCAGGGAGGGCCTGGCCCGGACTGAGATTTTACGCCAGCTGGCCCAGGTGCCGGGTATGTATGTGCCGGGGCTGTATGAGGCCAGCTACCGGGAGGACGGCCAGCTTCTATCCTTTGCGCCCGCCGATCCAAAAGCCCCCCTTCCGGTTGAAAAACGGGTGCTGTTAAACCTTGATCAGGCGGATTTCCCTGAGGATATCCCCGTGCCCTTTGCCGAGGCGGTGCATGACCGCATCGTGCTGGAGGTGATGCGGGGCTGCACCCGGGGCTGCCGCTTCTGCCAGGCGGGGATGCTCTACCGCCCCATCCGGGAGCGCAGCGCCCAGCGCCTTTTTGAGCTGGCGGAAAAGCTGGTGGACGCCACCGGCTACGAGGAGATGAGCCTGTCCAGCCTCTCCACCGGGGATTACAGCCAGCTGGGCGAGCTGGTACAGGGCCTTAACGCCCGTTTTGCCCAGAAGCGCATCAGCCTGTCCCTGCCCAGCCTGCGGATTGACGGGCACCTGCAGGAGGCCCTTTCCGACACCGCCCGGGTGAAGAAAAGCGGGCTGACCTTTGCCCCCGAGGCCGGCACCCAGCGGCTAAGGGACGTGATCAACAAAGGCGTCACCGAGGAGGACCTTTTGCGCACCGTGGGGGAGGCCTTCGCCCAGGGCTACAGCCAGGTGAAGCTGTACTTCATGATCGGCCTGCCTACCGAGACGGATGAGGACCTTTTGGGCATAGCGGACCTGGCCCGCAAGGTGGCCGGCGTCTACTACGCCCTGCCCAAGGGGGAGCGGGCCCGGGGGCTTCGGATCACCGTGTCCTGCGCTACCTTTGTGCCCAAGCCCTTCACCCCCTTCCAGTGGGCCGCCCAGGACACCCTGGAGGAGATCAAGCGCAAGCAGGCCCTCTTGCGGGAGGCCCTGAAAATCAAAAACGTCACCTTCAACTGGCATGACCCGGAGGTGAGCTTCCTTGAGGCCTGCTTTGCCCGGGGAGACCGCAGGATGGCGGAGGTGCTGTACCGGGCCTATCAAAAGGGCTGCCGTCTGGACGGCTGGAACGAGCACTTTGACTATGAAAGCTGGCTTGCGGCCTTTGAGGACGCGGGGCTGGACCCCCATTTCTACGCCAACAGGCAGCGGCCAAAGGAGGAGCTCTTCCCCTGGGAGTTGCTTGACATCGGCGTCACCAAGGCCTTTTTGTGGCAGGAAAACGAGAAGGCCCACGAGGCAAAAACCACGCCGGACTGCCGGGAGTATTGCCTGGGCTGCGGGCTGACCCGCTTTGAGGGGGCCTGTGAAACATGAAAATGCTGTTGGTGTTTAAAAAAGAGCGGGAACTGCGCTTCATCGGCCACCTGGATTTGCAGCGGGCCATGCAGCGGGCCCTTCGCCGAAGCGGCCTGCCGTCCAGCTACTCCCAGGGCTTTAACCCCCACATCATCCTGAGCTTTGCGGCCCCCCTGGCGGTGGGCATCACAGGGGAGCGGGAGATCGCGGAAATTCCCCTCATGTCCCCCGTGTCCCCGGCGGAATTTCTTGAGCGCCTGGGCCGGGCGCTGCCGCCGGGGCTAAAAGCCCTTGAGGCCCTGCCCCAGCCGGATGACGCGCCTGCGGCCATGGCCCGGGTGTTCGCGGCCCAGTACGCCTTTGCGCCCCTTAAGGGCCAGGAGGCGGTCTGGGGGCAGCTGACCGAAGCCCTGCCCGCCTTTTTGGCCCGGGAGGAGATCCCCTACATCCGCCGCAGCAAATCCGGGGAACGGCCGGACGATCTGCGCCCCGGCATCCTGAACCTGTTTGAAAAAGAGGGGGAGATGCGGGCCACCCTGGCCCTCAACCAGCAATTGACCGCCAAGCCGGACCAGCTCCTGGCCTCCCTGTCGGAAACAGCGGGGGTGCATCAACCGCTGCTTGATATCCGGCGCCTGGCGCTTCTGGATGCCCGTTTTGCGCCCCTGGAGCAGCTGTGAAGGAGCTGGTCATCCGGTCAAAAGGCGGGCAGCCTGCCGCCGCGCTGACCCAGGGGGGCAGGCTGATGGCCTATTTCCCCCTGTCCAGCCCGCCTGAGATCAGCCCGGAGGCGGTGTTCCTGGGCAAGGCGGGGCGGGTGCTGAAAAACCTGGAGGCCCTGTTTGTAAGCCTGCCGGGGGGAGCCTCCGGCTTTCTGCCTTTTTCTGAGATCCCCGGGGAAGAGCGTCCCCGGGGCGGGGAGGCCATCATCGTCCAGGTGAAAAAACCGCCCCAGGGCAATAAGGCGGCCTTTCTCACCATGGACATCGCCCTGCCGGGGCATCTGTCGCTGCTGCTGCCAAGGGGAAGGGTAGCCCACGCCTCCACCCGGCTGGAAGGGGCGGAGAAAGCGGCCCTCACCCGCCTGGCGGCCCGGCTGAAGCCGGAGGGCATGGGCCTGGTGCTCAGGGCCTCCGCCCAGGACGCGGGGGAGGCGGCCATCAAGGCGGACATCACGGGGCTTATTGACGCCTGGCAGACGGTGCTGGAAAAGGCGCAGACCCGCCCCGCCCCCGCGCTTCTTTTGCCCGCGCCCCATCCCCTTGAGCGCATCCTCAGGGAGGAGCGCCAGCCCCCAAAGAGGGCGCTCAGCGATGATGTGAAGGCCGCTTCCGGCCTTGGCATCCCCGTGGAAGAAAGCGCCGACCCCTTTGCGCTTTACAACATCCCCCACCAGCTTCATCAGGCCTTAAAGCGCCGGGTATACTTGCCCTCGGGCGGCACCCTGGTGATCGACCCCTGCGAGGCGGGCACGGTGATGGATGTGAACACCGGGCGCAACAGCCTAAGGGGCCAGGACATCATCCTGAAAACCAACCTGGAGGCCGCCCGGGAGGCCGCGCGGATCATCCGTCTGCGGGGCCTTGGCGGCATTTTGCTCATTGACTTTATCGACATGAAGGAAGAGGCCCCAAGGGAGCGGGTGCAGGCCGCCTTTGAGGAAGCCCTCAAGGAGGACCCGGTGAAAACCGTGGTGCACGGCTTCACCCGCCTGGGGATGATGGAGATCAGCCGCAAGAAGGCGGCGGAAACCCTGAAGGCCCAGACCCTTAAGCCCTGCCCCGCCTGCGGCGGCAGCGGGCTGGAGGGCTTTGTACAGGAGGAGACAGAGGACAACCATGCGTGAGAGGACCATCACCATCAGCCATGAGGCCGTAGAGGCCCAGCGGGCCCTTGCCCGGGATATCAAGGGCCGGGCGGACGCGCCCAAAACCTATCACATCACCACCTATGGCTGCCAGATGAACGCCCATGACTCCGAGGCCGTCGCCGGCATCCTTCATGAGATGGGCATGGCCCGGGAGGAAAGCCAGGACCAGGCGGATCTGATTTTGTTCAACACCTGCTGCATCCGGGACAACGCGGAGCGCCGGGCCATGGGCAACATCATCTTCACCAAGGAGATCAAAAAACAGCGCCCCCAGGCGCTGGTGGGCGTGCTGGGCTGCATGGTGCAGCAGGAGGGTGCTGCGGAAAAGCTCCGGGAAAAACAGCGCCACGTGGACTTTGCCCTGGGCACCGGCGAGATCTACCGGCTGCCGGAGCGGGTGCTTTTTGCCCTGGAGGGGCGGCGGGAGGCCGCCTTTGCCCGGGGGGAGGACAGCACCCTGTATGAGGGGATGCCGGTCCTTCGCAAATCCCCCTTTATGGCCTATCTGACGGTGATGCACGGCTGTGACAACTTCTGCTCCTACTGCGTGGTGCCAAGCGTCCGGGGCCGGGAGCGCTCCAGGCGGCTTCAGGACATCGTGGGGGAGGCAAAAGGCCTGGCAGATGACGGCGTGCAGGAGATCATGCTGTTGGGCCAAAACGTCAACTCCTATGGCCTGGACGGCAGCGGGGCCCGGTTTCCGGAGCTGCTTCGCGCATTGCACGAAGAAACGGGTATAAAGCGACTGCGGTTTATGACCAGCAACCCCAAGGACCTCTCCGACGCGCTGATCCGCGAGATGGCGGAAAACCCCGCCGTCTGCCCCCATCTGCACCTGCCCGCTCAGTCGGGCAGCGACCGGATGCTGAAGGCCATGAACCGCCGCTACACCCGGGCCATGTATGATGAGCGCCTGGGGGCGCTCCGGGCTGCCATGCCCGATATTGGCATCACCACGGATTTGATCGTGGCCTTCCCCGGGGAGACGGAGGAGGATTTTGAACAGACCCTGGACCTGGTGGAGCGCGCCCGCTTTGACAGCGCTTTCACCTTTATCTTCAGCCCCCGCACAGGCACGGTGGCGGCCCGGCTGCCCGGGCGCATCACCCAGCCTGTGGCCCGGGAGCGCATCACCCGGCTGATTAAAGCCCAGGAGGCCATCAGCCAGGAGGTGTTTGAAAGCCTGGTGGGAAGCGAGGCCCAGGTGCTGGCGGAGGGGCCCGCCAAACGGGGCAAGGGCCACCTTTCCGGCAAAACCGGGCGCGGCATGGGGATCACCTTTGAAGGCGGCCCCGAGCTGATCGGACAAATCGTCCCCCTTAAGGTAAGGGGATATGGCAGCAACACATTAAAAGGAGACATCATCGCATGAGCATGGAGCTGATTTTGGAAAAAGCCCGGGAGCTGGGAGAGATGCTTGCGGAAAGCGCAGAGTTCACCCGGATGGTGGAACTGGAGCAGGGCGCCATGGAAAGCGCGGACATCACCGACTTGTACGGCGAGTACACCGACCTTCAGGAGCAGATGGAGGCCATCGCGCTGGAGGAGGGAGGCTCTGCCGCCGCGGACGACCTGCGCCGGGAGATTGAAGAAATAGAGGAGCGCCTCTCCAGCCAGCCGGAGCTTCGGGCGCTGGAGGCGGCCCGCAGCGGCTTTAACGCCCTGATGGCCCAGGTGAACCGCACCCTTCAGATCGCCCTGCAGGGCGAGGAAGAGGAGGAGAACGGCTGCGGCCCTGCGGGCTGCGCCGGCTGCCAGGGCTGCGGCACGAGGTAAGGTCTGGAAGTTTTTGACTTGAATGCAAAAAAGAAAAGGATTCAGAAAAGTTGCTGATGAGAAGGTCAGCAACTTTTTTCTCAACAGAGCCTTTGTGCTCCACAACCTCCTTGATTTTTTGCTGGATATGGTATAATCCCTCTATCACCCAGGAGTGTTTGCGATGGCTGAACTGACCCCCATGATGCGCCAGTACATGGCGTTGAAAGAAGAGAACCCCGATGCCCTGCTGTTTTTCAGGCTTGGGGATTTTTATGAACTCTTTTTTGAGGATGCCAAGACCGCCAGCCGGGAGCTGGAGCTCACCTTAACGGGGCGGGACTGCGGCCTGCCGGAGCGGGCGCCCATGTGCGGGGTGCCCTGGCACGCGGCGGAGGGCTATATCGCCCGCCTCATCGCCCGGGGCTATAAGGTGGCCATCGCGGAGCAGACGGAGGAGCCGGCCAAGGGCAAAACCCTGGTCCGCCGGGAGGTGATCCGCATTGTCACCCCCGGCACCTTCTCAGACACCGCCAGCATCACCCAGAAGGAGAACCGCTTCATCGCCAGCGTCTATTTCACAGGCAAGCAGGCGGGGGCGGCGCTTTGCGATGTGACCACGGGGGAGTTTTTTGTGCGCGCC
>DAISYX010000111.1:622-6294 GCA_036825095.1 Clostridia bacterium | reverse complement strand
CACCAGCAAATGCACAAAAGCTCCGGCCATGCTAAAAAATCCAATCCAGACCAGCTGCGGCGCTTTTCTTATCCAGCTGAGGAAGGTGAAAACGCTGCCCTCAGCGCGGGGAAAGCGGCGAAAGAGCGTGACCATAAACCCAATCAGCATCACGCCATAACCACATACCATGGCGGAAAGAAGCGCCGTGAGAACAGAGACGCCCGCGCTTAGCAGCAGCCAGCCCAACATAAGCGTCATGACCACGCCAAGAAAAAAGATGCGGAGGATCTGCCGGTAATTTCTGACAGCTGTGATGTAGGTCATTTGCAGCCAGACAACCAGCAGCTCCATGAAAAACGCCCAGTTAAGGAAGCGGTCAAGCGGGGAAACGGACCTGGCGGATGAAAGGAGGAAACCATAGAGTATCCCGCCCGGCACCATCAAAAGGACGGAGGCCCCCAAAAGGGAGGGCATCACCCGCTCCGGCCGTCCTTCATACAGCTGGTCCGCAACAAACCTGGACAGAAGAATCTGCCAGACGGAGCTGAACAGAAGCGACCCCATCAACGCGTAGACCATCAGCGCTACCAGCGTGCTGACGCCGCTTTCCGTTGCCTCAAAGCGCCTGGCCAGCATCTGGACCCCCAGCAGCAGCACAACAGCCAGAAGCATCGTTCCGGAGCAGACGATGCCGGCATAGGCGTAGGCCCTTACTTTTCGGATGGCGCCGGCGCCCACAAACAGCTTTTTTAAATCAAAACCGATTCCCGCCATGGCAGCTCCTTTCGCTTCAGTTCCAAAATTTCGGCGGCGCGCGCGTAGATTTTGAGATAGTTTTCAAGCATCTGATTGTACCCATAAAGCGCCGCGACCCTTTTTTGTCCGCTTTCGCCCATCTGCTTTCGAAGGGCAGGATGATCGCACAAAGTCAAAATCGCCTCCGTCAGGGCGCTCTGGTGCATCACCGGAACGCAGAGGCCGGCATTTCCAAACGCGTCATCAATGCCTTCGATCAGCTCCCGGCAGCTGCCAACATCCGTGCTGACCACCGGCCGGCCGGCCGCCATCGCTTCCAGAACCGCCAGCGGCTGCCCCTCGGAAATGCTGGTAAGCACTGTAAAGTCAATTTTCTCAAGATAGGCCCTGACATCCACCCGGCCGGTAAAGGTCACCCGGTCAAGCGCCAGGTCCTGGGCCAGCTGCTGGCATTCCAGGAAATACTCCTCGTCTTCCTCTTTTGGGCCTAAAATGTGGAGCCGGACATTGTCCCTCTGCGCGCTGACGGATGAGAACGCGTAGAGCAGCGTCTTGATATCCTTAATGGGGACGATGCGCACAATCGCGCAGATATCAACCCAGCCATCGGAAGCTTTGGGCGGGACAGCCCAATACTGTTCCATGTGAATGCCGTTGCGGATCACCGCGCATTTGTCCGGATCACAGCCTATCTCCTGCTGGATGAAGCTTGCGCGCTTAAAAAGCGCGGTGACGCAGTCCGCGGCGTCATATGCGCATTGGGAGAACATATAAAACATGCTGATCCACAAATCCACGAACTGGGGCGGCACCCATTCCGTCCTGAGGATTTCCTCCTCCCGCTCCCTGGTGTAAATGCCATGCTCTGTTAATACATAAGGCTTTCCGTGGGAGTAAGAAGCCATCGCTCCCAGCACGCCGGCATAGCCGGCGGAAACGGCATGGTACAGATCGGCCCGGGGCATTTCGCCCCCCAGAAGATAAAGAAGCGGCAAGAACATGGAGCGAAGGGTCCAGAAGTAATCTGTAAAGCCCACATAGGGGAAGTCTCTGCGGCAGATTTCCTCCGTCAGCGCCAAAAATGCGGGGCTCGACAAAAACGCCAGGCTGCCGGATCGGTTTTCATGAAACATTTCAAAAATCACGCGCCACTGGGGAGAGGAACAACTGATCAGGGCGCGCAGCGCTTCAAGTTGTCCGGGGCTGATATTCCTGCTTTTTCGCTGGGGTTTTATCGGCTCCCTGAGCACCGCGTCCAGATACTCAGTTTTCACCAGCGTGACATTGGGGGGCAATGTATAAGCAAAGCGGTTGCGCTGCTTTTCCTGGGCTGCGATTGCCCAGATAATCACCTCGTGCTGAGGCATGCTGGTCACCAGCGCGTGCAGCCAGGAGGATACGCCGCCGGCGACAAAGGGATAGCTGCCCTCGCAGATGAAACAGATTTTCATAGGCTCCGCTCCCAGTGGATGGTCACTTCAGGCCCGTCCGCCCGTATCCAGAAGAAATTTTCTGAGATGGGGAACAATTCGCCGCCTTCAATGCCCAAGACCTTTTCGCGCGTCCTGAGGGCCAACCAGGCGGTGTCATAGAGGTTCATAAGCCTTATCTCAAGGCTGTCCGGCCCAATGTTTCTCATCAGGCGCAGGCGTTCATAGCGCTGAACCGCCGCCGCCCCTTCGCCTGCCGTTGAGAAACGAAGCTCAGGGTAGGTGGCGGTTATGGATTCCAGCAGCTGCGTAAAGGACCGCAGCATCTCATCCCAGCCAAGCGCCGCGCCCCGGGATTCATCCAGAATGTCATCCGGATGGATGAAGTGGGAAAATACGCCGTGGAGCAAAAGCTCTTCTGCCATGACAAACCGGTCATACCTGTCCCCCACAAAACCCGAGGAAACGCGCGGCACGGAGATGGTTCCGTTTGCTTCTTCACGAAATTCCTGGACGTAGTCATTGACCCCCAGCTCACTTAGGTACAGGCCGGAGATGACCCTCAGCTCAGGCACCGTGTCCAGCAGCGCCTCAAGGCCCTCATCGCTTAAGTAGTTGGAAGGCGGCACATAGGTGATGTATGAGGCGCTGGGAATCTCCTGCTTTCCAAAACGGAGCAGCTCGCGGATGCTTCCCCGCATCGCCTCTTTGGACGGCCAGGTGAGATACGGTATGTCCTTATACACAAAACCGGTGGGGGTCAGGGGCATGTGGTTGTAGCCATGCAAGCCGATTTCCCCGCCAATGCTCAGGAGTTCGGCAGCGTAATACCTAATCAGCGTCGTATCAGAGCTTTCGGGGAGAAAAGGAGGTTCCACGGTATCGTTATAAGTTTCCACCAGAACACCGGTATACCGCAATCCAAAACGCCGCGCCAGACTTTTCATGTCCGGCCACCAGCGGTTTCTGAAAACCCCCTGTATGTCATAGCCATAATGCGCCAGCAGCGTCGGGTCATATCCCTCGGGCTGGGGCGCGGGAAAGTCATCCAGAAACACCATGCCCGCGTTGATGATAGGATATACCAGGGTGTCCTCCAGGGCGAACAGGGCAACCGTCATGATTCCCCTGCTGTCCTTGCCTGACAAAAGGGTGTTGTTCAGCACCACGATCCGTCCCTGGCCCAGGGCCCGTTCCCAGAGCAGCGGGATTTTCATGCTGTCCGCGCTTTCCATATGAATCACGCAATCCGGTTCCAGCCGGACAAACAAAGCGTAGTCCGCTAAGTCCTCGTCAAAGACGGAGCTTCCCCATAATGGCAGCAGGCCTGTTGTAAAGCGAAGGGAGTGGAATATGTAATAATCAAAGCCGTATTCCGTTATACCAAGATTGCGGTATAAGATGCGAAACGAGGCGTCCAGCACGGGCGCCATCATAAGACCCAGCTTGCCGCCCTTCTTAATCCATTCCAGCAGGCTTTCCAAATGCGCCGTGAAGGGATGAAGGGATTGAGAGGCGAGCAGAATCAAGGACACCTGTGAGAACAGAATGTCCGGCTCATTGCCCAGGTCCAGGGTCTGATAAGGGACGCGCATGGCGTCAAGCGTGTCGCAAATGGTCTCACCGACCTTCTTCTCATAAATGTCAGCCGCGTGATACAGAACCAGCGTGCGCGGGGAACCGGGCTCGTTTTCAGGCGTCTCAAGCGCGTCGCCCGCAAGAAAATCAAGCAGGACGGTGCTGGGATCTCTGGCCGCGCCCCGCTTTTCAAGCGTGACCGCGGATATCATAAAGCCCATGATGAGCACTGGAATCAGCAGACGAATCCAAATGGATTTCTTGCTCACAGGTGTTTTCCCTCCCAATAAAGCAGGTGTTCGCGTCCGGCGCGGGAGTAATCAACCGGCGTATTCCGCATTGACTCTTTAAAAGCCACAAGGCAGGCCTGGTCATGGGTTTCAACGCATACCCGGAACCCTTCCAGCCAGGAGTTTTCCTGCGTCGGCCAGTTCTTGATCAGTTTGTTGGCGGCGGCCATGGCTTCGCCTGTTTCTTTAAGCGCCAGGCTGTTGCGCACCTTGATGCCAAGCAGCTCCTGATCCTCCGTCAGCCTGAGGCAGTTTTCCAGCGCTTGTTTAAGCAAGAGGCGCTGCCGCCTAAGAAGCTGCCCTTCCAGAAGCCCGCTTTGACAATAACCATTCAGCGACATGGCATACTCCCGCAGGAGGTCCGCCTTGTGGCTTTCGCCTGCCAGTTCTTTTCTGAGGTGATGGATGCGCAGCTGAAAATGGCGCTGCAGTTCCATGATGGTGGCCGTCGCATAGTGCGCGGTTTCGCTGTCGTCATTAAACCTGGCCAGAAGCAGAAGGTCCAGATATTGCAGGGGATCGGAGCGCAGGATGTGCATCATCGCGGCGCGCCGCTTCTCAGGGGCGTCAAGGAGCAGCGACTCCTCCAGCGGAACCATGTCCATAAACGGCATCTGGTGAAGCGCTTCTTTTTTCTGAGCGCCTCCCCGGACCGCGTCCGGGGTGATGCCCGGGGCCTTGCCCGGGCGCGCAAGCAGGAGACACCCCGCGATGGGCCCAAACACGGGCGCCAGGGACATCCAGACATACCAGGCCGGAATCACCTTCCGCCCTCTCAAGCCGGCATAAGCCCCTGTGGAAAAAACCATCGCCATGTGCAGGAAGATGATGAGATAAAGAACAGCGGTGTCAGACATAGGCATCCTCCTGGCGGACCAAATCGCAGGACAAGCCGGCCCTGGCGAACCGCTGAACAAGCTCCGGCAGATGGTTCTCGTCCGCCTGGGGAAGCAAAACATAATAGGAGCCGTCATTCAGGCGCCCGACAATATCCGTTTCCCTGATGACCGATCCAACCTCCCGCGCCATGTCATTCAGGGTGTGTTTTGCGCCGATAGAGGCCACTTTCAGAAACAGAAATTCAGCAATGCCCTGCTTTTTCATGCGCTGATAGATCCCCAGTTTATTCAGAAAAGCCTTATCCGTCATGATGCGCGTGTGTTCGATATACATGCCCCTGGTCAGGCGGAACTCCCGTATGGTCCTTACCAGGGCGGACTCCACCAGGCCGATGATGGAAATAAAGAGGTTTTGAAAATGGAGCGTCTGCTGGTCAAAGGGGACATGCCACAGGGCGATAATGGAGATGGCCCGCCCGCCCTCCATGATGGGCGCGCAGAAGGTGGGGTAATCAGGCTCAAGGCTTGTGTTGAAAAAAGGAGCGCCGCTGTCAAGCGGAGTTTTCATCAGGGGATAATGGCTGATGTCCATGGACCGGGGCGCGTTCCCCCTGTAATCCCGCGATCTGGCCAGCAGCCTGCAATAGGCGGTCATCTCAAAGCGGAGATAAATCGAGACGCTGTGGTTTTGCATGACGTCTTCCAGCACATTGAGCGCTGACATCAGCACCGCTTCCGGCTGCATCGCGTCCAGCTCTCTTATGATGCCCAAAATCCTTCCATAGCTGTCCCGGCTG
>DAISYX010000111.1:0-612 GCA_036825095.1 Clostridia bacterium | reverse complement strand
GACCTGTTTTTGCAGCCTGCTGCGGTCTTCGGATGCCTGGCGGAACATTTTCTCCAAAAAGGCTGCCTCCGCATCGCTTTCCGCCATCTTCTGCTCTGCCATCAGAAGCCTTTCATTGGTTTTGTCATGCATATAGCCGAACATGCCACCAGCCAGCAGATAGGTCATCAGCGGCAGCCAGTTGTCGGTGTTATAGAGCAGCAGGTACAGGTCGTTTCCCTGATTCGCCCAGTCCAAACCGAAAAACACACAGGCGATGAAAGCGGACAGGATTCCCAGAAGGCCGCCATGAAGGCTGCCCATCAGGATGGGGTAGAAAAGCCAGAAGTCCGCCACGCGGAATGTTGCGTAAACGCCGGAGAGGGATGTGAGCCAGTAGGATAAAAAGCCAAGCAGCCCCAGCTCCACCCAAGGCAGCATTTTCCCGAACAGGCGGGTTCTGACTCCCTGAAGGGACTGGAGCCTTTTGCGGATAGGCGCGCCCTGGCTGCCCTGGGTCGCCATCCTGTCCAGCTCATCCGCCCAGTTGTGGCGGGGAATCCAATCGATGCGCCTGGCTTCAGGCGAGGTGCTAAGGGAGGCTTCCCGGATTTTCCTGTCCTGAAATGCGAA
>DAISYX010000110.1:0-6297 GCA_036825095.1 Clostridia bacterium | reverse complement strand
ATCCTGAAATCCGAACACGCCGCCCTGGCGGCCGTGATGAACCCCAAAGAGGCCGACGCCAGGCGGCTTCAGGAGAAATACGGCGCCCAGGCCGCCTACACCGACGCTAAGGCCCTGGCGGAAGACCCGGCGGTGGAAGCGGTGTATATCGCCTCCCCGGTGGGAGAGCACCTGCGCCAGGCCCTTTTGGTGTGCGCGGCGGGCAAACCCCTGCTGATTGAAAAACCCCTGGCCCTCAACTGCAAAGAGGGGCAGCAGATAATAGCTGCCTTCGCCCAGAAGGGCCTTCCCCTGGCCGCGGGGTTCATGATGCGCTTTGGCGCCCACACCCGCCGGATGAGGGCGCTTTTTCAGGCAGGAGAGATCGGCCCCCTGGTGTCCGCCTATGCGCGTTTTTCCTGCTGGTATCCCCAGATTCCCGGCGCCTGGCGCCAGCGCCCTGAAACTGCCGGGGGCGGCGCTTTGATGGACATGGGGGTACATGTGATCGACCTGATCACATGGATGGCAAAAAGCCCTGTGCGTCAGGTGATGGCCATGCAGGACAACCAGACCTTTCATTACCCCGTGGAGGACGCGGCCTGCGTTTTGATGCGCCTTGAAAACGGCGCCCTATGCACCGTGCAGAGCCATTTCAACATCCCGGACGAGGCGGCGGACTGGCGGCTGGACCTGTTTGGCACCCGGGGCTGCCTTTTGGGCCCGGGAATTTTGGGGCAGGCGGACGGCGGCCAGCTTCAGCTGCATTCGCTGAAAGAAACCGGCGGCTATAACAGCCGGCAGGACGGCGGGCCTCCCTCCCTCACCTCTGTCCCAGGGGATTTTGGCGATCTCTATGCCCGGGAGATAGACAGCTTCAGCTTAAGCGTCCTAAGAGGCAAGCCCCTTGAGGCCCCTGCGGAGGACGCCCTTTTGGCTCAGCGGGTGGTGGAGGCCGCCTACCGCTCCCAGCGGGAGGGCGTGATGGTGACGCTGGATTAAACCCTTCTTATATGAAAAAGCGCCCTGTCGTTTGGCTCAGGGCGCTTTTTTGGTTTATGCCTCGTTCTTTTGTGTCTCCTCACAGACCGGGGGCAAAAGCGCCCCCAGGCAGGCGGCCATCTCGTCCACTGAATAAACCAGGCCGGTTCTGATCCAGTGGATGATGGCGCTGGTCAGCCCTGCCGCATGGAACAGGACAGAAATTTCCTGGGGCTGGGGCAGGGCGCTTAAGAGCTGGCTTCGGTGGGCTTCCAGCTCTTTCAGGAAACCCTCCCGGATCAAGGCCATCAGCTCGCCGTCATACTCCGCAATGATGAGGTTGACAAACACCCGGCTGTCCCGGCTGATCCGCTCAAGCAGGGCGCGCAGATGCTCCTTAAGCCCCTGGCGCCGGGTCTCCTCAAACAGCTGGTCGGACAGGCGCTTGAGGCAGTGGGCGGCCAGATCGTACTTGTCCTGGAAATGGGCATAGAAAGCGCTGCGGCTCACCATGGCCTGGGCGCAAAGCTCATTGACGGTGATCTTCGCAAAAGGGGTGCCGGTCAGCAGCCGCAGCATGGCGCTTTCCAGGGCGCGCCGCGTTTTGATGACCCTTAAATCCTGTTTTTTGGCCACATCATCCCCGCCTTCCTGGGGTTTTCAGGTGGCCTCATGGTACCATCCAGGCACAAACTTGGCAATCGGTCTTTGCCTCTCAAGCAGAAAATCTAACGCTTCATCACCCCATCCATCCGGATGAACTCAAAGGGCGCCTGCCCCGTATCCGTGATGGTGAGGCTGTCCTCCCCCGCTTCATAGGAGGCCTGACGCGCGCCGCCCCCCGGGCTTAGGATGGCCAGGACGCCCTCTGAGGCCATGAAGCTGCCGCTTTGGGCCTCGCCTTCAAGGGGCGCAAAGCGCTGATAGCTGCCGTCCGCCAGGAAGACATGCTCCACATAGTTCCCGCCCTCCAGGCCGCCCCAGACGCCCACCAGGGCGGGGTCCGCCATTTTGGAAGGGGGTGCCGCCGGCAAGGGCTCCCGGCTTAAGGGGCCGGACAGTTTGGTGGTGGGATCATCCCCCATGACCAGAACGCCCGCCTCATCAATGAAGAAGGCATAGGTGGAAAGGCCCCCGGCGTATTCAAGGTTCATCAGCCCGCCCTGGACGGTCACCCGGCCTTTGTGTCCCTGGCTTTCATCCGGCAGACTCAGGAAGGAATAGCTGGCGTCAGGGGAGATGGTCAGCTCAAAGTAGCTGCCAAAGGAAAGGCCGGCCCAGGTGCCCGCCAGGGCGGGGTCAATCTGCCCCTCCGGTTCGCCGTCCTCCCCGGGCGGGCCTGTGCGGGTGTAGTTAAGCACATTTTGCAGGTCGTTGGCGGAGGCCAGCAGCAGGCTGTCCCCCATCAGGATAAAGCGCACGGTTTCAACGCTGCCATCCTGAAGGGTGATGGTGAGGGTGTCCCCCAGAACGCTGTACTCCCCGGAGGGGTTTTCCGCCTCATCCGTCGCCTCGTCATAGATCAGCTGAAAACGCCCGTCCTCATGGAAGACCAGGGTGTTGGGGTCCTCCGGGTCCATGCTGCGCCAATAGCCCACCAGGCCCGAGGGCTGCCCGGGCGCAGGGCTCACCTGGGGGGTAACCTCGGGGCTGGGCTGGACACTCTCATCCGGACGCCAGAGGCCAAAGGCAAACTCCCCCGTCTGGCTGTCATAAAAACTGACCTCCGCCCCCTGCCCGGACCCTGTGATCTGGTAGCTGAGCTGGAGGGAAAAGCCGTTGGGGTAGCTAAAGGCAATGACGCGCTCATTGGCCAGGAAGATGCCCTCGTCCTCCTCCATGTCATCCAGGAAAAACTCGGTGAACTCGCTGTTGTCAAACAGCGTCATCTCAAAGGGACCCAGGCCCTCGATGTTTCCCTCCCAGATGCCCAAAAGCGCCTGGGGCGCGCGGGCCTCAAAGGCCTGAAGCGTCAGCGTGGTGCCGCTGTCCGGCTGAAGGGCGTTAAGCCAGCCGCCCATCACGCTGAACTCCCAGGTTGAGCTGGGCCCTTCATACTGGCTGAAGGTCAGCTGCGCGCCCTGCTGGGTAAAGGTGCCTGATTCCACCTGGGGCAGCCAGGAATACCAGGCCAGGTAGTTGCCATAGTCGCTTAGATAAAGCAGCATGGTGCCCGTGTCTCCCTCCTGTATCCACATGCCGATGGGGCTATTCAGGTTTTGCGCCAGAGCGGGGGAGGCCGCCAGGGGCAGGGCGAATAGCAGCAGCAGGGCAAGGGTTAAGGCTGTTTTCCGTTTCATGGTTTTCTCCTTTCAGCATTCGCCGAAGCCTTGGGGTAAATCGGTCGTTTAAAAGCAAAACGAATCGGTTTTAGCGAACTTAATATACACGGTTTGTCCCCCTCTAATCAAAACACCAAAAAACGCACGACTTTTTCCCGTCAAATCCCCTCCCGTTTCCGGGCAATGACAGCAATCTGTCCGCTAACTTGCATCCGGGTGATATTGATTCTGTTTTCCGGCATTAAGCCCCTGTATAATGAGGTATATCAAAGATAAAGGAAGGGAGGCAGCATGAAATCCGAGGATAATAGCCACCTGGACGCCCTCCGGCAGGCGGAGGCCCGGGTGATAAAGCTGGAGCGCGCGCTGGAATCCCTCTACAGCCAGACGGGAAAAAGCCTGCTTCAGCAGGCGGAGGAAGCGGCGCGCCAGGCGGATGGCCTGACGGATCAGCTGATCCTGGCCAAAAAGGGCCTGGCCCAGCTCAAGTCAGACATTTTATGCCCCGGCTGCCAGACCTTAAACCCCCGGCACTATTTTTATTGCGGCCACTGCGGCGGCAGACTGCCATACAGAAAGGGAATGCATCATGACACAAAAAGAGACCACTGATATGAAAGACAACCTGAAGGAAACCAACCCCGCCGGACGCCAGGCGCCCGGCAGCCCGGGACAGCCCGGCGGCACGCCCACCCAGGGCGGCCCTGACTGGTCCCGGCTGCTCAACATCCTGATCGTATTTTTTGCCCTTACTTTCCTGTTCAACCTCCTGTTCGCCAACCGGCTCTCAAGCCCCGCGGTGCAGATTGGCTACAGCCAGTTTATGTCCCTGGTGGACCTGGAGGTGGTGGACCAGGCGCAGATCGACGAGGAGCGCATCTACCTCACCCTCAAACGGGACGCGGACATGGCCCAGGTGCGTCAGGTGGTGGGCTATGACCCGGCCCTCAGCCAGGACGCCCCAGACAGCGGAACTATTTTTACCGCGGTGCTCATGGAAGACCCCACCCTGACCGGCAGGCTCTATGACAAGGGGGTCACCTTCTCCAGGGTCTATAACGAAACCCAATCCTCGCCCATTTTAAGCTTCATCATCTCCTGGATTGTGCCGATGATTTTGCTCTACCTCTTCTATTCGCTGCTCATCCGCCGGGTGATGAAAAAATCCTCCGGCTCAGGCGGCATGGGCGGCATCTTTAACGTGGGCAAGAGCAAGGCCAAGGAATACAACATGCAGACCACCACCGGGGTGGGGTTTGCGGACGTGGCCGGCCAGGACGAGGCCAAGGAAAGCCTGATGGAGATGGTGGACTTCCTGAAAAACCCTGAAAAATATAAGAAGATCGGCGCCAAACAGCCCAAGGGCGCCCTCCTGGTGGGCCCCCCCGGCACGGGCAAAACCCTGCTGGCCAAGGCGGTGGCAGGGGAGGCCAAGGTGCCCTTCTACTCCATCTCCGGCTCCGAATTTGTGGAGATGTTCGTGGGTGTGGGCGCCTCCAGGGTGCGGGATCTGTTTGAGCAGGCCAAGAAAAACGCCCCCTGCATCATCTTTATCGATGAGATCGACGCCATCGGAAAATCCCGTGACAGCCGTTTTGGCGGCAACGACGAACGGGAGCAGACCTTAAACCAGCTGCTGGCCGAGATGGACGGCTTTGAAGGCCAGGAAGGCATCGTGGTGCTGGCCGCCACCAACAGGCCGGAGGTGCTGGACAAGGCGCTTCTGCGCCCGGGCCGCTTTGACCGGCGCATCATCGTGGAAAAGCCGGACCTGATTGGCCGTGAAGCCATCCTTGAGGTGCACGCCGCCAAGGTCAAGCTGGACAGCGACGTGAACCTCCGCCAGGTGGCCCTGGCCACCTCCGGCGCCACGGGCGCTGATTTGGCCAACATGGTCAACGAGGCCGCCCTGGAGGCGGTGAAACACCGGCGGGAAAAGGTATCCCAAAAGGATCTGCTGGCCGCGGTGGAGCTGGTGATCGCGGGCAAGGAGAAAAAGGACCGGGTGATGAACCGGAAGGAGCGGGAGATGGTGGCCTACCACGAGGTGGGGCACGCCCTGGTGAGCGCCCTGCAAAGCAATTCCCAGCCGGTGCAGAAGATCACCATTGTGCCCCGCACCATGGGCAGCCTGGGCTACACCATGAACATGCCGGAGGAGGAGCGCTACCTGCTGACCAAATCAGAGCTGCTGGCCCAGATCACCACTCTGCTTGGCGGCCGGGCCGCGGAGACGGTGAAGTTCGGCGAGGTCACCACCGGCGCTTCCAACGACATCCAGCGCGCCACCAAGCTGGCCCGCAGCATGGTCACCCAGTACGGCATGAGCGAGGCCTTCGGCCCCATGGGGCTTGAAACCACAGAAAACCAGTATCTGGATGGCCGCAACGTCTTTGGCGGATCCGACCAGTCCAGCGCCAGGGTGGATCAGGAAGTCCGCGGCATCCTGGATAAATGCCAGAAGGACGCCATTAAGCTCATTGAGGACAACGCCCAGGCGCTGGAGCGCATCTCAGCCTACCTGCTGGACAAGGAGAACATCACGGGCGAGGAATTCATGGATCTCTTAAAGGCAGCCTGAGAAAAAAGCAGAAAGAAAAGGTGATTTGAATGAAAAATAAAAGCGGCCACGGCTGGCTGGAGCTGATCCTGGGCCTGGGCCTGATCGTCCTTGGCATCTGGATGATCGCAAAGCCGGATTCCGCCCTGGGCGTGCTGGCCTATTTGTACGGCTTTGGCGCTCTTGTCTCCGGCATCTCAGACATCGCCCTGTATGTGCGTCTGGAGCGGCGCGTCGGCTTTGCCCCGGGCATGACCCTGGTGTCGGGCATCTTAAGCGCGCTGGTGGGCATCGCCTTTCTGGCCTTCCCCCAGGCGGGGCAGCTGTCCCTCACCCTTCTGTTCCCGGTGTGGTTCATCGCCCACTGCGTCTCCCGGCTGGGCAGCCTGGATATCGTCCGGCTGTGGGGCGGCAGCACCGCCTACTACCTCACCCTCATCCTGGGCGTTTTGGGCTTTATCCTGGGGATTGTCATGCTCTTTAATCCGCTGCTCT
>DAISYX010000109.1:0-6299 GCA_036825095.1 Clostridia bacterium | reverse complement strand
GGGGAGCGGGCCTGGCAGATTCCCTTTGTGATTCTGGCGCTGATCATCAGCCTGGGCCTTTCAGCGGCCCTCACCTGGTTTTTGGAGCGTCCCATCGCCCGGCGGCTGTCCGGCAAGAAAAGATAAGGAGATTTGGAACATGCGTGACCCACGAATCTGGAAATTAGCCGGCACTCTGGTGCATTACTCCTGCGCGGTAAAGCCGGGGGAAAAGGTCTGGATCGACCTGATCGACGCGGACAGCGCCCTGGGGGAGGCCCTGGCCCAGGAGGTTTTTAAAGCCGGCGGGCATCCGATTATCCGCCTGACGGACAACCGTATCCAGCGCCAGCTGATGATGGGCTATACGGAGGATCAGCTTAACTTCCTGGGGGAGACGGACGCGGCCCTGATGCGCCAGTGCGCCTGCTATATCGGCGTGCGGGGCGGGCATAACGCCTTTGAAACCGCGGACGTGCCCGAGGCGCAAAAACGGCTGCACAACCGCACCTACGGCAGGATGGTTCATTCGGAGATCCGCGTGCCCCGGACCCGCTGGGTGGTGCTGCGCTATCCCAACCCCGCCATGGCCCAGCTGGCCAGGATGTCCACCGCCGCCTTTGAGGACTATTACTTTGACGTATGCACCATGGACTATGGCAGGATGGGCCAGGCCATGGACGCGCTGGTTAAACGCATGGAGGCCACAGACCGGGTGCGCATCACGGGGCCGGGCACGGACCTGCGCTTTTCCATCAAGGGGCAGACGGCCATCAAGTGCGCCGGGGCCGTGAACATCCCGGACGGAGAGGTGTTCACCGCCCCCATCCGGGACAGCGTGGAGGGCAGCATCGCCTTTAACACCCCCTCCCTGTATCAGGGCGTCACCCACGAGGGCATCCGCTTTGCCTTTGAAAAGGGGAAAATCATCCAGGCCACAGGCAGCGACCCTGAGCTGATCAACCAGATTCTGGACAGCGATGAAGGGGCCCGCTACATCGGCGAGTTTGCCATTGGCCTAAACCCCTATATCACCAGCCCCATGCTGGACACCCTGTTTGATGAGAAAATCGCGGGATCCTTCCATTTCACCCCGGGCCGCTGCTATGATGAGGCCCCCAACGGCAACGACTCCGTCATCCACTGGGACCTGGTGATGATCCAGACCCCGGAATACGGCGGCGGGGAAATGTACTTTGATGAGGTGCTCATCCGCAAGGACGGCAGATTTGTCACGGAGGACCTAAAGCCCCTAAACCCGGAGAACCTGAAAGGGTGAAGCCTGCCTCCCTGGGGCTGTATGTGCACATCCCCTTTTGCCAACGGAAATGCGCCTACTGCGATTTCCCCTCCTACCCGGGGCAGGAGCACCTGCGGGAGGCCTATACCCAGGCCCTCTGCCAGGAGGTTATCAGCCGCGGAGAGGCCCTGGGGCATCCGGAGGCGGACAGCCTGTTTATCGGCGGGGGCACCCCCAGCCTGATGGCGCCCCGGCACATGGCGGATATCCTGGCGGCGCTGAGGGCCGCCTTCCCCTGGGCTGAGGGGATGGAAGCCACCTGCGAGGCCAACCCCGAATCCTTAAGCGCGGCTTTTTTAGAGGCGCTGGCGGCAGGGGGCGTCAACCGCCTGTCCCTGGGCGCCCAGGCCAGCCAGCCCCACCTGCTGCACGCCCTGGGCCGGGGGCACAGCTGGGAGCAGGTGGCCCAGGGGGTTCGTCTGGCCAGGGAGGAGGGCATCCCCAATGTGAACATCGACCTGATGGCGGGCCTGCCTGGGCAGACGGTTTTGGATGTGGGAGACAGCCTGGACGCGGCGGTGGCCCTGAGCCCCCAGCACCTTTCCTGCTATGGCCTGATTTTGGAGGAAGGCACCCCCCTAAGCCAGGGGGTGGCCTCCGGGGAATTGCAGCTGCCCGAGGAGGAGACGGAGCTTCAGATGGACGCGCTCATCCGGGCAAAGCTTGCGGCGGAGGGCTTCATCCACTATGAAACCAGCAACCACGCAAAGCCCGGCTATGCGTGCCGGCACAATTTGAACTGCTGGAAATATGAGGAATACCTGGGCTTTGGCGCGGCGGCAGCCGGTTTTTTCAAGGGCCGCCGCCGCAAAAACCCGGTGGCGCTTTTGGATTATCTGGAGGGTCAGGCGCCAGAGGAGCACAGCGTCACCCCGGAGGAGGCCCGGTTTGAGCAGGTGATGCTGGGCCTGCGCCTCACCAAAGGGGTGGAGGACGCCGCCTTTGAAAGGCGGCAGGGACAAAGCTTGATGGCGGCCTTTGGCCCGGCCATCCGGCGGCATATGGCGGGGGGGCTTTTGGCCTTCTCCCGGGGGCATTTGCATCTGACCCAGGAGGGCCGGGGGCTGATGAACCTGGTTTTGGTAGATTTTTTGCCCTGATTTACCGCGTTTGGATGAAAAGACGGGCTTTGTGCGTTATAATAGTACGAGAAATCAATCGGCTGAGGAGGAACACGATGAAACGGCGTTTGACTGCAGGGCTGGCGGCACTGGTGCTACTCCTGGCGGCTTTCCCGGTGATGGGGCAGGCTGCGGACAGCCAATTTGCCATGGTCACGCGTACCAGCAGGCTGTTTGTCCGCTCTGGCCCCGGCACGGAGTACTCTGCCATCGGCTCCGCCACCCGCGGCCGCTGGGTGCAGATTCTCTCCTCTTCGGGCACCTGGCACCGGGGACGGGTGCTGTCCACCGGCCTTATCGGCTATCTGCACGGCGACTATCTGGAAATGGCGGGCGGCGCAGGGGTCGGCAGCCAGGCGGTGGTCAACAACCCCGTGGCCTCCCAGTTTTTAAACCTGCGCCAATATCCTTCCTATGCCGCGCCCGTCCTTGGCATCTATTATAACGGCGCGGTGGCCACGGTGATCAGCGGGTCTGACGGCTGGTACTATGTGGAAATCGATAGCCAGAGGGGCTATTTCCGCGGCGAATTCCTGCGGTTCATCGGCGGGGGCGGCAGCCCGGTGGGCACCGCCACCGTCTACAGCAGCAACGGCGGCAAGGTGAACCTGCGCACAGGCCCGGGCTACAGCTACCGGGTGCTGGGCTCCTATTCTCCGGGCACCACGGCCACGGTGTACCTGAAGGGGGACGGCTTTTGGTATGTGAGCATCCACGGCGCCAGCGGCTTTATGGATGCCAGCTTTTTAAGGGACGGCTCAAGCCCCGTGCCCACGCCGCCCCCCACCCCGCCCGGCACCACCAACGCCATCGTCACCCCCCGCCAGGGCAGCCTGAACCTGCGGGAGCAGGCCAGCACCTCCAGCCGGGTTGTGGGCGCCTATCCGGGCAACACCGCGGTGATCATCACCAAACAGGGCCTCACCTGGTGCCGGGTCACCATCCCCCACAGCGGCGCCACCGGCTACATGATGACCCGCTACCTCACCCTTTACGGCCTGCCGGCCGTGCCCACCCTGAGGGTAAGTCACCCTTCCGGCAGCTACGTGAACCTGCGCACCAAGCCCAGCCAGGCCACCGGCACCGTCACCCTGCGGGTCCCCTCCGGCAGCGTCGTCACCGTCCTCACCCCCGGCGGCGAATGGACCCAGGTGAAGTACGAGGGGAAAACGGGCTATATGATGTCGTATTTCTTGAGGTAAGTGCGTTCCGCCGCGTCTTTTGCGGGCCTGTATTGACAAGGCGCCAGGGGATTGCTATATTTTGGGCGAGGTGGAAATATGAGAACAGAGCATAATGACCTGGGGGTTTCGCGCGCTTTGAGGATTATCCTCATCGCGCTTTTGATTGCCTTGGCACTTGTTTTGCTGCCTTCCCCGGCCATCTATTCCTATGCGGAGATTGTAAAACTGCCCATGGATGAAACCGGCGGCGTTCCGCCCTATGACTGGGGCTATTTAAACGACCATGAATACCAGGACGAATCCATCCGGGTCATGATAGAGGAAGGCCGTTTTCAGGGCAGCGACTGGACCGCGGTGCACATCAAAATCAGCGACCCGTCCCAGCTGCGCACCTTGAAAGCGGGGAGATACGGCTCCACCCAGGAGCTGCCGGGCGCTGTGATGGCTAAAAGGGTGCAGTCTGTGCTGGCCATCGGCGGGGATTTTTTTGTCTATCATCATGACGGATATATCGTTCGCCAGGGGAATTTCTACCGCAACAAGCCCACTGGACAGCACGATGTGCTGGTGATCGACAATCAGGGTGATTTTCACGCGCTGCTGCGTCCGGACAAACAGGCTATCGAGGCGTTTGAGGCCAGCCATAAGGAGGCGATTGTCAACGCCTTTACCTTTGGGCCGGTGTTGATCAAAGATGGCGTGGTGGCTGAGGACAGAGCCCAGGCAAAAACGGATGCTGTTCTGGCGCAGCGCATCGCTTTGTGCCAAACGGGCCCGCTTAGCTATCTGGTGGTGTGCTGCGAAGGGCCCAACAGTGAAAACTCTCAGGGCATGAGCATCCCGCAGTTCACAGAGCTGATAGCGTCCTTCCCTAATGTTCAGACTGCCTACAATCTGGACGGAGGCTCATCTGCCACCATTGTGTTTAAGAACACAAAAATAAACGGGGCTGCCGCTTATCGCAGCCGGCCTATTGGCGATATTATTTACTTCGCCAGCGCCTATGTACAGGAATAAACGCAGTGCCTGAACCGCTGTTCATGCTGGGCGGTCTGCCCGTAACGGCCTATGCGCTGGGGATGGCGATCAGCCTTTCCCTGGTGGCGTTTCTGGTGGCTGCGGGGCTCAAACGCGCGGGGTATCCGCCAAGGGTGGCCGAGGTTTTTTTGCTTATCGCCTTGCCTCTTGGGCTTTTGCTCTCCCGCCTTGCCTATGTCCTGATCCGCTTCTATTTCTTTTTGGGTTGGGGAGAGGGGCTGGCGTTTAGGTTTTGGCAGGGCGGCTATTCGGTTTGGGGGGCGGTGCTGGGCTTTTTACTGGCTGTTGGGCTGACCGCCAGAGCAAACCGGGTGAAGGCTGCGCCGCTTAATGACCTGTTGATGCCCTATGCCCTTAAGATGCTGGCGCTGGGGCGCTTTTGTGAGGGGCTGGCAGGCTTGGGCTTTGGCCAGGAAGTTCCTTCCGGGCTTGCTTTCTTCCCCATTGCTGTAGGGAATGAATACGGCGAGTGGCGCTTTGCGGTCTTCATGCTGGAAGGTGTGGCGGCCCTGCTGTTTGCACTTTTAGCATATCGCTATCCGAAGCAAGTCCCGGGGGACGCCAGCCGTTTGGCTTTGATTCTTTTTTGCGCCTTCCAAATCCTTTTTGAAAGCCTCAGGAAAGATGAGGTGCTGTCCTGGGGCTTTGTCAAATCCTCCCAAGTGATGGGCGCGGCTGGCCTTCTTATTTTGATGGTAGAGGGCTTGTTTTTCCGGAAAAAGAATAGCTGGCGGCAGCCAAGGCATCTGGCGCTGGCAGGCTTTGCTCTGCTGGTATTGCTGATCGCGGGGCTGGAATATGCCGTTGATAAAACCAGCATCAACATCAACCTGATTTATGCGATGATGACCGGATGCTGTCTGGGCCTTTGCGCTTTGGCTCTGCGCGCCTCAACTCTGGGCAAAGCAAAACCATCTGGTTCGCGTGAAGCGATTTCCGAAATCGCGATGAAGGCAGAAGGCCTATAGTCATTATTCACGGGGCTTTTATTCCTTCGCGGGGATATCCTCAAAGGCCTCGAATACGCCACGGTCAAAGGTGTGGCGCATGGCAAAAAAGCGGGGGTGTTCCCGCCAGCCGCCCTGGGTGGACAGGATAACGGTGCTGTTGATCTCCGCCTGGGGCAGGGCTTCCTGCAGCGCCTGGATTTCTTCCTGGCTGAGGCCGTTTTTGGAAAGCCAGATGCGCTCCAGCTTTTTCAGGCCATACAGCGGGCTCAAGTCCGTGACCTGGTTGTAGCACAGGTTGAGGTCCACCAACTCCGTCAGCTCTGACAGCGGGCTTAAATCCGTTACCTGATTCATAAAGATTTCCAGGTATTGCAGATCCTTAAGCTCGGCCAAGGGGCTAAGGTCCGTGATCTTATTATCCGCTAAGATGAGATACTTCAGTTTAGGCGTAGCCTTAAGGAAGTCAAGGTCAGTGATCCGGTTATGGCCCAAATCAAACGCCAGCATGTCCGGGCAAAGGGTCAGCTGAGCGAAAGCGCTTGATTTATACAGAGGCTCACCGCGCCGGTGCATGGAGAAAATCACATCATCCGTGCGGCAACGAAAGCCTGCGACGGTCATGGTCATCCCAAAGCGCACCTCCGGAAAGGCATCCACCAGGGCCCAGACCTGTTTTTCAGTGGGCCGGCTGGTGAACATGTCCACTTGCTGAAGTGAGGGCAGGTTT
>DAISYX010000108.1:0-6365 GCA_036825095.1 Clostridia bacterium | reverse complement strand
TAGGGTCAAAAGCCGCATGGGCGGCGGCTGATAGTCGTCCAGCGCGAAATGCACCTGCTTTGGCTTAGATTCCTTGGCGGTGCCATCCAGCTTCCGCTCTGCTTCCGGCAGCTTGGCCCGGGTGGGGATAGAGACCTTTTCCCCGCTGGGCTGTGCCGCCATGCCGGTGAGGACAGGCTGAGGCGTGCTTTCTGCCTTGAGGGCCATCGCAGCGGCAGGCTTGTTCTCTGTTTTTGGAGGCGCAACAAAGGGCGGCGCCTCAACCGGCGGTTCTTTAACTGGGAAGGGCTCCTCCTTCGCAGGCGCCCTGACGGGCGCTTCCGGCGTCACCGGCTGTTGAGCAGGGGGCTTGATTGGGGCAGGAACAGGCTTTTGCGGCGCTTGGTTTCTTGGCGCCGGCTGTATTGAGGCTGATTCCTGGTTTAGCCACAGGTCGGCCGGGGGCTGGGCCACAAAGCCCTCCGCTTCGGCATCCGTCTCAAACGGGGCCAAAGGTTCATAGGCGGGAGAAGGCCAGTCCGTAAAGGCAGCCACCTCCGGCATCTCTTCCTCAATGATGCCGCCTGCTTCAAAAGCGCCCTCCCGGAGCGGATTGCCAAAGTGGTAGGGCTCCTTGGGCACCTGATAGACCGGCTGCGCCGGCTCAACAGACGCCGTCTGCGGCTGGTTTGAGCCCGCCTCCTGGGCCTGTTTAAGGGCAGCCCTGTCCCCAAAGCGTTGGATAAGGGCCACGGGGCTGGTGCGCATCAGCGCAAAAAGCAAGGCGATGCCAGCGATAATCAGCAGCGTTACCGCGCCCCCGCGCCCCAGGGCGGACCAAAAGGGAAAGGCCAGAAGCATCCCCAGGGCGCCGCCGCCGGGCACTAAGGCAGTACCCGCAAAATGCCCGTTGTACCGCAGGTAGGCGGTGGCGATGTATTCCCCCATGCTGTCCGGGTTGGGGCTGCCACGATAGTTCAGGTTGATGTTGCGCACATAGTCCATCAGATCCTGATAGCCGTTCACCCCGGTCAAGAGGGTGATCAGCGCCGCCACGCACAACATCAGGGCGCTGATCATAACAAAGGGATAAAAGCTCACATAGCGCTTGGAAGAAACGCAAAGCGCAATCCCCCAACCTATCGCCAACAGCGGCACCGCCCAATAAAGGCTGCCTCCCAGCCCCAGGGCGGCGTTTTTAAACAGTTGAAGGGAGGCGGCGGAGGTCTGAAGACCAAGCCCTAATAAGGTGAGAAAACCAAACAGCAACAGCAAACAGCCCAGCACCAGAAGCACCGGGCCGCCCCGGTCGGTGGACTGGATGGTCTGTTTGATTTTCTTCTTTGCAGTGGACAAGTTTATTCCGCCTTCTTCTGGTCAAGCCATACCGCGCTTAACACCTGATTGTCATCAATAAACAGCTGAAGCGTTGCGTCCCTATAATCATAGGCCAGCATCTCCCCTGAGGGCACGCCATAAAGCCCCGCCGCTTCCGCGCTTAAGGGAAAGGCGCCTGCCGGCTCACCCAGCGCGCTTTTGATCTCCTCCAGGGTGCTTTGCCCTGTGATGAAGCCATACAAATTCATCCGGCGGCTTAGAATGCCGGTGACTGCTTCGCCCTCCCGGGAGATCACCAGGCTGCCGCGGAAGCGGTCATCCTCCAGCTGGTATTTTTCCCCCGTCACAAACCCTTCCGGGTCATGCAGCAAGGGATAGGCCTCAAGCACCTGGCCCAGGTCATCCCCTAACATGACAGGCAGGCCAGGCAGCCCGCCCGAATTGGCCATCTCCTCAATGTCGGCTTTGCTGCCCTCATGAAGCGACAATTGTTTAAACGGCTGTAGGCTGCTTAGCAAGCTGCCCTCCTCTGTGCGCAGGAGTTCCTTTAGCTCATGATAATGGAAATGGATAAAGGCGCTTTTGCCGGACAGCCACACCATGCTTCGCTCCGGATAGTAAAAGCTGATGCCCGTTTGGGTCAGCGCAAACCGCTCCAGTGGAAAGGGAAAAAGATTTTCCCGGTCCAGATAGTTGGACAGCTCCTGGCCAAGGCGCTCCTCAAGGGTTTCCTCAATGCTCACCCTGGCCTGTTCACAGTCCAGAAACAGCGCCTCACAGGAAACGAGCTGTCCGGTGTCCAGGCTGAACAAAAGGGGTGTATAGCGGTGGGAGGGCGGGCCAAATCCCAGGTTTCCCTCCGCCTCCACCACCAGGGACAGAAGGCCCTGCCCTTTCTCCGCAGCCAGAATGGCCGCTGTGGAGCTCACACGAAGGTTCCCGGGCATGGCGGCGGAAAAAGCAGCCAAGGCATCCAGATGGCTCTGAATGCCCCCCGCAGATAAAATGGCTTGGTTGATGCTGTCCTGGACAAAGGCGTTGTCAAGCCCGGACAGCTGGGGATAGGTAACCGTGGCCCCGGGGGCCTCCTGAGTGACCAGATCGATCACAGCGCCCTCTGACAAACCCGCCAGGGACGCCAGCATCAGAGCAAGAACACAAAACAAGAGGACAGTGCGGCGAAACGTGGATACAATCATGCTGATCCTCCTTAATCATGAATGGAATTACTCATCTCCATTCTATCTGAAAGCAGGAAATGTTGCAAGATTGACACAATTGTTCACCAAACGGTTATGAATCCGCCAGCTTATAGCCCGGCTTTTCCACCTCTCCGGTCTGGCGGCCAAAATTCACCTGGTTTTTCTTAAGATATCTGGCGTGCAGCTCCCCCGGGTCCATGTCTGCGTTGATGCAAAGGCTCAGGAAGAAGTGAAACATATCCACCAGCTCTTCCTTCAGCGCGTCCTGGTCCACTGGCTGCGGGTTTTTCCACCATTTATAGTTGGTTTCCTCCAACATTTCCGCCGTCTCGCACATCAGCGCCAGGGTGTGTTTCTGAAGCCATTCCTGCTTTGTAATGTGCTCCAGCCGGCGTGTTTTGATGACGCTTTCATTGAATGCCTTTTGCAGGGCATACATCTCTTCCAGCCTGTCCATATGCCTCCTCCTTAGAGATTGATGGCCTGGGCGCCCTTGCCCACCAGCGCCAGCGCGCTGGGCCGGGCCAGAACCTCCCTTGCCAGGGCGTTCACATCCTTTAGTTTCACCCGGTCAAGGCGCTTTAAAATCTCTCTGGCGGGGATGATCTCCCCCATGGTCAGAAGCTGGGTGCCAAAGTGGGCCATCCGCTGATAGGCGCTCTCCTGGGAAAGGACATAATTGGTTTTAATCTGCGCCATGGTGCGCAGAAACTCATCCGCCATAAACCCGTCCATCAGGACGCTCTGCGTTTCCTGCCGGATGCCTTTCAACACTTCCTCCATGCTTTTGGGCGAGGCCGCCGCATAGACCGTAAAATCCCCGCAATCCGGATAGGAGGAGGGGCTGGCGTAAATGCTGTAGACCAGGCCCTTATCCTCTCTGAGATGCTGAAACAGCCGGGAGGACACGCCTCCGCCCAGCATCCCGCTTAAGGCCAGGAGGGCGTAGCGGTTCTCATCGTTATGCTTAAGGCCCGGGTAGGCCAGGCACAGATGCATCTGCTCCGTGTCTTTTTCCATCCGCAGGGCCTCATCACAAAAAAGATGGGCATTTTGGGGATAGGGCGCTTCATCGCCATCATTATCCCAGCCGCCAAAAGCGGCTTCAAGCTGATCCATCAGCGCGTCCGGCTCAAAGCGCCCCACCACGGACACCACGGTGTTTGAGGCGCGGTAATACTGCCGGCGATAGTGCATCAGATCCTCCCGGCGGTAGGCGCCAATCGCCTCCTTTTTCCCCAGGATGGTGCCGGATAATGTCTGGCCCCGGTAGATGCCCTGATGGAGCAGGTCGTGCACCAGGTCTTCCGGGGAGTCCTCCTCCATGGCGATCTCCTCCAGGATGACGTTGCGCTCCTTGTCCACATCCCCTTGATCAATCAGGGGGTTGATAACCAGATCGCTCAGCAGACCAACCGCCTGGCCCAGCTCCCGGTCCACGGTTTTGGCGTAGTAACAGGTGTATACCTTGCTCGTAGCAGCGTTTAAGTTGCCGCCCAGCAAATCAATGTCATCCGCCAGCGCCCGGGCGCTCCTTTTGGCGGTGCCCTTAAAGGCCATGTGTTCCAAAAAATGTGAAAGGCCGGATTCCGCCTCGCCCTCCATGATGGAGCCGGCCTTGATCCACACGCCAATGGAGGCGCTGCGCAAATAGGGCAGGCGCTCAAACACAACGCGAAGGCCGTTTTTCAGGGTGTGTATCTGATGCATCGCATATCTCCCCTCAGTATTAAGCGGGGAGGAGGCTTTCATCAAACCTCCTCCCCGTGTCCAAAGGCCAAAGGGGCCCTCAATCGCCTTATTCGCTGCGGCGGGGACGGCCATCCCGGCGCGGGGGCCGGCCGGCGTGTTCGCCGCCGCCCGGGCGGTTGAAGCTGCGGGGCTTGTACTCAATGTCGTTGCGGATAAGGTTCACGCGGCCCTGGGAGTCAATCTCCGCCACCTTTACCTCCACCGCGTCCCCGATGTTCAGCACGTCTTCTACCTTCTCAACCCGCTCATTGGCCAGCTTTGAGATGTGCAAAAGGCCGTCCTTGCCGGGGAGAAGCTCGATGAAGGCGCCCATGTTGCTGAGGATGCGCACCACCTTGCCGTCGTACACCTCGCCCACTTCCACATCCTTGGCGATGCCTTCGATGATGCGGCGAGCCTTGGCGGCCGCCTCATTATCCGGCGTGGCGATGGCCACCCGGCCGTCGTCCTCAATGTCAATCTTGACCCCGGTGTCCGCGATGATCTTGTTGATCATCTTGCCGCCCGGGCCAATGACCTCCCGGATCTTGTCCGGGTTAATCATAAAGGTGATGATCTTGGGCGCGTACTTGTTCAGCTGCTCGCGCGGCTTTTCAAGGGTCTCAAGCATCTTGCCCAGGATGTGCAGCCGCCCTTTTAAGGCCTGCTCCAGGGCGCGCTTGAGGATGGGCTTATCGATGCCCTTGATCTTGATGTCCATCTGAATCGCGGTGATGCCGTTCATGGTGCCGGCCACCTTAAAGTCCATGTCGCCAAGGAAGTCTTCCAGGCCCTGGATATCGGTCAGGACTGAAACCTTGTCGGACTCGTCATCCTTGATCAGACCCATGGCGATGCCTGCCACGGGCGCTTTGATATGAACGCCCGCGTCCATCAGGGAGAGGGTGCTTCCGCAGACCGAGGCCATGGAGGAGGAGCCGTTGCTGGAGAGCACTTCGCTCACCAGGCGAATGGCGTAAGGGAATTCCTCCTCATTGGGGATCACGGGCTCCAGGGCCCGCTCAGCCAGGGCGCCGTGGCCGATTTCCCTCCGGCCGGGAGAGCGCATCCGGCCCGCCTCGCCAGTGGCATAGGGGGGCATGTTGTACTGGTGGATATAGCGCTTGGAATCCTCGTTGGACAGGCCGTCCAGCGTCTGGGCATCCCTTAAGGAACTCAGGGTGGTCACCGTGAGCGCCTGGGTCTGCCCGCGGGTGAATACCGCGCTGCCGTGGGTGCGGGGCAAAAGGCCCACTTCGCACCAGATGGGGCGCACCTCATCCTCGCCTCTGCCGTCAGGGCGGATGCCCTGGTCCAGAATCTTCCGGCGCATCACCTTTTTGTTCAGCTGATAGAGGGCCTCGCTCACCTCGCCCTCGCGGCCTTCAAACTCCTGGGCGAAGTGCTGGCGCACCTCTTCCTTGACCTCTTCTTCGCGCTGGTGGCGCTGGGCGCGCTCGAAGCTGTCAAAGCTCCAGCGCACCTTGTCAAGGGCGTAGGCGTTTACCTTTTCGGTGATATCCTCCCCAGTGGTCACCAGGGGGAAGACGCGCTTCTCCTTGCCGATTTCCGCCACGATCTTCTCCTGAAAGGCCACCAGCTCTTTGATCGCCTCATGGGCGTAGAGGATGGCTTCCAGCATCACGTCTTCGGATAACTCGTTGGCGGCGGCTTCCACCATCATGATGGCGTCCTTGGTGCCGGAAACCACCAGGTGCAGGTCGCTCACCGCGCGCTGAGCCTCGTCCGGGTTCAGGATAAGCTGCCTGTCCACCCGTCCCACCATCACCGAGCCGGTAGGCCCGGCCCAAGGAATCTCGCTGATGGCCAGGGCAACGGAAGAGCCCAGCATCGCCGGGATCTCCGGCGGGTTATTGGTGTCCACAGACAGCACCGTGGCCACCACCTGCACGTCGTTGCGCATCCCTGATTCAAACAGGGGGCGCAGGGGGCGGTCGATCAGCCGGCAGGTAAGGACTGCCTTCTCCGTGGGGCGGCCTTCACGGCGGATGAACCCGCCAGGGAAGCGGCCCACTGAGTAAAGCTTTTCCTCAAAATCAACGCTCAGCGGGAAAACATCAATGCCATCCCTCGCTTTATCAGACACTGTTGCGC
>DAISYX010000107.1:0-6422 GCA_036825095.1 Clostridia bacterium | reverse complement strand
TTCCTTTTAGCTTGCCTTCTATTTCGGTGCTGCTAAGGCTATTAAAAGCAAGTACGTGCTTCTGTTTAAAATACTCATAGCCGCGCCAAGCGGACAGTGAGCTGGCAAGGCGTAATAAGCTCATACCATAGCCACCTCCGTCTTTTCCTTATTCCCACTCAATACTCGCTGGCGGCTTTGTAGTAACATCCAATAGCACGCGGTTGACACCCGGAACTTCGTTGGTGATGCGGCGGGAGATGTGGGCCAAAAGCTCATAGGGGATGCGGGCCCAGTCCGCGGTCATAAAATCGTCCGTGGTGACGGCGCGGATGGCGATGGCGGTGTCATAGCTGCGCCCATCCCCCATGACGCCCACGGAGCGGATGTTGGTGTTGACGGTGAAAAACTGGCTGACGCCTGGGGCAAAGCCGGCCCGGTCAAACTCCTCCCGCAGGATGGCGTCGCTGTGGCGGGTGATGGCCACCTTCTGGGGCGTTAATTCCCCCAGGGTGCGGATGGCCAGGCCGGGGCCGGGGAAGGGCTGGCGGTCCACCATCTCATCCGGCAGGCCCAGCACCCGGCCCAGTTCCCGCACCTCGTCCTTAAACAGGGGGCGCAAGGGCTCAATCAGGCTGGTGAAGCCCAGCTCCCGGGGCAGGCCGCCCACATTGTGGTGGGACTTGATAACGGCGCTGCCGGGCGCGGCGCCCGACTCGATCACATCCGGATAGATGGTGCCCTGGGCGAAATGGTCCAGCCGGCCCAGCTTCAAGGCCTCCTCCCGGAACACCGCCACAAAGGCGTGTCCGATAATCTTGCGCTTTTCCTCCGGGTCGATAACGCCCCTCAGCTTTTCATAAAAATGGGCGGAGGCGTCCACCGCACTGAGGGATACGGGGAAATGCCGGGTGAACACCTCCTTGACCATCCGGGATTCCCCCTCCCGCATAAAGCCATGATCCACATACACGCAGTAAAGCCTGTCGCCAATGGCCTGATAAATAAGGGCCGCGGCTACCGCGGAATCCACCCCGCCGGAAAGGCCCAGCAGCACCCGCCCCTCCCCCGCGGCGGCCTTGATCTCCTCCACGGCGCGCTGGGCGTAGTTCTCCATCCGCCAGCTGCCGGGGCAGCCGCAGATGTCCCGCACAAAGCGGGTGAGGATGGCCAGGCCCTGCTGGGAATGGCTGACCTCTGGATGAAACTGCACGCCAAAAAGCCTTTGGCCCGGGTTTTCCATGGCGGCGATGGAGCAGCTGTCGGTATGAGCGATTGCCACAAAGCCACGGGGCAGAGCGCTTACCTGATAGCGGTGGCTGTTCCAGCAATCGCAATGCGCTTCAAGGCCTGAAAACAACAGGGAGCTGGTGTCCAGCCGCACCTGGCGCAGGCCGTATTCCCCTTTTTGGCTGCCGGTCACCTGGCCGCCCAGGGCATGGGCCATCAGCTGCATGCCGTAGCAGATGCCAAGGACAGGCAGCCCCAGGGAAAACACCCCCGGGTCGCAGCGGGGTGCCGACTCTTCCTTAAGGGCGGCAGGGCCGCCGGAGAGGATAATGCCGCTGGGAGCTATCTCTTTGATGCGTTCCAGGCTTATGTCATAGGGCAGCACCTGGGAGAACACCCCCGCCTGACGCACCCGGCGGGCGATCAGCTGGGTAAACTGGCTTCCAAAGTCGATGATCAGGATGGTTTGATCCATGGCTGGCCCCTCTCTTAAGCCTTAGGCTTCTGTTTCGTTCTCAATGATAACCTGGCAGGGTTTCAGGGCCTGAAGCGCCGTGCGGTGCCCCCGGGGTGTGGCGCCGGCGCAGCAGGCGGCATCCACCCGCACCCGGGCCTCCGGCAGGGCGGCCTTGACGATCAGCGCGTTTGAGATCACACAGATGTCTGTGCACAAGCCCACCAGGGTGACGCCGGCAATAGCCTCCGCGTGGTTCATCTCTATCAGCTTTTCCCCCAGCTCCCAGGAGCCGAACACCGGCTTGTCAATGGCGGGAAGGGCCCTTAGGGCCTCCAGCTCCCGGGCGATTTGCCAGCCCTCGCTTCCTATTTGGCAGTGGAGGACAGGCAGAAATTGCCCTTCCTGGCTGTTTCGGTACTCCGGCCCGTGGCTGTCCCGGGTGAACAGCACGGGGCCCTGATGCCCCTTTACCCTGTCCACCACCCGGGGCAGAATGGCCTGGGCCTCCGGGGTGCCCAGGCTGCCGGTGATAAAGTCGTTCTGCATGTCCACCACAATCAGGATGTCCTGCACTTAGGCCTCCTTGATGCTGCCGTCCGGGTTAAACAGCGGCAGCGTCTGAAGGAAGAGGATGTCCTCCCGGTCCTTGGCAGGGCCCTCCGCCAGGATGGCCATCTTGCCCACCACGGTGCCGCCCGCCTCGCTCACCAGCTTTTCCACCGCCTTGAGGGATTCCCCGGTGGAGATCACATCATCCACAATCAGCACCCGGCGGCCCCGCATGAAATCCGCATCGTTCTGGTCGATGAAGAGCATCTGACGGTTCACCGTGGTGATGGAGGTCACCTCGGTGGAAAACACATTGCGCATATAAAGCTTCGGGGCCTTCCGGGCGATAAGGTAGCGGTTTTCCCGGTTCTGGCGCGCCATTTCATACACCAGAGGGATGCCCTTGGACTCCGCGGTGATGAGCACATCATGCGCCGGCGCTATGGCGTTTAGCCCCTTGGCGCAGGCGATGGTCAGCTCCACATCTCCAAAAATCACAAAGGCGGCGATGTACAGCTCCTCATTAACAGCGCACAGCGGCAGGCGGCGGGTGAGGCCAGCGACCTGAATATCGTAATGCATGCTTCCTCCTAAATAATCGCCCGATAGGGCGGGGTTTTTCATTTGAATTGTAGAAGTCCGGCCTTAACTTGTCAATGAAATCAGCCGGGCGTTTGCGCCAGCAGATGTCCCTTTAATATATCCTGAAGTTCGCTGAGGGATCGGGCGGTGTTGATGCGGGTTCGAGCCTGGGCCGCCCCCTGGCTGCCCCGCAGGTACCAGCTGAGGTGCTTGCGCATCTCAATCACCGCCCTGGCCTCTCCCTTAAACTCCGCCATCAGGCTGATGTGGCAAATGGCCGTCCGGATGATCTCCTCAGGCGTGGGCAGCTGATCGGAAAGCCCCGCCAATACCCGCTTGATGCGGCCAAACAACCAGGGGTTGCCCAGCGCGCCCCGGCCCATGGCAAGGCCGTCCGCCCCGGTCTCCAAAAGGGCGCGGTTGGCATCCTGCGGGGTGAAGATATCGCCGTTTAAAATCACCGGGATTTTAAGCGCCCGCTTCACCTGGGCCACTGCCGCCCAGTCCGCCCGGCCGGAGTACTGCTGTGCCCTGGTGCGGGCGTGAACGCAAAGCAAGTCCACCCCCGCCTCCTCACACATCCGGGCAAAATCCATATGGTTCCGGCTGCCCTCATCCCAGCCCAGGCGCATCTTCACCGACAGGCGGCCCGGGGTAGCCTTTCGCATCCCTAAAAGAATTTTCCTGGACAGGTCAATATCTTTCATCAGCGCGCTGCCGCTTCCGGAGCCCGTCACCTTGGGCGCCGGGCAGCCTGCGTTTAAATCAATGCCCGCAAAAAGCCCCCTATCGGACAGCTGCGCCGCCGCCCGGGCCAGAAAGTCCGGGTCATGACCAAACAGCTGGGCATACAGCGGGGCCTCCTCCGCCTGGGTCTGAAGCAGATAGCGGTAGGCGCGGCTGCTTTTGGGCGCCTGCAAAAGCCCCATGGCGCTTATCATCTCAGTGACCAGCTCATCTGCCCCCTGGCGCTTGCACAAAAGGCGGAAGGGCCAGTCGGTGATGCCGGCCATGGGCGCTAAAATCAGAATGGGTGATTGGTTGTTTTTCAAGTTAAGGGTATGCCCCCACATAGGTCATGCTGCGGATGTGCCATTGCCCGCTCTCCCGCACCAGCACCACCTCATAGCGCCCGGCCTGCCAGGCGGGCGGGTTAAGCTGTTCCTGGGGCGTCACTCCCCGCCAGGCGGAGAGGATGCGCCCGTCAATCCCGGGGATTTCCTCCGTGATGGTGGCGCGCGCCGTGTCCTCCCAGGGCCAGGCCCACATCCACTCCATCCTGAGCCTGTGGTCTATGCCGGTGATCTGATAGCGGTCATAGGGGTTGGTGCCGTTGTCAATCACGGCCAGCACCGGGTCCCGTGTGAGGTAATTGGCGGCAAAATACTTGTTCAGTTCCGCCCGGTCCGTGTCCATCATCACGGTCATGGCGCGCTGGGCCATGCCGTCTTTTAGAATGACATAGATATTGGCCGCGTTCATGGCAAAATAAAACGCGATGGTGGCCAGCCCCAGCACAGCGGTGATCAGGGTGAGCCTGCCAGCGAAATACCAGACGAGCCGTCGAAGCCTTTTCATAAAGCTGCCGCTTAAGGGTGAAGCCGGGTGCCCAGGCGTTCCCCCTGAAGCACCCGCCGGATATTGTCAGGGTCGTTCAGGCCAAACACCCGCACCTGGGGCAGGGCCTGATCCGCGCAGAGTTTAAACGCCGCCAGGTCCATCACCTTAAGCCCCCGGGCGATGGCCTCAGAATAGCTGATGTCAGGGATCAGCCTGGCATCCGGGTCCTGGTTGGGGTCCGCGGTATAGACGCCGTCGATGTTCTTGGCGATTAAGAGCGCGTCCGCCTTTAGTTCCACCGCCCGCAGCACCACGGCGGTATCCGTGGTGAAAAAGGGGTTGCCCAGACCGCCTGCAAACAAGGCAACGCCCTTTTGATTAAGCGCCTCATCCGCCGCGTCCCTTTGGTAGCCCGGGCAGACGCTGTGAACCGGCAGGGCGGAAAACACCGCCGCCGGCTGGCCCGCGTGGATGATGGCATCCTGCATCACGATGCCGTTCATCACCGTGCCCAGCATCCCCATATGGTCCGCCCGGACGGCGTCCATCCCCTGGGCGGCGCCGCTGCGCCCGCGCCAGAGGTTGCCGCCGCCAATCACGATCCCCACCTGGGTGCCGCTCTGGGCCACGTCTTTTATAACCTGCGCTACAGCCATGATCTTCTCATGGTCAAACAGCCAGCCATTTTCCCCCAGCGCTTCGCCGGAAAGCTTCAGCATGATGCGGTGATAGGCCATAAACCCCTCCCAATACTCAGATATGGCGGCGCTAAGCGCCGCCATATCTGTTTTCCTGCTATGACCGCGCCTGTCTTAGGCCTGTTGGGTCAAGGCTTCAATCTCGCCAGCCAGGTCGCTGGTCTTCTTTTCGATACCCTCGCCCCGCTCATAGCGGGTGAAGCGGCGCACGGAAATTCTCTCCCCGCTGGCAAGCGCGGTTTCGTTCACCAGGGCCTGCACGGTGATATCGGGGTTTTTCACAAAGGGCTGCTCCAAAAGGCAGACTTCCTTGTAGTACTTTTCGATCCGGCCTTCCACCATCCGGTCCACGATTTTCTCGGGCTTGCCCTCGTTGAGCGCCTGAGCCCTGAGAATCTCCCGCTCCTTGTCCAGGTTGCCCTGGGGCACATCTTCCTTGGACACAAAGAGGGGGTTGCTGGCTGCGATTTGCAGCGCCAGGTCGTGGCAGAGGTTTTTAAAGGTGTCGGTGTTGGCCACAAAGTCGGTCTCGCAGTTGACCTCGACCAGCACGCCGATCTTGCCGCCCATATGGATGTAGCTGTCCACCAGGCCCTCGGCCGCGATGCGGCCCGCTTTTTTGGCGTTGGCGGCCAGGCCTTTTTCCCGCAAGAATTCAATGGCCTTATCCATATCGCCATTGGTTTCGATCAGCGCTTTCTTGCAGTCCATCATGCCTGCCTGGGTGCGCTCCCGCAGCTCTTTTACCATTGCAGAGGTAATTTCCATTGTTCTTATCTCCTTAATCATAAAGCCCGGTCAAGCCTGGACTGTATCTTCTGTTCCCTCTTCGTAGGCGGCTTCTTCCTCCGCCTCATCCTGAACGCCCTGCTTGCCTTCCAGCACCGCATCCGCCATCTTGCCGGAGATCAGTTTCACCGCGCGGATGGCGTCGTCATTGCCGGGGATCACGTAGTCCACCAGGTCCGGGTCGCAGTTGGTGTCCACGATGGCGATCACAGGGATATTCAGCGCGCGCGCCTCCGCGATGGCGATGGCCTCCTTCTGGGGATCCACCACAAACACGGCGCCGGGCAGGCCCTTCATGGTGCGGATGCCGCCCAGGTTGTTGTCCAGCTTGGCCCGCTCATGCATGATCTTGACCACTTCCTTTTTGGGAAGCACATCCAGCTGGCCGGATTCCTGCATTTTGTCGATCTCGTTGAGGCGGTCAACCCGCAGCTTGATGGTGCGGTAGTTGGTCAGCATGCCGCCCAGCCAGCGCTTGTTCACATAGTACATGTTGCAGCGCTTGGCCTCCTGCTCAATGGATTCCTGGGCCTGCTTCTTGGTGCCCACAAACAGCAGGCTCTTGCCCTCCATGGACA
>DAISYX010000106.1:0-6693 GCA_036825095.1 Clostridia bacterium | reverse complement strand
ATCATGACTGAGGCGCTCAAGCGCGTCATGCAGTTTTTGTTCCAGGAGGTGGGCTTCCACCGCATATACCTGCGCCACGCGACGGAAAACCCGGCCAGCGGCCGGGTGATGGAAAAAGCGGGATTGCGCTATGAAGGCCGCCTCCGTCAGGCCTACCTGGAAAAGGACGGCGGATTCTCTGACCTGGCGCTGTACGCAGCGCTTAAAGAGGAGTGGCTGAAGCGGGAAGCCCTTTAATCAGCTCTGCACCTCAAACTGATAGATGGTGGTGCTCGTAAAATGGTCCCCTGCCTTAAGCCGGGTGTCCGGAAAATGCGGGTGATGAACGCTGTCGGGCAGATGCTGGGTTTCCAGAGCGATCCCGCTGTAGGGCCCGTAATGCACATCGCCTTTGCCGGTGTTGTTAAGCCCCTGGCCTGAATAAACCTGGACGCCCGGCTGATCGGTGATCACCCGCATCACAAGGCCCGTCTCAGGCAGGGCCAGCACCGCCGCCTCTCTCCGGCCCTCGCCCTTTAGCACATAGTTGATGTCAAAGCCCCGGGCGCCGTCAAACATCTCGTTTTTGCCGCGCTCCTCAAGCACCTCTCCTATCAGACGGGGCTTACGCAGGTCATAGGGGGTGCCGGAGACAGGCAGCAAAACGCCCGTGGGAATCAAATCCGGGGTGGTAGCGGTGACGCTGTCAGCGTGCACCTGCAGGGTGTGCTTTTTGATGTCGCCCTGGCCCGCCAGGTTGAAATAGCTGTGATTGGTAAGGTTGATGACCGTGTCCTTGTCGCTTATGGCGTCATAGGTGATCTCCAGCGCGCAGGGGTCCTTTAATGTATAGGTGACCTTGACGTCCAGGTTGCCGGGATAGCCCTCCTCCCCATCCGGGGAGCGATAGCTGAAGGTGACGCTGTCGCCGTTTTCAGAAAGCTCATAATCCCAGGTTTTCTTGTCAAAGCCTTCTTTGCCCCCGTGCAGGGTGTTGGCGCCGTCATTGGGATAAAGGGCGTAGTCTTTGCCGTTTAAGGTAAAGGCTGACCCGCCGATGCGGTTGCAGTAGCGCCCAACGGTGGCCCCCAGATAGCCCCGGTGTTTTCGGTAGCCCGTCAGATCGTCATAACCCAGGCAGACATCAAGCGTTTCCCAGCCGGCGCCCGGCACATGAAGGCTGATCAGGTGAGCGCCGTAGTTGCTCAGCACCGCCTTCAGCCCCGCTGAGTTTGTGATCGTGATGAAATCAAGGGCACGGCCCTTGTCGTCTGTTTCGATGTTCTTGATTGCCATCTTCTTCCTTCCTTCTCCGGCTTAGCGGCTGCCACGCATCAGAGACATCCAGTCATCAAAGCGCGCGACAAACTCGTCATTGTCCCGGGATTTTTCAAGCATGGATAAAAGCAGCGGCAGGGATTCCTGCTCGGAGGTGGTGGAGAGCAGGTTGCGCACCTTGGCCACTACCTCCTGCTCCTCCTGGCTTAACATGAGGATGTCCTGGCGGGTGCCGCTTTTCAGCAGGCTCACCGCAGGGAAAAGCCGCCGTTCCGACAGCGCCCGGTCCAAGGTGAGCTCCATGTTGCCGGTGCCCTTGAACTCCTCAAAAATCACGCCGTCCATGCGGCTGCCGGTGTCCACCAGGGCGGTGGCGATGATGGTGAGGGTGCCGCCTTCCTTCATGTTGCGGGCCGCGCCAAAGAAGCGTTTGGGTTTGTTCAAGGCGCCCGCGGCCAGGCCGCCGGTCATCACCCGGGCAGTGGAGGGCATCAGGTTATTGTAAGCGCGGGAAAGGCGGGTGAGGCTGTCCATCAAAATCACCACGTCCCGGCCGGCCTCCACCAGGCGCATGGCCCGCTCCAGGGTCAATTCGCTCACCCGGGCATGGTTCTCCGCCGGCTCGTCAAAGGTGGAGTAGAAAATCTCACCCCCTACGGTTTCCTTCAGGTCGGTCACTTCCTCCGGCCGCTCGTCCACCAGCAGCATCATGGAATGCACCTCCGGGTGGTTGCGCTTTAGCGACAGGGCAATTTTCTTAAGAATGGTGGTTTTTCCGGCCTTGGGCGCTGCCACAATCATGGCGCGCTGGCCAAAGCCAATGGGCACAAACAAATCGATCAGCCGCAGCACCAGGTCGTTTTCATCGCGGTTGGACAGCCGGATGCGCCGGTCCGGGTAGACAGGCGTCAGCGTGTCAAACTCCCGGCGGATTTTGTGCACGCCCGTGGCGCTGTCAAGCTTGGTGGTGTCGTCCGTCTCCTCACCGTTGATGCTGGTGATGTAGAGCATGGCCGCATAGCGGTCGTTCTCCCGCTGGGGGCGGGTCTTGCCCTGAACAAAATCCCCGTTGCGCAGGCGGAAACGCCTGATCTGGGTGCCGGAGATGTAGACATCGTTTTTGCCGGGCAGCAGATTACCCGCCCGGAGGAAGCCGTAGCCGTCCTGCTGGATTTCCAGGATGCCCGCCCCTTCACCGGATTCCCCGGCCGCCAGAATATCCGGCACCGCGTGGTAGGGGGCGGATTCCCGCTGGAAGGGTTCCTGCGCCTCAGCGGCTTCCTGCCGCGGGGCAGGTTCAGGAAAAGCGTGGCGCCGATATTCCGGGGCGGGCATGGGACGCTGCACCGGCTCCGCGGGCAGCGGAATGGGCGAAGGCTCCGGCATCTCCGTCCTGGCCTCCGGGCCAAAGCGGGGCGTGGCCCGGGGCACGGCTATCCTGGGCTGGATGCTGGAGGAAAAGCGGCTTTCCTGAGGCGTTGCCTGGCCCCGGGAGAAAGTGCTGATGGGCTGATCCATCTGGGGCGCATACCTGCTCTGAGGCGCCTGGGGCTGGCTGAAAGGCTGGGGGTTATGCCAGGCCCGGGAGCCTTGCAGGGTAAAAACGGGTTTGTTCTTCCCTGTGGAGGTGGTGGCGCGGGGCCGCTCCGCGGGTTTTGTCTCCTGGGCTTTGCGCATGGGGGGGATGGGCTGGGCATCCTCCCCGTCATCTGTGATGATCATGGCGCGCCGCGGCGGGGCGGCTTTGCGCGCAGCGGGCTTGGCGGCGCCGGGCTTGTCCCCGCTTCCGGCCAGAATGCGCTCAACAATGGCCGCCTTGGTGGTGGCGCCGGTGAGTTTGACGCCCGCTTTCTTGGCATAGGCTCTGAGTTCCGCGATAGTCATCGCGAACAGCGTTTCAGCTGATGGCATGAAGACCTCCTTTGTGGTTGGCTTAAATTGTACTTTGAAATTTTGGTATTAGACAATCAGGAAAGGCAGCGCGTAAATTTCAAAAAAGCGGCGCCACGTCAACGGATTGAAGTCAATCAGGGGCTTTGGGGGGTGTTGCGGTTGCATTTGGTGTTTCTGTGTTTTTTTGTCTCAAAATGGTGGTTTTGCCGATTGGGACAGGCAAGCGTTGCATGTATTGGCGTATACTCCTTGTTTGTTTATAAGAATCAATTACAGCCTATCACATTTTTTACCCTGATGCAAGGGGAACAGCCCGTTTAGCTGGTTTTTCGCTCATATCCAGGCTTTTACAGGGCAAAAAGGGCAGGGGCTTCTCCGGCAGGGGGCCCAGCTGTTTTTCCATCCACAGAATGTCCAGCCATTCCCCCATCTTATACCCCACGTTTCTGAAACGCGCTGTCTCCTGATAGCCCAGCTGATGATGAAAGGCTACGCTTTGGCTATGGGCAGCGCTGATGCAGGCATAGAGCTTCAGGACATGCTGGCGCTTTAAGGCCTCCTCCAGCGCCTGATACAGCCTGCGGCCAATCCCCCGCCCTTGCCAATGGGCGTCAAGATAGATGGTGGTCTCCACCGCCCAGTCATAGGCCGTCTGGCCCCTGAAGCGATCCGCGTAGCAGTAGCCCACCGGCGTCCCCTGGGCCAGCGCCACCAGAAAAGGATAGGCCGCCGTAATCCGCGTGATCTTCGCCTGGAAATCCTTAAGCGCGGGGACGCTGTCATCAAAATTGACGGTGGCCTGGGTGATATAAGGCGCTAAAATATTGATCAGCGCCTCCGCGTCAGACAGTTGCACAGGGCGGATGTGAATGCCCTTTTGGTCCTGGCCCCTCATGCCGGCAGCGATTGAACGGCGATGCCGATCAGCCCTGGCCCGGTATGAACGCTGAGGGCAGGGCTGATGTCCGTCATTAAAAACATGGCGGCGTTTGGCAGGCGTTCCTTCAGGGTGCGCATCACAGCGCCCGCCCTGTCCACCGCGCTGCCGTGGGCGACGGAAATGGCGAACTTCACCTGGCTTGAGGCCTGCTTCACCGCCAGGGCGATGGCCTTCTCCACCGCCTGGGCAGCGCCCCGGGCCTTGGCCACGGTGACATAAACCCCTTCCTCATTGCAGCTGATCACCGGGCGGATGCTCAGCATCTGGCCCACCACCGCCATCACCTTGCCGATCCGGCCGCCCTTGATCAGGTACTCCAGGGTGTCCAGGCAGAAATAAGTGCGGCTGTTTTTGATGCTGGCTTCCAGCTTCAAAAGGACGCTTTCAATGGGCTCCCCTGCGGCGATCAGCTGTGCCGCCAGGATGACCTGAAGCCCGGCGCCGATGCCGATGTTGCGGGTGTCAACAAAATGAAAGGCCAGCCCCTGATAGGATTCGCTCAGCACCCGCAGGAAGTTGAAGGTGCCGGAGAGGCGGGAGGAGATGCTGATCACCAGCACCTGTTCAAAGCCGTCCGCCACAATCCGGTCGAACAGGCCGTTCACCAGGCCGCTGTCCGGCAGGGAGGTGCGGGGCACCTCCTCCTCAAGGCGGTCATACACCTCCTGAGGGGTAATCTCCAGCCGGTCGTTGTACTCCCGGTCCTGATAGATGATCTTCAAAGGGGCCACATAGATGGGATATTTCTCCAGATATTCCCGGGGCACATCCGTGCCTGAATCCACCAAAATGGCGATCTTTCCACTGGTCATGGCGCTGCTCTCTTTCTGTGGTTGATGACAAAAGGCTTAATCCGTAACGGATGAAAAGAACTGATCAACGTTTGCCGTCTCTCCGTCCTCCTCATGAAAAACATGCTCCAGGAAGGTGACAACCGGGCTGTCCGCATTCTCCCGGTAGCCCAAAAGGGTGCTGAGGTTCATCCGGGAGGCGGAGGCCATGATGTTGTCCAGCACGTTGGGCTGGCTTTTTTCAAGGGTGCGCAGGAGGTTTTTCACTTCCTTGCGTTTTCCGCCGCCCTCCTGCCGGGTGACCCGGCAGGCGCAGGTCACGGTATCCAAACCAAACAGCTCCCGCCAGGCGATCACCGCCCGTTCCCGAACCAGATACAGAGGCCGGATCAGCTCCATGCCCGGGTAATTCTCGCTTTTCAGCCTGGGCAGCATGGCTTTAAACTCCCCGCCATATAACATACCCATTATCAGGGTCTCCGCCGCGTCATCATAGTGGTGGCCCAGGGCGATCTTGTTGCAGCCCCGCTCCCGGGCGGCCTTATAGAGATGCCCGCGGCGCATGGCGGCGCAGACATGGCAGGGGGACTGCTTCACCCCGTCGATGATCTGATAGATATTGGTCTGAAAAATCTCCGGCCGGATGCCGATCCGCGCCGCCGTGTGAAGCACCCGGTCCCTGTTTTCAGGCGAATAGCCCGGGTCCATATGCAAATAGACCACTTCAAAGGGCATTGTGCTGAATTTTTGCAGGGTTTGCATGCATTTGGCCAGTAGCAGGGAATCCTTGCCGCCGGAATAGCACACGGCGATGCGATCCCCCGGGCGGGTCATCTGATAGCGCTGCATGGCGGACAGGAACTTCCGCCAGATGGTTTTTCTAAAGCGGGCGGTGATGGCGTGCTGAACCGGATCCTGAATCGTTCTCTCGGGCAAGGGTCTTCCTCCTTTGGCAATCCGAGCGATTATAGCATAAGCTTAGCCCCCGTGCTATAATCAGCGCAGAAAACACTTCAGGAAAGGAAATGACATGCTGAAAGCCATTGACGCCATCCTAAGGGAAGCCGGCCGGATGATCCTAAATCAGACCGATCTTGAAATCACGGAGAAAGAAGGCCACGCCAACTTCGTCACCCAGACGGACAAAGATGTGCAGGACTTCCTCCTTAACAAGCTCACGGCGCTTTTGCCGGGCAGCGCTTTTTTTGGCGAAGAGCAGGAGAACGACCCCCTCTCCCATAAACCCACCTGGGTGGTGGACCCCATTGACGGCACCATGAACTTTATCCGGGGCCTGCATCACTCCTCCGTGTCCGTTGCCCTGACTGTGGACAAAAAGCTTGAGCTGGCGGCGGTCTATAACCCCTACCGGGAAGAAAGCTTCCTGGCCCAGGCCGGCAAAGGGGCGCATCTGAACGGCCGGGCTATCCATTGCGCCCAGACGCCTTTTAAGCACGCGCTGGTGGCCTTTGGCTCCTCCCCTTATGACGCCAGGCTGGTGGACGCCACCATGGCAGCGGTGCGGGAATACATGCTGGTGTGCGGCGAACTGCGCCGCTTTGGCTCCGCGGCGCTTGACCTGGCCTATGTGGCCTGCGGGCGCTGCGATGTGTTTTTTGAGTACTCCCTCTCCCCCTGGGACTATGCGGCGGGGCTTCTGCTGGTCAAAGAGGCTGGCGGGCAGACCGAACTTCTTGGATTGCCAGGCGACACCCTTGATTTTTCCAGCCCCGCCTCCGTGTTTGCCGCAAGCGCCGCCTGCTTTGACCAGGCCCGGCACGTTTTTTCGAGCCATGCGCCAGAGGAAAGCCG
>DAISYX010000105.1:0-6732 GCA_036825095.1 Clostridia bacterium | reverse complement strand
GGGGCCCACGGCATCGAGGAGCGGGGGGTCTACCGCATCCACCAGTTTGAAAAGCAGGAGATGATCGTGCTGTGCCGGCCGGAGGACAGCCTGATGTGGTACGAGAAGCTGTGGCAAAACACGGTGGACTATTTCCGCACGCTGGACATTCCGGTGAGGACGCTGGCCTGCTGCACGGGGGACCTGGCGGATTTAAAGGTGATCAGCTGTGACGTGGAGGCCTTCAGCCCCCGGCAGCAGAAGTACTTTGAGGTGGGCAGCTGTTCCAACCTGGGCGACGCCCAGGCCCGGCGGCTGCAAATCCGCGTGAAAGGGGAGGGCGGCAGGCGCTATCTGCCCCACACCCTGAACAACACCGTGGTGGCTCCGCCCCGGATGCTCATCGCCTTTTTGGAGAACAACCTAAGGGCGGACGGCTCCGTGGCCATCCCCGAGGCGCTCCGGCCCTATATGGGCGGCAAGGACGCCATGAGGCCGAAGGGCGCTTAAGCGCCCGCAAGGAGGCAGGGGTGTAAAAAATCAAATACAAAGACTGGGCCGATGACGTGGCCCAGTCTTATCAGGTGCGCCTGCCTTAGCGCTGCTCCGCGATGGGCGCCAGCGCCAGGGGGTCCGCCTCCAGGCCGCTGCCGGAAATAACCTGCACCCGGTTTAAGTCAAGCCAGATCACAGGCAGAAGGCCCAGATCGTCTGATTCCACGCCGATAAAGCCGATGGCGCCGTCCACCTTGGTGGCCCTGTGGGCATGGGCGCGGGTGGAGATGGTGCGGGTGAAGATGGGGCTGTGCTTGCCCCGGGTGTAGCTGTAAAGCCCCTGGGCAAAGGCATAGTCCGTGCCGTAGAAATAGCGGCTTTTGTCGTTGATGAAGCCGTAGGCCTTTTCCTTGATGTCATCCGCGCTGGGCAGGCTGACCCGGCCCAGCTCCGCGTCCTCCAAAAGGGCGGCCTGCTCCTCCTGGCTGAAAGCGGCGTCAAGGAAGTCCGTCTGCAGCCAGGCGTGCAGTTCGCTTTCAAGCCAGCCCTTGTAGTTGCGCTGGTCGCCGTCCACCCGCTTCACATCCAAAATCCGGTGGCTGAGCAGATAGGCCTGGCCGGGCTGCGCCGCCAGCACCCGCCAGAGGATGGGGGCCGCCTCCCCGGCCGCGCCCTGGGGATAGCTGCCAAAGGTGACGTATTGGTAGCCATCCTGGTAGCCGGAAAGCTGTACCTGGGCTGAAACCGAGAGGGACATCAGCAGAAGAAGACAGAGCAATAAGGGCAAGAGACGCGCTTTGCGCAAGAAAAACCCCTCCTTTTTATCGGGCTTGATGCCCGCTATGATCATAAGCGCTCGTCCACGCGCAGGTGCCCCTGATGGGCCAGGCGCCAGAGGGCGCCGTCCGTGTTGTTGCGCCCGGTGACAGTCATGTGGCCAAGGTTCAGGGCTTCCATCAGGGCGGCCAAGGCGGCCAGGCCGGTGGGCAGGATGTGCTCCCGGCCCCGAGGCATGCCGGGCAGCAGGGCCCGGGCCTGGGGCGGCAGGACCGACAGGGCATGCAGGGTGGCCAGCACCTGGCCCCGGGTAAAGGGCAGGTCCGGCTGTGTGCGCAGAAAGGGAACGCCTTTTAGCAGGCCCATCAGGGCCGTCCCCGTGCCCCCCACCAGCAGCCATTGGCTGGGGTCCCCCCAGTGGCGGGAGGGCTGGGTGAGGGTGCTCTGGGCCATGGCGTTGACGCCCTCCCGGGCGATTTTCCCAGCCACCTCAAGGGCTTTCTCCGCCTCTTCCGGGCTGTTGATAGGCCTTAGGGCATATAGCCGGGAGGCGCCCAGATGCAGGCTGTGGGACAGGGGAACCTCTCCCGGGCGGCCCAGGGCGATCTCGGTGGAGCCCCCGCCGATGTCCGCCACCCCGACGATCTCGTGCGGGGGCAGGGGATGGACCGCTCCCCAGAAGGAAAAGGCGGCCTCCTCCTGGCCGGAGAGCACCTGAAGGGTGAGGCCGGTCTCCTGCAGGAGGGCATAGGCCAGATCCTTGCCGTTCTTGCTCTCCCGCACGGCGTCGGTGGCCATCAAAAAGGTGCGCTCAGCGCCCGCTTCCCGGGCCTGGCGCAACAGGGACGCTACGTCCCGGCAGAGGCTTTGAACGGCCTGAGCGCCCAGGCGCAAGCCCTCCCCCAGGGCCAGGAAAAGCCGGCTTTCCATGCGCTGGGCCACCGGGTTTGAAAGCGCGGCATCCAGGTCTGCGGTCAGCATCCGGGTGGAGTTGGAGCCGATGATGATAACCCCCGCGCGGGACAGTTCGCCGCTCATGGCGCGGGGGAGGCGGCGGGGGGCAGGCCCAGCACCTCCGGATTGGTCACCACAAAGCGGATTTCACCGGGGAAGATATAGCCGTATTTGGTGCGGGCCTCATTGGCGATGAAGTTGTCGCTGGCGGCCAGGCGCACCAGTTCGGCCAGCTTCAGGTTTTCCCGCTCCCGGGCGAAGACCTGCTCGTTGGCCGCCTCAATCCGGGCGTTCAGCTGGGCGATGTCCTGGCTGTAGTTTTGCGTTAAAATCCAGCCCATCAAAAGCACCGCGCAAAAACAGATGACCAGCGCGTAAACGGGCACTCGTTTTTGCCCCAGACGCCACAGGCGAACCCTGCGGGCGCTGTGCTTTTCGCCTGGCCGGGGGTCAGGAATCTGCACCGGGGACCTCGGGCTGAATTTCCAGCACCACCAGCTTTGGCTGCTGGCTCAAATCCCCCCGGGTGACCCTCAGGAGGGGCTGGAAGGAAGCTTCCTGCGGCTGCATGGCCTCAAGGAAGGGCTCCAGGGTGCTGATGTCCTTAAAACCGCCTTTTTCATTGCGGTAATGCATGGGGATCACCACCCGGGGCTTAAGGAGCCCGATGGTTTTCTTGGCCTGGGCCGCGTCGATGGTGAAAAAGCCGCCCATGGGGATCAAAAGCACATCCGGCATAAACAGCTTGTCTATCAGGGCCTGATCCGGCACGATGCCCAGATCCCCCAGGTGGGTGATCTTCAGCCCCTCCGTTTCCAGCTGATGGATGAGGATTCCCCCGCGCTTGGCGCCCCCCACCTCATCGTGGAAGGAGGGGATGCTTTGCACCCGGACGCCCTCCAAGGGCTGGTGCGCCCCTTCTGTGTCCACCACCAGAGGGTCGCCGTCCACCTTGTCCAGGTAGTCGTGGTCAAAGTGGTGGTGGGAGATCAGCACCACTTCCGCCGTCACCCGGCGCATGGGGTAGCCCGCGGCGGGGTCGTATGGATCAAACAGAATACGCTGGCCCTGGGCGGTTTCCAGGAGGAATTCGGCATGGCCGTGATAGGTGATCAGCATGGGCTTCTCCTTTCAGGCAGGTTGAGCAAAAGCGGCAGCAGATAATCAGGCAGGGGACTTTTTTCTCTGAGGGCCCGGGCCAGGGCATCCTCCGCCTTCAGGATAAGGGCCTGGGCCTCCCCCTGATTCCAGAGCTGCAGACAGATGAAAAAATGGGGAAGCATAGAGGGGGTGAAGGCGCCGGGGTGCCGGGCCAGAATCCGGCAGAAGCCGGTGAGGCTGTCCTCCCCCTTTTCCCAGGCCTCAGGGACGCAAAGGGCCTGGCTGAAGGCCAGGCTCCTGGGAAAATCCCAGCTTATAAAAGCCAGGCCGTTCTCAAGCTGATGGGTGTACCCGGCCTGGGCCAGCCGGGCTAAGATGCCCTTTAGGGCTGGGGGGCTGAATCTGCGGGGCGCGTCGCTGACGAACAGAGCCCGGCGGGCCCGGTCGCGGCGGAGGAAGGCCTGGCCGCCCAAAAGGGCCTTGAGGTTTTGCGCTTCTTTGTCAAGCCCTGCCATCCTGCTGGGAGGCCTCAAAGGCGATGTCCAGCTTGTGGACGGAGGTATAGCGCCCCTGGATGTCCAGCTGATAGCGCAGGTTGACCTCGCCGGCGCCGTCCTCACCCACCTTGTAGGCCACCTGGGTGGGGAAAATGCCCATGGCCAGATCGCCATAGGGCGTGCGGTAGCTGCCCTCATAGCGGTGCCCCTGCTGGAACACCAGGTCGCTGCCAAAGGCGCCTTTGCGGGCCATGGTGACAACGCCCTCGCCCATGGTCATGGTGATGTCGTGTTTTTCATTGCTGTCCGCCTGACGCTCGGTATAGCGCAGCTTCCATTGCTTGGGGGTGCCGGACAGGGTTCCGAAAGTGGTCAGCCGCATGGCCTCATCCTCTTCGTTTCGGTTGTAGGCGATTCCGGTAACAGTCAGCCTGACGGGCTTGGTACGCATGCAGCAACACCTCCTTTGATAATCAGATTATACCACATTCCAGGGGCCTTGAGGAGCGCGTTTGATTTGACCGTGAAAACAGGCGGTGCTATCATCCAGATAAGCCCGCAGGAAGCCCCTGAACGCGCAAATGGCTTCGCTGAAAAGAAAGACAGCGGTTCATTTTGGACACATCGCGCTTTCTGTTTAGGCAATAAGAGGCAGGCGATGGGCAAGGGAGGAGAAACCATGAAAACCATCAGGCTGTTGTACCCGGATTATGTAAGCGGCGGATTAGACACATATTATTTTGGCGCAAAGCTGCTGGCGCATATTCTTCCGGCAAATGAAAAACAAGCCTTGCTGGAAGTGAAAATTGCGCCGCCTGACAGGCGGGAACGCCATGTGACAGAGGGCGTTTATGCCAAGGATGAGGTTGTCGCTGGGATCAGGCAGGCGGCTGAAGTGATTGAAGCCGCCAAACCGGACCGGATTATCACCATTGGCGGCAACTGCGTCGTGTCACAAGCTCCTTTTGATTATCTGCATGGGATCTATGACAACGTTGGGATCATCTGGATTGATGCTCATCCTGACGTATCAAGCGCTAAGGACGGATACCCCAACGCCCATGCCATGGTTCTTGGATCGCTCATGGGAAGCAGGGATAACCCGCTGACTGACCTGATGAAGAACAAAAAATTCAGACCGGATGATATTTTATATATTGGATTACAGGAATTGCACAGCTATCAAGAAAAATTTCTCAAAGACATGAAAGTGGATTACCAAATACAGACCGAAGGCTTTGTGTCCGAAGATGAGATCAAGGGTTTCTTGAGCCGTTTCAATCATATTCTCATTCATCTTGACATTGATGTGCTGGACGCAAGCCAGTTCCATTCCACCTATTTCGCAAACAAAGAGATGGTTGGAGACGGCAGCGGCGGAGGCAGGATGACGATGCAGGAGTTGTCTGACATCCTGAAGTGCATAACCGAAAATACTGATGTTGTCGGCTTCACGATAGCGGAGTATCTTCCCTTTGATGAACACCAGCTGCACCGGATGTTTGCGGACATTAAAATATTTACTGACGAATAAAGCCCGGTTTGCCGCTGCGCTATGTATTAAAGCGGGAAAAACGGAAGGACTGAACAAATATGAAGCTAAACTATATTACTTTTTTGGTGCGGGATATTAAAAAGGCTGTCTCTTTTTATCAGAACCTGGCGGGTTTACAGACGATGGATCGCCTGGACCTGGAAGCGGGGGAAATTGTGTTTTTGGCAAACGCAAAAGGCGAGACGATGTTGGAGCTGGTCGGCTTTGAAGGGGCGGAGAAGGTGATGGCCACGGGGATGGTGATCAGCTTTTTGGCTGAAGGGGACCTTAAGGCCTTAAGGGAGAAAGCCCTGGCGCTTGGCTATTCCCCTTCAGACATCATCACCAAAGCGCCAAAGCCAAAGCATTTTACGGTGGCGGACCCTGATGGACTGGTGGTGGAATTTTGCAATTAATTTGTGAATTTCAGTTTTTCCTTGGCCCGGTGGAGTTTAGCGTATGAAAATCAGGGTTGTTAAAGAAAACGATGTTGACATCGCCATCGTAGACAGCGATGAGCTATTAATCACCGACGCAGGCTCAGCCTTGGATTTTTTTGCCACCGTAGATTATCAGACGGGATGCAGCCGTATGGCCATCCATAAATCAGCGGTATGTGAAGCGTTTTTTGATCTGAGCACCGGGATAGCAGGAGACATCCTGCAAAAATTCATCAATTATCGAAAGAAAATCGCTGTCATAGGGGATTTCTCCCAATATGCAAGCAAGAGCCTGAAAGCCTTTATCCATGAATGCAATCAGGGAAGAGATATCTTTTTTGTGCCGGATGAAAAAGAGGCCGTCGAAAAACTAAGCATGAATCCGCGCAGGCGGTGACGCGTCGTATCAACACCGCCAAAAAAATCCCGGCCGATTGTGGCCGGGATTTTGTCAATCGTCTCAAAGGCTTAATAGACCAGCGCCACCACCAGGCCGTTCATGTTGTCGGTGGAGGCCACATACTCCCTGGCGCCCGCGGTGAGGGAGATGTCGGTGTCCTCGTTGCCGCCCTCCACCCGGTAGATCTCATACTTCAGCTCCCCGTCCAGATACACCGCCAGGTGGGGGTGGGCGATGAGGTAATCAATGTACTCCTCAAGGGAAAAGCCCAGGGCCTTCATGGTCATGGCGTGGGGTACGCTCACATAGCGGTAGACATCCATGTTGCTTAGGTCAATGCCCGTTTTGTGGGACTTGTCCACGGTGTCCGGGGTGGGGTAGCCCTGAACGGGGAAGCGGAAGATAAAGCCGTATTCCGCGGCGTGTTCATTAAGCCACCTGGCCTGTTCCGTGGTCTGGAAGGCCATGGCGTTTAATGTGCTGTCATTGCGGTTGTAGACATCCATAAACACCGACATGCCGGTGTGATAGTCGCTGGTGCCCGGATAGGCCACC
>DAISYX010000104.1:0-6792 GCA_036825095.1 Clostridia bacterium | reverse complement strand
TCAGGGCCATCTGTTGAAGGCTTTGTTGCCCGGGCACGGCAAATATGATATAATAGCTCTGGAAAACAAAGGAAAGGAAGTGAGCCAGTGGACGGCGATCCCCGAGGCGGGTCAGACAGGTTTTCACCCCGGATGCAAACACATCCCCGGATGGGTTGGCAGGCTATCAGGGCTGCTGCCCCTGGCTTATTGACTGCAATAGGCTAAGGCACGGCATCTCGGCTGCCGCCCTGTTGGGGCGGCATTTTTTTGTCCGCTGTTTTCACTGGGGAAAATCCAAAACAGAAAGGAAGGATACCAGTGAACATGCTAAAAAGAAAAAACAAAGGCGCGCAGATTCAGGAAAAACAGCGCAGCGCGGAAAAGAAGCTGTTTTCCTATGCCCGGATGACAGAAGCCGCGCTGTTCTCCCGGTTTGACAGCAGCCTAAATGGCCTTGGCAGCCTTGAAGCTGAAAACAGACAGGGCCGGTTTGGCAAGAACATCATCACCACAGACCATCAAAACACCACCCTGCACCGCTTAAGGGAGGCCTTTATCAATCCCTTTAACATCATCCTGCTGCTCATCGCCGTGGTCACCTATGTAACAGACGTGGTGCTCTCCCCCACGCCGGACTATCTCACCGCCCTGATCGTTCTGGCCCTGGTGCTTCTGGCAAGCGGGGTGGCTTTCTTTCAAAGCCAGCGGGCCGGCAAGGCGGCGGAAAGCCTCTCAAAGATGATCTCCAACACTGCCCATATCCGGCGGGACGGCGCCCTTAAGGAATACCCCATGGATCAGGTGGTGCCCGGGGATGTGGTGTGGCTGTCCGCCGGGGACATGCTGCCGGCGGATGTGCGCTTTCTAAGCGCCAAGGACACCTTTGTGGCCCAGGCCCCCCTGACCGGGGAATCAAACCCCGTGGAGAAATTCAGCCGGATACCGGAGGGACAGGAAGAGGCGCTGACGGACCTTCAAAACATCGGCTTCCTGGGCTCCAACATCGTCAGCGGCAGCGCCACCGCCCTGGTGCTGGCCACCGGCAACCACAGCTATTTTGGCGCCATGGCCAAGTCCCTCTCCGGGGACAGGGCGCAGACCAGCTTTGAACGAGGCGTCAGCGCCGTCAGCCGGCTGCTGGTGCGCATGATGCTGGTGATGGTGCCGGCAGTGTTTCTGATCAACTGGCTGGCCAAGGGGGACTGGTCCAGCGCCCTGCTGTTTTCCATCAGCGTCGCGGTGGGCCTCACCCCGGAGATGCTGCCGGTGATCATGACCTCCACCCTGGCCAAGGGCGCGGTGTCCCTGTCCAGACACAAGGTAATCGTCCGCACCCTGGGCGCCATCCAGACCTTTGGGGAGATGGACGTGCTGTGCACCGACAAAACCGGCACCCTGACCGAGGACCGGATCGTGCTGGAAAAATACATGAACCTCCACGGCCAGGAGGACCGGCGCATCCTGCGGCATGCCTATCTCAACAGCTATTTCCAGACAGGCCTTAAAAACCTGATCGACCTGGCCATCATCAACAGGGCGGAGCAAAGCGGCCTGAAAGAGGCGCCTGAGAATTACAGCCGGGTGGACGAAATCCCCTTTGATTTTGCCCGCCGCCGCATGAGCGTGGTGCTTAAGGACAAAAGCGGCAAGCGCCAGCTGGTCACCAAGGGCGCGGTGGAGGAGATCATCGCCATCTGTGCCTTTGCGGAATTAAAGGGAGCTGTCGTGCCCCTGGATGAAAATACCCGGCGCCGCGCCCTTGAGGTCTATGAACGGCACAACGCAGAAGGGCTGCGGATGATCGCGGTGGCCCAGAAAAACGAGGTGCCTGACAGCGGCGCCTTCAGCGTGGCTGACGAGAGGGACATGGTGCTAATCGGCTTTGTGGGCTTCCTTGACCCGCCTAAGGAGAGCGCGGCGGAGGCCATCGCCGCGCTGAAGGCCCACGGGGTGCGCACCGTGGTGCTCACCGGGGACAGCGAGGGGGTGGCGGCAAAGGTCTGCGGCAAGGTGGGGGTTAAAAGCGCGCCGCTTTTAACCGGCCGCCAGGTGGAGCGCATGGATGACGAGGCCCTGCTTGAGGCCGTGAAGACCTGTGACCTGTTTGCCAAGCTGTCCCCCTCCCAAAAGGAGCGGGTGGTGCGGGTCTTTCAGGCGGCCGGGCACACGGTGGGTTACATGGGGGACGGCATCAACGACGCCCCTGCCCTGCACCAGGCGGATGTGGGCATCTCGGTGGACAGCGCGGTGGACATCGCCAAGGAAAGCGCGGACATCATCCTGACGGAAAAGGACCTGATGGTCCTTGAAAAGGGCGTTTTGGAGGGGCGGCGTATCTTTGGCAACATCATGAAATACATCAAAATGGCGGTCAGCGGCAACTTCGGCAACATGATCTCCGTCCTTATCGCCAGCATCTTCCTGCCTTTTTTGCCCATGCTGCCGGTGCAGATTCTGGCGCAAAACCTGCTGTGCGATTTTTCCCAGATGGGCATGCCCTTTGACCGCGTGGATGAGGAATACGTGCTGAAACCCCGCAAATGGGAGGCGCACTCCGTCAAGACCTTTATGGCCTATATGGGGCCTTTGAGCTCCGCCTTTGACCTGCTGTGCTTCGCCGCGCTGTGGTGGGCCCTGGGCGCCAACACCCCGGCCTTATCCCCGCTGTTTCAAAGCGGCTGGTTCGTCTTTGGCACGGTGTCCCAGGTGCTGATCATCCATGTGATCCGGACGGCCAAAGTGCCCTTTTTGCAAAGCAGGCCCTCTGCGGCGCTCCTTTTGTCCACCCTTCTGGCGGCCCTGGTGTCCCTGCTGGTGGGGTTTTGCGATCTGGCCGTCGGGCTTGATATGCAGCCCCTGCCCCTGTCCTTTGCCCCCTGGCTGGCGCTGATCCTGACAGGTTATTTCCTGGCTGCCCAAGGGATCAAGAAGTTCTATATCAAGCGTCATGGCCTGTGGCTGTAAAGCGGCCCTCCCTCAGCCCTCAAGGGCCGACCGCACCTCTTCCTTCAGCCGGGGCAGCACCACCTCCTCAAACCAGGGGTTGTTCTGCTGCCAGCGGAAGTTAAGGGGGGAGGGGTGCACCAGGGGAAAGTAGCGGGGCAGGTATTCCTCAAAGGCGCGCACCGTCTCCGTCAGGTTGCGCTTGCGCCCCTCCCCCAGATAATAGCCCTGGGCATAGGCCCCCACCAGCAAAAACAGCCGCGTTCTTGGCATCAGGCGGATCAGCTGCGGGTGCCACAGGGGGGCAAAACCCTTGCGGGGGGGCAGATCGCCAGAGGCACCCTTCCCCGGGTAATAAAAATCCATGGGGATGTGGGCGATTTTTGCCGGGTTCCGGAAGTCCGCCTCGTCTATCCCCATCCATTGGATCAGCCTGTCCCCGCTGGCGTCGTTCCAGGGCAGGCCGGTGGCCTGGGCCCTGCGCCCGGGGGCGTGGCCCACCACGGCGACCAGCGCCCTTTCATCCGCCTGATAAAGCGGCTGCCAGCCCAGCTTGGCATAGGCCCGGTTGTCCTCATGGTTTGAAATCTGGTGGTACAGCCGCTCTAATTCCTCGCTCACCCTCTCACCTCCCCTGTAAAAAGAGTATACAGCGGCCCCGCCGCCTTAAGACAGCAAACATACCAAAAAGCCGCAGGGAGGAACCCCCTGCGGCCCGCCCTTGTTTAGGGCAATCAAAGCTTTATTGAAAATCTCCCCGCAGCACCATGTCCTCTCCCGGCAGCAGGTTCTGGTTCAGGGCGGACACAAAGGCCGCCAGCGCCTCATCCGTGGCTTCCTTCGGCAGATACAGCTTAAACCCGTCCATATCCTCGGTGAACTGAAACCTGCCATAGCCCAGGATGTCCACCTCCGCCCGGTCAAAGTAGAGGGCCTCAAGGTTATCAAGGCCCTGGAAGGCCCCCAGGCCGATGCTTTCCACCTGATGGGTTACATGAATCACGCTGATGTTTTTGCAGTTTAAAAAGGCCAGATCGCCAATTTGAGAGGCGCTGAGGGTGAGGGTGCCCGCAAGGCCCGCGCCGCTGAAGGCGCCTTCGCCAATGCTTTCCACCTTGTCCCCCAGGTTCGCCTCCCTCAGCGCCTCCGTCAGGTGGAAGGCGTAGAGGCCCACCTCCCTGATGCCGTTCACAAAGGAGACGCTCTCAAGCGCCACACAGTTCTCAAAGGCGCGGATGCCCAGGCGCTCAACGGGGCCATAGCAGATGAAGCTCTTAAGCCCCCTGCTCTCCAGGAAGGCGGAATCCTCGATGATCCGCACCGTTTCCGGCAGCACCACCCGGGTAAGCCCGGTGTTGGCAGCCGTGCCTGTCAAAAAGCCTGACACGGTGGCGTCTGAGAAGGCCAGCATGCCGATACGCTCCACCGGGACGCCCCCGATGGCCCGGGGCACCACCACTTCAGCGGTGGACCCGATGTATTTGCTAAGGGTGCCGGTGGCGGCGTCAAACTCAAAATCAGCCTCCGCGTTGGCCTCATCCGGCATGGGGACAAGGGCTTCCGCCTCCCCCGCGCGGCGCAGCTCAAAGGGCCAGGGCAGCGCCAACGCCTGGGCCATGGCCGCCACCTGATCGTCCGTGGCCTCATCCGCTATGCGGATGATGCCGGGCGCCAGGCCCAGATCCCCCGTCAGCCGGGCGGAGGCCGGCAGCGTCAGGGACCCAAGGGCCGGGCAGTCCTTAAAGGCATCCGCCTCAATCACAGGCGACCCGCCTAAAAAGATCACTTCACTAAGCCCTGCGCAGCCCTCAAAGGCGCTGGGGCCAATGTACTGGGCCGAGGCCGGAATCTCAATGCGTCCCAGCGCCTCGCAGCCCTTAAAGGCCGCGGCGCCAATGGTGGTCACGCTGTCAAACAGGTAGATCTCCTCCAGCTGGCTGTGGGCAAAGGCGCGGGGGCCGATGGTGGTCAGGGCATCGGAGTGGGGCACAAAGAAGCGGCGCAGACTGCTGCCCTCAAAAAGCCCCTCGCCCAGCGCCTGAACGCTTAGCAGCTGGCCGTCATCCGCGTAATAGCTCCAGAACATGGTCATCTCTGACAGCTCCCCCTGATAGGAGGTGATGGCGGCTGTGGCCCCGTCAAACACAAAGGCAGCGTCAAAGGGATAGGCCGGCTCGTCCGCCCGGTTGGCGCGCCAGACATAAAACGCGCTCACATCAAGCCCGGTTTCAGCCAGGGCGTCCCGGGCGGCCGCCACCTGGGCCTTGTCCGCATTCCAGGCGATGTCCACGTCCGCGATGGGGCTGCCCTCAAACAGGCCCTCCCCCATCTGGGGCAGGCTGCGCCCGGAGAAGATCAGATAGTCCAGCTCGCTGCACTCCGCAAAAGCCCCGGCGCCCAGGCGCTCAAGGGAGGCGGGGAACTGCGCCTCCGGAAGGTTCCGGTTGCGGGCAAAGGCGCCTTCCGGCAGCTCCCTTAAGCCCTCCGGCAGCGCCAGGGAGGTAAGCTGGTTTGAGGCAAAGGCGGAAGGCCCCATGGCCTCAAGCCCCGGGGGCAGGGAAAGCGCCATCAGCCGGGAAGCGGCAAAGGCCTCCTTCCCGATGGTTTTCAGGCTGTCCGGCAGCAGCACCTCCACCAGCGCTGAGGCATAGAAGGCCTGGTCGCCAACGGCCTCCAGGCCCTCAGGCAGCGCCAGGCGAAGGATGCCCTTGTCGCCAAAGAAGGCCTTCTCGCCCAGGGCACGCACGGGCACGCCCCCGATGGCCGCGGGCACTGTCACCAGGGCCGCCTCCCCCAGGTAGCCGGTCAGGGTGCCGGTGGCCTCCTCAAAGAGGAAGTCTTCTTCCGGAATGCTCTGGTCCACCGCCACCCGGGGGGCCCCCGGCTCACAGGGCAGGCCCAGCAGCGCCTCATAGGCCGCCACATCCTCGATGGGCGCCACAACGCGCCGGTCCTCCGGGCCGTTTATAAAGGCGTCCGGCCCCAAAAGGGGCGCCTGGCCGGTGAAGGTGAGGGTCTTTAAGCCATAGCAGCCGGACAGCGCCAGGTCCCCGATGTAGGTAAGCCCCGCCGGCAGCTCCAGCGCTTCCAGCGCGGTGCAGGCAAACAGCGCGTAGGGCGAAATGGCCTCCAGGCTGTCCGGCAGCTGAATGGCGTTCAGATTTTCACAGAAGTAAAAGGCGCTGTGCCCAATGCGGCTAAGCCCCTGGGGCAGGATCACCGAGGTGATCTCCCGGTTTCCGTTAAAGGCGTTGTCCCCGATTCTCCTGACGGAAAAGCCGCCGATCTCACCCGGCACGGCGACCTGGCCGCCGGGGCCTTTGTAGGCGGTAATGGTCCCGCTTAAGGGGTCAAAGTCAAAATGGTCCTGCTGCGTCTGTCCCTTCGCCAAGGGGAGGCAAAGCGCCATCACCAACAGCGCGCTTACAAACAACCGCCATGCTGATTTCATCATGTCTCTCCTTTTCATCCTCCGGATCACGGATGACTGTTTTTATTTTTATAAGTCCGGCCTTACTCCTCAGGCTGCCGCTCAAAATAAATGATCCCTTCGTCCCCCGTGGCGTAGGACAGCACGCCGTCCTCATGCAGCGTCAGGGACAGGGCGGCCTCCTCCCCCTCTTCTGCCTCAAGGGGCATCCCCCGCAGCACGCCGTCCTGAAGAACGGCCCGCATCCGGGCATCTTCGCCTGTCAGTTCCTCGCTATAGGTCATCGTGATCACGCCCTCTCCAATGCGCAGGCTCATCTCCAGGCCGAGGGCCGCAACAGGCAGCTGAACGCCGCCGAAATCAACCAGCACGGCAGCCCAGGCGCCGTCAAAATCCTCCAGCAGCGCGTCCGTAACCATCGCCGCGGGCTGATAGCT
>DAISYX010000103.1:0-6991 GCA_036825095.1 Clostridia bacterium | reverse complement strand
TGGCTGGAAACGGCCCGGAAGAGTAGGTCGCCGCCGGTTCCCATCTGAGACGCCCTGCACAGGGCGTCTTTAAATTGTGTTGTATTTGCATCCTCAGATATGCTAAGATACTATGAGTAATTTTTTTAGGGGACTTTATGATCAGAACGGGGAGAGTTATTGACAAAGAGCGGAATCTGCTGAAGATTTGTTTTGAGAAAGAGGAGGCCTGCAACAGCTGCGGCCTGTGCGCGCGGCAGGATTCCACCCTGTCTATTCCGGGGGATGCTGCCGTGGGGGATGTGGTGGAGGTGTCGATGCCGGACGCCCAGGTGCTCAAGGCCTCTTTAATGGCTTATGCCATCCCCCTGCTGGGGCTGATTGCGGGCCTGTGGCTGGGGACAGCGCTGTTCCCGGGGCGGGAGGGCATGACGCTTTTGACCGGTGTTACGGGCACGGTGCTGCTATTTTCAGGGGTCAAGCTGTTTGACAGGAAGCTTAGGCGCACGGCCGCCTGGCAGCCCAGGGTCATCGCTGTAAAGCCGGGGGCGTCCGACGGGGCTGAAGTGGAAGGACAGGGCGCCTGAAGGCGAAGGCCGGAGCGGCGCCTTACTTAATTGATATTATTTTATGTTTGAAACATCGATCAGGTCCTGTGTGTAAAGCGCGCGGACGTTGACTGACGATATAGGAGGTATTTGTGGCAGAACAATCAAAATTGAAGATCATCTCTCTTGGCGGCATTGATGAAATCGGGAAGAATATCACCGTTTTTGAGTATGAGGAAGACATCATCGTGATGGACTGCGGGTCCATCTTTCCCAAGGAGGACATGCTGGGCATTGACCTGGTGATTCCTGATGTCAGCTATCTCATCGCCAACAAGGACCGGGTGCGCGGCTATGTGTTCACCCATGGGCATGAGGACCATATCGGGGCCACGCCCTATGTGCTGGACAAGGTGCCGGCCCCCATGTACGGCTCCAAGCTGACCCTGGCGCTGATTGAAAACAAGCTCAAGGAGCACCGGATCACCCGCTATGACATGGTGGCGGTGGAGCCTCGGGGCACGGTAACCCTTGGAAAGTTTAACGTGCAGTTTATCAGGGTGAACCACTCCATCGCGGGGGCCTGCGCCCTGGTGATTACCTGCCCTGCGGGCACCGTGGTTGCCACCGGGGACTTTAAAATTGACTTCACCCCCATTGACGGCCAGGTGACCGACCTTGCGACTTTGGCGGCCATTGGGGAAAAGGGCGCCCTGGCGCTATTGGCGGACAGCACCAACGTGGAGCGCCCCGGCTACACCATGAGTGAGCGCAAGGTGGCGGAAACCTTTAACGAGCAGATCGCCAGCGCCCGGGGCCGGGTGATTATCGCCATGTTTGCCAGCAACGTCAACCGGGTGCAGCAGGTGGTGGACTGCGCCATCAACTTTGGCCGCAAGGTCTGTTTCATTGGCCGCAGCATGATCAATGTGTCCACCCTTTCTATGGAGCTGGGCTATCTGCAGATTCCCCGGGAAAACCTGCTGGAAATTGACGACCTGGACCGTTACCGGGATGACCAGATTCTGGTGATCACCACCGGCAGCCAGGGCGAGCCCATGAGCGGGCTGACCCGCATGGCCTTTGCGGAGCACCGCCGGCTGCAGATCAAGCAGTCGGACAAGGTGATCATCTCCGCCACGCCCATCCCGGGCAATGAGGTGTTTGTCTCCCGGGTGATCAACCAGCTTTACCGCTCCGGCGCCGAGGTGATTTACGATGCCCTGGCGGAGGTGCACGTCTCCGGCCATGCCCGCCAGGAAGAGCTGAAGCTGATGCACGCCCTGGTGAAGCCCAAGTATTTTATCCCTGTCCACGGCGAATACCGCATGCTGTGGCAGCATGCGGAGCTGGCGGAGTCCATGGGCACGCCCCGGGAGAACATCGTTCTGCCCGAGACCGGCCAGGTGATTGAGATGGACCAGGACAGCCTGTCCATCTCCGGCGTGGTGCCCACAGGCACCGTGCTGATAGACGGCCTTGGCATCGGAGACGTGGGCAACGTGGTGCTCAGGGACCGCAAGCACCTAAGCCAGGAGGGCCTGATCATCGTGGCCATGGCCTTTGACCGCACAAACGGCGTTTTGGCATCCGGGCCCGACATCATCTCCCGCGGCTTTGTCTATGTCCGGGAGAACGAGGACATCATCGAGGGCGCCCGGGAAGTGGTGCGGGCGATCATCGACTCCTATGAGCAGATTGAAGGCAGGGATTGGCCCACCATCCGCAACCGCATCAAGGACGACCTCAGGCGTTACTTCAACGACAAGATCAAGCGCAATCCCATGATTCTGCCTGTGATTGTGGACCTGGGGTAACCATGAACTATGACGCGGTCCGCGCGCTGGAGCAGGCCTTGAAAGGCTCTGAGGAGGTGCTGGAGTACAAGCGCCTCAAGGCGCTGGTGGAGGAGAACGAGGCCACCCGGGCGCTGATTAAGGAGCATAAGCGCCTGCAGATGCTGGTGCAGATGTCCGCCATGGCCGGGCAATCGGTGGCGGACGAGGAGATGCAGCGCTTCCAGCAGATCTCCTCTTTGCTGTATGCGGGCACGGACACCTCCCGGTACCTCATGGCGGAAATGCGCCTGCAGCAGCTGATGGCGGATATCTACAAGGCCATCAACCAGGCCTCCGGCCTTTCCCTGGAGCTGCCCGGCCTTGGCTAAGGAGCCGTGATGAGGAAACGACACCAGAATTACTCCCCGGAAGAATTAATTGAGGAGCGGGAATACGGCCTGTACTGGTATAGCTGGCTGTGGACTATTCTGCGCCCGGTTCTGATTTTTGCCTGCTCCGCGCTGCTTTTGGTGGGGCTTATTTCCTTTGCCTGGGGTCAGTTCAGCGCGGTGATGATCGACCCGGTGGATCCCCAGGACCAAACCCCCATCACCTTTGAAATCCAAAGCGGGGACAGCCTTACCCGGGTGGCCAACAACCTTCAGGGCATGAACCTGGTCCGCAACCGCACATTTTTCAAATACTATGCGGATTTTATGGGCTTTTCCCAGAAGATTCAGGCGGGCAGCTATACCCTTAACCGGGGGATGACCATTGCCCAGATCGCGGACCAGCTGACCCGGGGCGACGGCAAGCCCATCGTGCGCACCATCACCGTGATTCCGGGCTGGACCATTGAAGGGATTGCGGATTATCTGCTAAACGAAAAGGTGATTCAGGACCGGGCCGCCTTCCTTGAGATGTGCAGAACGGGAGAGGGTTTCTCTGACTATTATTACGTAAGCGACGTGATGGCAACAGGCAGCGTGCCCCGGCGCAAGTACGCCCTGGAGGGCTATCTGGCGCCGGACACCTATGAAATCTATACCGATGCCAAGGTGGAGGACATCATCAAAAAGCTGTTGAGCCAGACGGGCGCCGTGTTTAAAGAGGGCTATCAGGCCCGCGCCCAGGAGCTGAACATGAGCATGGACGAGGTGCTGACCCTGGCCTCCATCATCGAAAAGGAAGCCAAGACCGCTGATTTTGCCCGGGTGTCCGGCATCTTTCATAACCGGCTCAAGCAGAACATGCGCCTGGGCAGTGACGTGACGGTTAAATATGTCACCGGCACCACCCGCATGGCCCTGGGCAGCAGCGATCTGGCGGTGGATTCCCCTTACAACACCTATTTGCATCAGGGCCTGCCGGTGGGGCCCATCTGCGCGCCCTCCCCGGCCGCGGTTCAGGCGGCTCTTTACCCGGATGAGGGCTTCATGGCGGATGGCTATCTCTATTTCTGCTCCAAGGATCCGGACACGGGGGAGCTGTACTTCTCCAAAACCCTGGAGGAGCACGAGCAGGCCGTGCGCGTCTACGCCCCCCTGTGGGAGGCCTATGACAAGCGCACCAACGCCCAGTGAACAACGGGCATCAGCTGGTTTTCGGCCCCGGGGGAAACTCGGAGTCCTTTTATGCCCAGGGGTATAGGCGCACCGTGGAGACCTTCGCCTGGCAGCAGCAGTTTGGCCTGAAAGCCTTTGAATACTCCTTTGGCCGGGGCATCCGGCTGTCTTATGAGACGGCCCTTGAAATAGGGGAGGCCGCCAGGGCCCAGGGGGTGGCGCTGAGCGTGCATGCGCCCTATTACATCAACCTGGCCAGCAATGTTCAGGAAACCCAGGAAAAAAGCATCGAATATATCCGAAAAAGCGCCCGGCTGCTCCACCTGATGGGGGGCAGCCGTTTGGTGGTGCACCCCGGCTCTCCCCTAAAGCAGCCCCGGCAGGAGGCTGTGGCCCGCTGTGTTCAGGGGCTTCTTGCTGCCCGGGAGGCCCTGATGGCGGATGGCCTGGGCATGATCAGCCTGGCGCTGGAAACCATGGGCCGGCCCAGCACCATCGGCACCCTTAAGGAAATTCTGGATTTTGTGCTGCTGGACGCCTCCTTTATTCCCTGTATCGACTTTGCCCATCTGCACGCGGCCACAGGCGGCGGGCTCCGGCAAAGGGAGGACTTTTCCGCCGTGCTAAACCAGGTGGAGGCCCGCCTGGGCCTTAAGCGGGCGCGGAAAATGCACATTCATTTTTCCAAAATAGAATATGGCCCCAAAGGGGAGCTTCGTCACCGGGTCTTTTCAGACGCGGGTTTCGGGCCGGATTTCGCGCTGCTGGCGCCCTTGCTGGTGAAGCGGGGCTATCAGGCCACCATCATCTGTGAAAGCCGCGGCACCATGGCGGAGGACGCGGCGGAGATGCTAAGGCTTGCGGATGCGGTTGCAGCGGATGAACTTTTTTAAGCGATTAATCAAGAGCCGTTTGTTTTCACTGTTTTCGGCCCAGGAAGTCCGTGTAAATGCCGGGCGCGCTGCCCGGGATGATGAAGGCGCCCACACAGCGCTCATAGAACTTGGCCGGGCCCACGCCGCCAATGATGGCATAGGCGTACCCTTCCGCAAACATGGCGCGTAAACAACGAAGTAGCAGGGCCTTGCCCAGGCCTTTTCCCCGATAGGCGTCACTTACCAGCGTGGGGCCGAAGAAGTTTTTGCAGGTCGCGTCATAACAGGCGTAGCCGATGATGTCGGTATCCACGGTGGCGATAAAACAGCTGACAGGTTTATTGGAAAAAGAGACATCGCACTCGCCTGCGGCGGAGAGACCGGCCTGTTCTTTGACCCAGGGAAGCACCCGGAACTTGTCAGGCGCCATGGCGCGGCTGATTTTTATGCCGTCGTCCTGAAGGCGGGCCAATAGAAACGAATCATCCGGCAGTTCATAAAGCTTAACCAGCATATCAGACATGGTTTTTGGCCTCCTTTAATGCGACCGGCAGACGGCCCTGGGCGCTGATCTCTCCCGCCAGGAGGCGGGACAGGGCCCTTAGCGTTGAGGGGTTGTAGGCGTAGGCCGCAATAGCGCTGATGTGGCTGGGAAGGCCGCTTAAGTCATAAGGGCTCCCCAGGGCAATGATGATAAGCGGGAGGCCCGTTTGGATCAGCGCCCGGGCCACGGCCAGCTGCCCCGGGCGCTGGCGCGCGTAGTAGGTGCCTAAGACCAGGCAGCTGTGGCCTTCCGCCAGGGCCGCGATGCGCGCAGTTTCCTCCGGATCCGGGTTATCAGACATCACAAACGCCCTGCCTCCCAGGGAGGAGCGCAGGTCCTCCGCAAAGCAGACCGCGGCGGCGTCAGGCGTATCGGCCTGGCTGATTTCAAAGGGAAGGCAGCCAATAAACAAGGGGGAAGCGCCAAGAGGCGGCAAGCCTCCGGGCGGCAGCCGCACCGCTGTTAAAGCCTGTTCATGAAGTGACTGCGCCAATTGGCGGTGCTCCGGGCCTCCCACCATCATAAAAGCCTCGATCTCGGGAGGCCTGAGCATTTGCTTATGCCTCAGAATCCGCTCCGTGGAGGCCTGAAGCTGCGCCGCGTTTAAAACGCCGGACCGCAGGCTCCTTAATATCTGTTCAGCCGCCCGGGCCGCCAGCTCCGCGCTGTGGGAGGCGAACACCAGGTCTACCCCGGCCTGCACCGCCCTGTCCATTCCATTCACCGTGCCGTAGTGATCCGCGATGGCCGCCATCATCATACAGTCAGAAAGGATGAGGCCGTTAAAGCCCAGGCGCTTTCTGAGCAGATCCGTCATGATGGCCCGCGACATGGTGGCGGGAACCCCTTCCGTCTCAATTTGGGGAAAGAGGATGTGGGTGGACATCACCCCGGGGATACCGGCCTTGATGGCGGCCTGAAAAGGAAGCAGCTCAAAGGCCAATAGCTCCCTAAGGGACTTGCTGATCATTGGTAGCCCCACGTGGGAATCAACCGCCGTGTCCCCATGGCCCGGGAAGTGCTTGGCGCAGCACAAAAGCCCCGATTCCGTCAGCCCCTGCGCCATCTTAAGGCCAAAGTCAATCGCGTTCTGGGGCGTATCGCCGTAGCTTCGCACCCCAATAACGGGGTTATCCGGGTTGGAATTGATGTCAAGCACCGGGGCCAGGTTGAAGTTGATACCCAGGGCTAAAAGCTCGCGCCCTGTGATTTGGCCGGCCAGGTGGGCGTTCTCCGTTTGGCCGGTGGCGGCGATGGCCATGGCGCCCGGTATCAGGGTGCAGTCCGCGCTTAAGCGGGATACGGCCCCGCCCTCCTGGTCGATGGCGATAAAAGCAGGATGCCCGGTCGCCCCTATAACCAGCGTTTGAATATCCGCGCAAAGCGCTTTAAGCTGGGCGGCGGAGCGCACATTGCGGGCAAAGAGAATCACATTGCCTATTTTGTGCTCGTGCACCGCGCGCGCGAAGTCCGCCGGGATGCCGGTCCCCGCAAAGCCGGTAAAAAGATGCTGGCCAACCTGGATGCGTTCGTCCATCGCCCTATCGCCTTTCGACATTTGTTGAATTACCGGCATTATAGATGGGGCCTAAGGGGCTGTCAACGAAGCGCCGTGCCTTGACGCTAAACTGAAGATGGTATACATTGGGCCTGACAAGATAAGAGTTTTAAACGATAAAGGGGCGCCAGGCAACATGAAGGC
>DAISYX010000102.1:0-7068 GCA_036825095.1 Clostridia bacterium | reverse complement strand
CAATTCATCCTGATAGCTGCCGTCCTTCAATTTAAAGCCGTTTTTCACCCGGCCCCAGAGCGCAAAGCCCTGGCGCTCATACAGCCGGATGCCCCGGGTGTTTTCCGCCAGCACCCCCAGCTCCAGCTGCTCATAGCCCATCTCCCGCGCCATCCGGACGCACTCCCGGGTTAAAAGGCCGCCCAAGCCCTGCTGCCACCAGGGCTTTCGGATGCAGATGCCAAAAACGCTCCGGTGGCGCAGCTTTCTGCGCTCCCCCACCGGAAACACGCTGCCGCAGCCCAGAACCTGGCCGTTTGAAAAAGCGGCGATCATCCCCTTGCGCGGGCTGTCCATTATCTCTTTGAGGAACTCCGCCTCTTCCTGAAGGCTCATGATGACCTCATCCGGATAACGGGTCAGGAATTCCGTTTCCCCCGCGGTGTCCTTAAGGTATGCGAGCATCGCGCCGGCGTCCTTAGGCCCCGGGCTTTTGATCACACAAAGGCTCCCGTCTTTTAAGGGGAATGTTTTTTCCTCACAGATCATGGCCGCACCCCTCTCCCGCACACAAACAGCCAGTGGTTGCAGGCCCCCAGGTGCTCCGGCTGCTGGCACAAATACAGGTGAAAGCGGAACCACTGGGCCTTCTCCTCCTCTGTAAAGGCCTCGAAGGCTTCCTCCAGAAGCTCGCTTAGGCCGTCGCTGTTCACCCGGCGCAGGATATGAAGCCCCGCCTGCCCCACCTCCCGGTCCGCCTGGCTTAAGGTGTGGAACACAAAGGGAAAGTCCTCCGCCCGGAAAGTCTGTTTGTCATAGTCCCCCTCGGTCATATAGCGCCCGTTCCCATGGCGAAGGGTCATGGTGGTGATCACCCAGTCGTTGTTGATAAAGGCAATAAACACCCGCCCCCGGGGCTTCAGCACCCTTTGGCAGGCGGCCAGCAGCCTTATCCTCTCAGCCTCCGTGCGCAGGTGATACATGGGCCCCAGGCACAAAACCGCGTCAAAGGAGGCGTCCGCCGCCTCATCAAGGGCGCTCTGGGCATCCTGACACCGGGCGATGAGGCGCATCCCAGGCCCTGCCTTTTTCTTCAGCTGCCGGATATGATGGGGCACCAGGTCAACGGCCAGCACCTCATGCCCCTGCTGTGCCAAAGGCAGGGCGTAGACCCCCGCCCCGCAGCCCAGATCCATAACCCGGCTGCCTGGCGCCAACTCCTGATCCAGAAAGTGCCAGGTGGTGAGGGCCTCCAGCTGAAGGCCCTTGCCGGAAAGGCGCCCCGCCTCATCGGTCATATAGCCTTCATACAGCGCCCGGGCCCGGGCCAGGCTGTCCGTGATGCCTAATAAATCTTCCATCTTTTATCCTTTCAGATCAGCCAGGTAGGCCGCGATGTCAAAGGGCTCCAGGGCGCTGTCCCGGCGCAGGTAAAGGGGGTGATGGGGGTGCCCCTTTTTCGTGCGTTTTCCCGCGGTATACCACCGGGCCCCCGCTTGAGTTCCCGCTTTGACAAAATCCGCCATGCAGGCCTTAAGATAGCCCCGGGTTTCCATCACAGCGCCCCAGGCGGCCCACACCGTGCCGGTCTTGCCCAGCAGGTAATGAAAGGCCTTGAGGTTTTCCCGGTGCAGAAAATCGCTGAGCTCCCGGTCCATGTCCCCGGGCCGGGTGGCCCTTTGGGCGTAAAGGTTCATCATTAAAAAGCTGTCAAATCCATTGTGCCCCGCCACCCTCTGGACGCTTTTCAAGGTGTTGTCCAGGGCCCCGGGGCGGGCGGTGGAGGGGTTAAGGCCCACGCAGATCAGGGGCTTTTCCCCTGCTGTGCCCAGCACATAGCGGTATTCCGTGTAGTAGGGCGGCAGATAAAGCCAGGCCCCGGGATCAAAGCCTGAGGGCCTGGCCAAAAGGCTCTCCTCAAAGGATAACAGCGTCTGGCTGTGGATCTCCTGAGCGGGGATATGCACCTTAAACCCCCTCCCGGGGCTGCTTTTTGGCAGGCGCATCCGGGTCAAAATACTCCGCCTCCAGGCGGTCAAAGGGCACTGCTTCCAGAAAATGCTCCGGCAAAAAGCGGGTTTGGGAGAAGGTATCCCAGTCGCTTAAGTGGCGCGTCAGCACCATGGGCACGCCGATGTCCAGCTGCCGGCAGCATTCCGCCAGCGCCTCCTGCCAGCGGCTGCGCTCACAGCCTGTCACCACATCCGCCACGATTTTGTTCTTTCTGATCTGCCGCACCCACAGTTTTCCCGCCATGCCGTCCCTCCCCCAGCTTAATGTGCCTGATTATAACACGCAAAGGCAAGGAAAAACCCCAAAACAATCGACAAACCCCGCCCTTCCTCCTATACTCTAAGCTGTGACCAAAGAATATGTGTGAGGACAGCAAATTGACAAAAAAATCCCTCCCCCTGTGGCGCAACCTTTCATTGTGCATGCTGATAGGCTGGCTGGGCGTCTATGCCAGCCTGCTGAGCACCCTGTCCGACCGGCTGGCCGCCCAGTTCTCCCTGGCGAGCACGGACGCGGGGCTGTTTATCTCAGCCCATGCCCTGGGCATGCTGGTCAGCGTGCTGCTCTCCGGCTCCCTGGCGGACAGCATCGGCAAGCGGCGCATCGTGCTGTTCAGCTGCGCTTTGATGGTGGCAGGGCTGCTTGCCACCTATTTTGCCACCTCCCTTGTGGCGGTGCTGGCGGGGCTTTTTATAACCGGAATGGGCTTTAGCCCCGGCGAGGCCATCTCCAGCGCCCTTCTGACGGATGAAAACCCACAGCAGGCCACCCGGTGGATGAACTGGTCCCAGGTGTGCTTTGGCCTGGGGGCCGTGCTCTCCCCCCTGGCGGTGGTAGGCTACCTCACCGGCGGACGGCCCTACGGGGGGCTTTTGTTGATCTGCGCGGGGCTGGTCTTTCTCTCCGGGCTTGCCATCTTATCAGCCGGCGGGGACATGGGGGCGGGCAAAGCGGACAAAACCCGGCTGAACATGTTCTCTGTCCTTAAAAGCCGCACGGTGCTTTTGTGCAGCCTGATGGTGTTTGTCTATCTAGGCTGTGAATCCGTGGGCATCGTCTACCTTAAGCAGCTCTTCCAGCTGCACGGGGAGGGCAGCCGGCTGGCGGACCTTTCCGTCTCCCTGTTCTGGTTTTCCATGATCCTCCTGCGCCTGGTGGGCACCCGCATGGACGGAAAGGAAATTATCAGCCTGCGTTACCTGACCCTGATGATGCCCCTGGGCGCTTTGATCAGCCTTTTGGCCCCAAGCCCGGGCCTCAGGCTGGTGGGCGCCTTTTTCTATGGCGCGGGCTGCGGGGCGGTGTGGCCCATGCTCTTTGTGCTGGCCGGCCGGGCTCTGCCCGCCCGCTCCGGGGCGGTGTTTGCGGTGATGATGATCTTCACCACCGCGGCCAACTCCCTCTTTCCCATGCTGATTGGCAAATGGGTGGCCAACCCTTCCGTCACCATGATCCTCTGCGCCCTCCTGGCCCTGCTGCTGCCCGCCCTGAGCTTTCCCCTTGAAAAGACCCTCACAAGCCCAAAAGCCATGACCCTTTAAAAAGGGCGAAAAGACGGGTGCATCCCGCCCTGAATGTGTTATAATCAGACAAAATGACGGGAGGCTTTCTATGATCATCCAGGTTTACCCTAACGCCAAGGCGCTGGCTCAGGCGGCTGCCCTCATTCTGTCCGCCCAGGTAATCCGCAAGCCTCAAAGCGTGCTGGGCCTGGCCACCGGTTCAAGTCCCATCGCCACCTATCAGGAGTTAATCCGGCTCTATCAGGAAAAGGCAGTGGATTTTTCCAAGGCTACCACCTTTAATCTGGATGAATATGTGAACCTGCCCATCTCCCACCCCTGCAGCTACCACGCCTTCATGCAGGTGCAGCTGTTTGACCACGTGAACTTCAAGGCCTCCCACCTGCCAAACGGCAACGCTACGGACTTAAACCGGGAGTGCCGCCGCTTTGACGCGGCCATCCAGCGCGCCGGAGGCCTGGACCTTCAGCTGCTGGGCATCGGCCACAACGGGCATATCGGCTTTAACGAGCCGGCGGACAACTTTGGCTTCGGCACCCAGGTGGTTCACCTCACCCAGAGCACCATCCAGGCCAACAAGCGCTTTTTCCAGTCCGAGCGGGACGTGCCCCGCCAGGCGATCTCCATGGGCATCGGCACCATCATGTCCGCCCGGAGCATCATGCTTGTGGCCCAGGGCAAGGAAAAGGCGGACGCCGTGCGCAGCATGGTCAAAGGCCCGGTCACCCCCAGGCTGCCCGCCTCCATCCTGAACTTCCATCACCAGGTCACCCTGCTTTTAGATGAGGGCGCCGCGTCCCGGATTTAGGGTAAAAGGTGGACAAGGCTGTTTACAGTTTGGGGACAGAACGGCCTTTTGCTATGCGGGACGCCTTCCCCGGCCGGGTATAATTTCTCCACAATCTGTTAACGCTGTGGAAAGCGGTCATTTTTTCAAAAGCCCTTTTCAACGAACAGCAGGGGAACTGATGCGTACCTCCCTTGCCCGTCAGTCCCAGGACAGGCTGTCCTGGGCCGCGGGCTTTCAATCAGGGCCCACGCCCCCGCTTCTGTCCACAGCCATCCACAGCCGGGCCCTCTTTTTTCCACGGGTCTTAAGCACAATTTTCCCGCCTGGGAACTGGCAAAGCCGCCTTTTCCACGCCGTCCACAGCCCCTACTACTGCTACTACATTTTATTTACTACTGCCGCTGTCCATTTCCTGGCGGCACAAGGAGGAACACATGCAAGTCATCTTTAACGCCAGCGATTTCAACCACGGCATGAGCATGGTCAGCCACGCCCAGGCCCAGCGCCCCACCCGCCCCTTCCAGGACGGGGTATATCTGGAAACCCGGGAGGAGGGCCTGCAGCTCACCTGCACCGATGGGGAGGTGACCATCACTTCCACCGTGCCTGCCGTTGTCCGGGAGGACGGGGTGGCGCTGCTGCCTGCGAAGCTGACGGCGGAATGGATGCGTTCCCTCTCCGGGGAGGTGGAGCTCACCACCCAGGACAACCACCAGGCCCTTGTTAAAAACGCGGGCAGCAAAACCATCCTGGTGATGCTGGACGCGGAGGATTTTCCGGACGTGGCGGAGGTGGAGCCGGACGCGGTGGTCACCTTAAGCCAGCAGAAGTTCAAGGCCGCTGTCAGCCGGATCATCTTTGCCATTTCCACCGATGAAACCCGTCGCATCCTCACCGGCTGCCTGATGGAAATCTCCCCTGAGGAGCTGCGCTTTGTGTGCCTGGACGGCTACCGCCTGGCCATGCAGCGGGTGTATGTGGCCCATGAGCTGCCGGGGGACAAGGACAGCCTGTCCTATATCCTCCCGGGCAAGCTGATGAAGGACATGAGCGCCATGATCCCGGACAGCGATCAGCCCCTCACCCTCACCCTGTCCAAGACCCACTTCATGGCGCAGTTTGGCAAGACCACCGTGTATTCCCCGCTGATCCTGGGCGAATACATCAACTATAAGCAGATTCTGCCCACCTCCTGGACCACCGCGGTCAAAGCGGACCGGCAGGCCCTCCTGGCCTCTGTTGACAGGGCCGCCATCGTGGCCCGGGACGGCAGCAACAACCTCTTGAAGCTGGCGGTGTCCGACCAGCTCCTCACCATCTCCGCCAACGCGGAGCGGGCGGAGGCCACCGAGCAGGTGCCCGTGGATTTTGACGGCAACCCCTTAAACATCGCCTTTAACGCCGCCTATCTCACCGATGTGATCAAAAACATCGACACCCCGGACCTGGCCATGCGCTTTAACACCAACGTCAGCCCCTGTGTGGTCTGCCCTGTGAGCGGCAACCAGTACACCTACCTGATTCTGCCGGTGCGCGTGGCGGAGTAAGGGACAAAAGGATTCCCCGTACCCCTCCAAAAATTTTTTTCAAGACGGCCGTATCGGGCCGTTTTTCTTATATAATAAAGTTCCAGCATTATTTTTTTGAAGGACTATTCCTGTCCCCTGCGTCTAACAGGTGAAGGGAGGCGAAGGCATGGAACTTTGTCAGGTACCGGGCAAAGAGAAGGAGGCGGATATCAGCCTTCTGGTGGAACGCCATGGCGACACCTTGCTGCGCTTTTGTTTTCTCTATCTCAACGACCTGCAGCTGGCCCAGGACGCCGTGCAGGAAACCTATCTGAAGGCCTATCAGAACCTGGAGCGCTTCAGGGGGGAGAGCAGCGAGCTGACCTGGCTGACGGCCATCGCGCTGAACTGCTGCCGCAGCCTCACCCGCAGCGCCTGGTTCAAGCACGAGGACAGGAGGGTTGATCTAAGCCTCCTGCCCCAGGCCTCAGAGCCCTTTGACCCCAAGGACGACACCCTCATCACCCAGGTGATGGCCCTTCCCCGGAAATACCGGGAGGTGGTACTGCTGCACTATTATCAGGGCATCAAGCTGCGGGAGATCGCCCAGATGCTGTCCGTGCCGGAGGGCACCCTGTCCACGCGCTTAAGGCGCGCCAGGGAGCGCTTGCGTTCCCAGCTGAAAGGGTGGTACTTCGATGAGGACTGACAAGAAAGAAAACGCCGGAAAGGTGGTATTTCGATGAAAAAAGACTTCAAAGCCCTCACCGATGCGCGCCTGTCCGGTCTAAAGGTGGATGCGAATCTTAAGCAGCGCATCCTAAGCGACATCAAACACAGGGAGGAACCCCAAGTGAAGAAAAAGCTATCCCTATCCGCCGCCATTGCGCTGGCGATTATCCTGGTGACTGCGGCGGCCTTCGCCTTAACGGAAGGCTTTGGCCTGTTCGACCTGATGGCAACCTATATGACCCCGGAATACGCCACTGTGCAGCCGGAGGCCCATGACCTGCTGAAAAAAGACCTGGCCACGGCGGAGTTTGACCATGTGACCGTCACCGTGAAAGAGGCGGTATATGACGGGCGCTACCTGAGAATCGTCCATTCCACAAAGGACAAGGCGGCCACCGCGCCCTTTGATGAGAAAACGGTGGGGGAACTTTCCAACGGAAACTTCGTCTTTGAGGCGGCGGAGAAGGATGGCGTCTGGTGGTCCAGCGTGGATTCTGTGGAGGCAAACGGCCAGCACTTAAAC
>DAISYX010000101.1:4763-7124 GCA_036825095.1 Clostridia bacterium | reverse complement strand
GCAGGCGGGGGCGGCGCTTTGCGATGTGACCACGGGGGAGTTTTTTGTGCGCGCCTTCCCGGAGGGGGAGGCGGCCCTGAGCGGCTTCCTGGCCTTAAACGCCCCCCGGGAGCTGATCACCAACGACCCGGAGCGCCTAAAGGCGCTGTACCCCGGTTTTTTAAGCCAGGTGCGGCCGGAGACCTTCCGCCCCCAGCGGGCAAAGGAGGCCCTGCTGGGGCACTTTGAGGCCGCCAGCCCCCAGGCCCTGGGGCTTTTGGCGGAGGACAAGCTGTCCATCGCCCCTGCCGGGGCCCTGATCCGCTACCTGGGGGATACCCAGAAGGTGGCCCTGAAGCACATCGCCCGGATTGAGGCGCTGAGCGCGTCTGACACCATGCCCCTCTCCCCGGCGGCGCTTAGAAGCCTTGAAATCAGCAGCACCTTAAGGGGCGGCGGCCACAGCCATCTTTTGGGCGTGCTGGATAAAACCCGCACCGCCATGGGAGGCAGGCTGCTTAAAAGCTGGGTGGAAGGCCCCCTTTTGGACAAGGCCCGCATCGAGGCCCGGCTGGACTGCGTGCAGGCCCTGCGGGATGATCTGGTGCTGCTGGAGGAGGTTGGCGCTCTGTTGGCCCGGGTGTATGATGTGGAGCGGCTGCTGAGCAAGTTAAGCTACCAGACCTTGGGGCCCCGGGACTGCCTGGCCCTGTTGCGAAGCCTTCAGGCGGCCCCCCAGGCGCAGGCGCTTCTTGGCCCCCTGCCCCAGGCGGGGATAAAGGAAGTGTACGAAAAGCTGGCACCCCTGCCGGAGGTGGCGGATTTGCTGGCCCGGGCCATTGACCCGGACGCCCCGGTTTTACTAAGCGACGGCGGGGTCATCCGGGCGGGCTACAGCGGGGAATTGGACGAGGCCCGCGCCGCCTCCCGGGACAGCCGCCAGTGGATCAGCGACCTGGAGGCCCGGGAGCGGGCCGCCACGGGCATTAAAAACCTGAAGGTGCAGTACAACCGGGTGTTCGGCTACTATATCGAGGTCACCAAGTCCAACTACGCCCTGGTGCCCCCGCGCTATGCCCGCCGGCAAACCCTGGCCAACGCGGAGCGCTATACCACCCAGGAGCTAAACGACCTGGAGAAAAAGGCCCTGGGGGCGGCGGATGAGATCATCCGCATTGAAAACGCGCTGTACCAGGGGGTGCTGGAGGCGCTGGCCCAAAACCTGGTCCGCCTTCAAAGCCTGGCCCTGGGCTTTAAAACCCTGGACGCCCTTCAGGCCTTAGCCAGGGCCGCCCTGGAGAACCGCTATGTGAGGCCTCAAATTAACACCCAGGGCCGCATGCGCATCACCCAGGGCCGCCACCCGGTGGTGGAAAAGGCCCTGCCGGAGGGCAGCTTTGTGCCCAATGACAGCGCCATGGACGGGGAGGAGCGGGTGCTCATCATCACCGGGCCCAACATGGCGGGCAAGTCCACCTACATGCGCCAGACCGCGCTGATCGCCCTGATGGCGCACATGGGCAGCTTTGTGCCGGCGGAGCAGGCGGACATCCCGCTGATTGACAATGTCTTCACCCGCATCGGCGCCCAGGACGACCTGGCGGGGGGCCAGTCCACCTTCATGGTGGAGATGACGGAGCTGGCGGACATCCTGCGAAACGCCACCTCCCGCTCCCTGGTGATTCTGGATGAGATTGGCCGGGGCACCAGCACCCTGGACGGGCTGTCCATCGCCTGGGCCACGGTAGAACACCTGGCGGACACGCAAAAATCCGGGGCGCTGACGCTGTTTGCCACCCACTTTCACGAGCTAAGCCGCATGGAGGGGGCCCTTTCCGGCGTGGTGAACCTCAGCGTCCTGACCCGCGAAATGGGGGACGAGGTGGTGTTCCTGCACCAGATAAAAAGGGGCGGGGCGGACAAGTCCTTTGGCGTGTACGTGGCCCGCATGGCGGGCGTGCCCCGGGGGGTGGTGGCCCGGGCCCGGCAGATTCTGGCGCGCCTGGAAGCCAGCGAGATCACCCAGGACAGCATCGGACAGAATATCTTAGAGGGCCGGGGCAAAAAGAAAAACGAACAGATGGCCCTGGCGGAGTATGGCCGGGCGGAACTGGTGGAGGAGCTTCAGGCCCTTGACGTTTTGCAGATGAGCCCCATGGACGCCCTCAACGCCCTGTATCTTTTGAAGGAAAAAGCACGGAACCTGTAAGGAGAGATTAACATTACAAGCATTCATGTTCTGCCCCAGGAGGTGGTCAGCCTCATCGCCGCAGGGGAAGTGGTGGAGCGGCCCGCGGCCTGCGTCAAGGAGCTGGTGGAAAACAGCCTGGACGCGGGGGCTACCTCGGTGGCGGTAAGCCTTATGGGCGGCGGGCTGGAATT
>DAISYX010000101.1:0-4663 GCA_036825095.1 Clostridia bacterium | reverse complement strand
GCGGCCAGCGCTGAGGGCACCCAGGTGCAGGTGAAGGACTTGTTTTTCAACGCCCCTGTGCGCAAGGATTTCATGAAGCGGCCCCAGCGGGAGACCGCCCTGGTGGCCGAGATCATCCAGATGATGATCCTGGCCCGGCCGGATGTGGCCTTCAGGCTGGTTGCGGACGGCAAGCAGGTCTACGCCAGCCCCGGGGACGGCAGCCTCTCAGGGGCGGTGCTGTCCGTGTTTGGGGTGGAAGTGCTCAAGGGCCTGAAGAAGGTGGATGGCGCAAGTCAGGGTCTTTTAATCCAGGGCTATGTGGGCGTGGGGGAGCAGGCCCGGGGCAGCCGCGCCCAGCAGCACTTTTTCCTAAACGGCCGGGCGGTGCGCTCCAAGCTGTTAAGCCAGGCGCTGGAGGAGGCCTGCCGCCACCGGGTGATGATCGGGCGCTTTCCCCTGTGCGCCCTGCAATTGACGCTGCCCTTTAACCGGGTGGATGTGAACGTGCACCCCAACAAGTGGGAGGTGCGCTTTGCGGACGAGGGGGCGGTGACCGCCGCCCTTTTGGAGGCGGTGAGGGAGGCCCTTGTGGAAGCGCCGCTGTTTGACCCGCCGCCCCTGATGCCACAATCGGTGGCACCCCCGCCCGCCGCCATCCGCCGCGCCGAGCCTGCGGCCCCGCCTTCCCAGACGCCCCGGGCGCTTGTGGCCCGGGACAGCGTGGCGGCCCCGCCCGTCCCGGTGACTGAGGAAGCCCAGGCAGAGACGCCCCCGCCGGCGCCGGAGCCCGAGCAGGTGGTGCATGAGGTGCTCAGGCAAACGCCCCTTCAGGTGATGGGCGCCGCCTTTAACACCTATATCCTGGCCCTCCACGGGGACAGCCTTTTGCTGATTGACCAGCACGCGCTGCATGAGCGGCTGCTGTTTGACCGCATGATGGCCCGGGCCGGGGGCGCGCAGGATGTGCAAACCCTGCTGGCGCCCCGGGTGATGCAGCTGGATTATCCCGCCTATCAGACTTTTTTAAGCTTCCGGGAGGAGCTGGCCCAGGCGGGCTTTCTGGCGGAGGACTTTGGCCAGCGCGCCGTGCGCCTCACCGGGGTGCCCCTGGCCCTGGGGGAGCTTTTGGCGGAGACCAGCTTCCTCTCCGCCCTGGACGAGTTGCAGGGGCAGGGGATGCTAAGGGGCCGGGAGCGCCTGGAAAAGGTGATCCTCTCCGCCTGCAAGCATGCGGTTAAGGGGGGCGAACGCCTGCCCCAGGGGGCGCTGCAGGCTCTGGCGGATGAAATGGTGGCCAGCGGCATCACGCCCACCTGCCCCCATGGCCGGCCCATCGTGCTGGCCCTAAGCCGGGGCGAGCTGGAGCGCCGCTTTGGCCGGATTCAAAAATAATGGGAAACAACCCTGATAAAAGGCCCTTTATCGCCGCGTTTGTGGGGCCAACCGCTTCGGGAAAGTCTGATTTAGCGACGGAAGTGGCGAAAACCTTGGGAGGCGCTGTGGTCTGCATGGATGCCATGCAGGTCTACAGGCGCATGGACATCGGCACCGCCAAGCCGGACAGGCAGGATCAGCGCCGGGTGCCCCACTATATGCTGGACGTGGTGGAGCCCCATGAGGCCTACAGCGTGGCCGCCTATGCGCGGGCGGCAAGGCTTGCCATCGGGGAGATACACAACCAGGGCCGGCTGCCGGTTTTGTGCGGGGGCACGGGGCTTTATCTCAGGGCTTTGCGCCAGCCCCTCACCTTTGGCCACACCCCGGGGGATGAGGCCATCCGGGCGCGCTGGCAGCGCCTGGCGGAGGCGGAGGGGGCGGATGCGGTGCATGCCCGGCTTCTTGAGGCGGACCCGGCAAGCGCCCGGCGTCTGCACCCCAACGACCTGCGCCGGGTGATCCGGGCGCTGGAGGTGTATGAGATTACCGGCAGGCCCTTTTCCGCCCAGGCGCTGCCAGCGGAGGCGGACAGCCCCTATCGCTTTGCCCTCCTTGGCCTTCTTTGGCAGCGGGAAGCCCTGTATGCCCGCATTGACGCCCGGGTGGACAGGATGCTGGCCCAGGGGCTTGCAGAAGAGGTGCGGGGCCTCTTGGCAAGCGGCGTTTCTCAAAAGGCCCAGAGCATGCAGGGCCTGGGCTATAAGGAGCTGGTGCCCTGGATGATGGGGGAAACCCCCTATCAGGAAGCGGTGGACACCCTCAAGCGCCGCACCCGCAACTACGCCAAGCGCCAGATGACCTGGTTTAGGCGGGAGCCGGGCATCCGCTGGCTTCCTGGCGGGGAGGATCCCGCTTCCCTTAAGGCGCAGGCCATCACCATCATCAAGGAGCAGACATGAAGGAAACAGAGCGCATCGCCAGGCAGGCGGAGGCGGACTGCCAGGCGGTTTTCAAGCGGTTTGAGGCGGTGGAGGCCGCCTGCACCGGGCGGGTGCTGGACGCCTTTGAGGCCCGCCGGGTAGAGGCGCGGCACTTTGCCCCCTCCACGGGCTATGGCTATGGGGATATCGGCCGGGACACCCTGGAGGCCCTGGCGGCGGATATCTTCCGCGCCCCGGCCGCCCTTTTGCGCCCGCAGATTTCAAGCGGCACCCATGCCCTGGCCCTGTGCCTGTTTGGCCTGCTGCTGCCGGGGGAGGAGCTCTTGTCCGTCACCGGCAAGCCCTATGACACCCTCACGGAGGTGATCGGATTAAACGGGGAGCCCGGCTCCTTAAAAGAGCTGGGCGTCAGCTACCGCCAGGTGGAGCTGGGCCCGGAAGGGGCCCTTGATATCCCCGGGGTGATTAAGAGCATCCGGGCGGAAACCCGGGTGGTCTTCCTGCAGCGCAGCCGGGGCTATGCCCTGAGAAGCGCGGTGCTGCCCCGCGACATGGCCCCCTTGATCCAGGCGGTGAAGCAGATCCGCCCTGATATCTATATCATGGTGGACAACTGCTATGGCGCCTTTGTTAGCGAAGATGAGCCCAGCTTTTACGGCGCGGACGCCGTGGCGGGCAGCCTGATCAAAAACCTGGGCGGGGGCCTGGCCCCCACCGGCGGCTATATCGCCGGCAGCCAGGAGGCGATTGACCGCATCGCCGCCCGCCTCACCGCCCCCGGCCTGGGCCGGGAGGTGGGCAGCTATGAGGGCAGCTACCGCCCCTTTTATCAGGGGCTTTTCATGGCGCCCCACACCGTGTGTCAGGCGCTTATGGTGGCGGCCTTCACGGCCCGGATGGCGGAACTTGTGGGGCTGAAGGTCTCCCCCGCCTTTGACGCGCCCCGGGGGGATATCATCCAGGCCCTGATTCTTGACGAACCCGCCCGGGTGATCGCCTATTGCCGGGGGCTGCAAAGCGGCTCCCCGGTGGACTCCCACCTTTTCCCCGAGCCCTGGGACATGCCGGGCTATGAGGACCAGGTGATCATGGCGGCGGGCGCCTTTGTGCAGGGGGCCTCGATTGAGTTAAGCTGTGACGCCCCCATGCGCCCGCCCTATGCCCTGTATCAGCAGGGGGGCCTCACCTGGGCCTCCGGGCGCCGGGCGGTGATCAGGGCGTTTGCGGCCCTGGGGGCGTGACAGCCCGGCGCAAAGAACGTATGATATGGTCAGACAAATAAAAAGGAGGGGGGCTGTATGAAAGAGCGCTACGCCTGTGAGGGCAATATCGTACATGAGGCGGCGGTGAACCAGGTTTCCGGCCAGATGCTCACCGGGGAGGTGTTCTCAGAGGGGGCTCAGTTCTTCAAGGTCATGGGGGACGGCACCCGCTTTAAGATCCTCTGGGCGCTGGACAAGCACGAGCTGTGCGTGTGCGACCTGGCCCACCTTTTGGGGATGAGCAAGTCCGCCGTCAGCCACCAGCTGGCCCGCCTGCGGGAAAACCGCCTGGTCAAAAACCGCCGGGAGGGTAAAAACGTGTTTTATACCATCGCGGACGACCATGTGCACAGGATGCTCATCAGCTGCGTGGAACACGTGCTGGAGCCCCAGGACTAAGCTAAAAGAAGGCCACGAAGCCGCCGCTGCCCTCAGCGTTCAGCCATTGTTCAAGCGGCAGGTCAAAGGCCAGGCCGTTGTCATAAATGTGCAGCACAGCCCCCTTTTCTGTGTGGCTTAAGCCCACCACCGTCACCCAGTGCCAGGCCTCCAGCGGCCCTAACTGCCGGCGCAACAGGTTTAAAAAGGCCACCGGCGCCTGCTGTAAGCCGGATTCAATAAAAGAGATCAACTGACTGGCGTCCTGAAGTGAGGCGCCTTTTTCAATGTCCAAGGCCCGGGGCGTAAGGCCGCTGCCCGCTTTTTTCAGCGCCCGGGCGGCGCCCTGGGCAAAGCGGGCCGTGGAGTTAAGGCCCATCATGCCGGGGGTGACATAGCCCCACATCTCCTCCATCAGCGGCAGGCAGCCAGGGGCCTCCGGCGCGGCGGCGCCGACCAGCGCCCCCGCCTGGGCCAGGTAGCGCATGATGTTGGCCAGGGTGCAGGGCCCGCAGCCCGCCTTGCGCTGCCAGAAGCTTTGGAACCAGTCCTGGTCACAGCCATAAAGGGTCCGCCCGCCGGGCCCTTTCAGGTGCAGGAATTCAGGGTTTGCCGCAAAAGTCTGTGTCAACAGGCGCCTCCTTTTAAGGAATAGTATGCTGATTATACCCATGCGGGTCAGGGCGGTATCTGCGGGGATAAGCCGATTTTAATGGGAAACAT
>DAISYX010000100.1:0-7209 GCA_036825095.1 Clostridia bacterium | reverse complement strand
TGATGGCCTGGGAGTTGGTGGCCCGGTCAATGGAGGCGCCGCCCACCAGGATGGCGGCGCCGGCGTAGAGGCCCACCATCTCATGGGCGGAATAGGTTTGCAGCGTCCCCAGGTTTTGGATGAAGATGATCTGCCCCCAGCCGGCCAGGACGGTGGAGATCATGATGGCGATGACGCGCACCCGGTTGACGTTGATGCCGGAGGCGTTGGCCACCGAGCGGCTCTGGCCCACGGCGCGGAAGCGCTGGCCCAGCCTGGTGCGCATGATGACCACGTTGAACAGGCACAGCAGCGCCACCAGCACAAAGGTGGCCACCGGAACGCGGATGTCGGCGAAGATGGCGGAGATAAAGGGCAGGGTGTAGACGAGGCTGACGCCTGCCGCCACCGACAAAAGGGTGATGAAGCGCTTTTTGCTCATCTTTTTAAGGGCGAAGAGCAGCGCCGCCGCCACCGCGATCAGGGCGGAGACGCCGTAGAGCGCCTGGGAGAAGGTGACCTGCCAGATGCCGTCCAGCACCATATACAGCCCGGAGGCGCCGGTTAGGTTCAGGGTGTTGGACACGCCGGTGGCCCCGATGATGGTGACCTTTTCGCTCAAGGGGATCAGCTTGCCAAACACAAACAGGAACAGCAGCTGATAGGCCCCGTTGGCGAAATAGCCCAGAATCAGGGAGCCGATGGTCTCCTGGCCCTTCATTTTGTTAAGCAGGCTGCCGATGAGAAAGCCGAACAGCGCGCCTAAGGGCACGGTGATGCCTGCTGCCACCAGGATGCCCGGGATGCCGGTGATCTCCCAGTTGAGGGCCATCAGCAGGCCCACCTGGGCCGCCATGGCGCCGATGGTGATGGCAAAGTTGATGCCCATGCCGGCGATGATGGGGATGATGAGTGAAAGGACGATGAACAGGTTGCGCCCCAGCCGGCCCATCAGCTGGCCCATGATCTCTGGCAGGGAGCGTCCGGAAGCCCAGATGAACAGCATGCTTAAAATCAGGAAAATATAGGTTACGATATATTCCCTGAAGTGCTTGCCGGCGTCAAAGCGGGGGCGGCCTTGGGTTTTATCAGTCACGGGAATCACCTCCTGATTGGGTCAGGGCGTAGAGGATGATGCCATTGGAAATCAGAATGCGCATGACCTCCGACAGGCCGCCCACCTCGATGGCCTCGTTGGCCACCTGAATGCCGATGGAGAGCACCCCCTGGAAGAGGAAGGTGCCCAGGATGACGTTGGATACCTTGGCCCGGGTGACGGAGGCGCCGCCGATCAAAATGGCGCTGGCCGCCACAAAGCCCATCTGCCGGGGCCCGGCATACAGCTGCATGAAGCCAAAGGACTGGGAATACACGATGATGCCCACCGCGGCGATCACCGTGGACAGGGTGGTGCCCAACAAACGCATCCGGTCCACCTTGATGCCGGAGGCCTCGGTGAAGCGGGGATTGTTGCCCGCGGCGATCATGGCAGTGCCCGCCTTTGAGCGGGAGAACAGCCACATCAGGAAGCAGGCAAAGAACAGGAAGAGCAACAGCCCCGTGGGCACCCGCACGCCAAAGAGCTCAAAGGCCAGGAAGTTGTCCAGAATCTTGCCAAAGGAGCTGGACATGTTGTGCATCACCCTTAGGCCCCGGCCCAGCGCCCAGGTGAGGCGGGTGTTGTAAAAGGGCAGGAGCATCCAGGCGATGCTCATCAGGGAGACATAGCTGAAACCCACATAGGTGCTCACCGTCATCTCGCTGCCCTTCAGCTTGTTGAGCAGCATCCCGTAAAGCAGCCCCACGGGGACCGCAAACAGCACGCCCACGCCGATGGCAAACAGGAAGGCGCTCCAGCCTGCAAGGTTGATCTCCATGGCGATCAGGGTGGACAGAAGGCCGGAGATGATGCCGATGGTCATGCCCATGTTCAGGCTGATGCCGGACTGGATGCCCGGCAGCATCGCCAGGGTGAGCACGCCATACATCCCCGTGCGCCAGAGGACGTTGCCAATCAGGCCCGTGACCTTCAGGTTGTAAAGCGCCGCCGCCACGCAGAGCAAAAGGAAGAACACCGTGATCACCAGCCGGGGCACCCCCAGCTTGCGGGTTAAGGGCTTGTAGAAAAAGGCGGTCAGCCCCAGCACAGTAAGCCCCACCGCAAAGGCGATCCAGTTGCTGCCGCTTCGCGCCACGGTCATGCGCAGGCGGTCAGACCCCTCCAGCACCTGCTCGCCGCTGGCGGCGGCATAGCGGTCATAGGCGGTCTCGAAGTTCTCCCCGGGCTCATAGACCATCTCGGTCAGCGGCCGGTACAAATCGTCAATTGCCTCCTCAGGCAGCTCGGGCAGGGCTTCGTTGATCTGGGCAAACAGGGCGTCATAGGCGGGGCGGATGGCGTCCTCCTTGGCCAGGAGGGCATCGCTTGCCACAAAGCCGGAATAGTCCACCACCTCTTCTGACAGCATGGCATCGTCCGAGACCGCGGCATCAGCCCCGATGGCCTCCGCGTCCTCTGTCTCAGGGGCTGCGGTCTGGGCGGCCTGCTGGGCGCGCCAGCTTTCCGCGTACACCTCCCGCTCCTGCTGATAGAGGGCGCCATAGTCCCGCATCAGGGCCTCCAGCCCCGCGATGCCGGGCAGGATGGCCTGGCGCTGCTGGGGGCTGAAGTTTAAGTAGCGAGCCCTGGCTTCCTCGCGGGCCAGGTCCTCCTGCTGGGAGGCGTATTCCGCCCGCTGGTTGCGGCTGTAGTTGTTTTCGTCCGCGTATTTGCGCGCATCCTGCTTGGCCTTCAGCGCGATATCGTCAATGATGCTGCCCGCGGCCCGGCCCAGCACGGCCTGGGACCGCATGTCCGTCATCAGGGCGCTCACCTGGCCGCCGGAGCGGGAGGAGAAGCCCATGACGCCCACCACCAGAAGCACCAGGGCCGCGGCAAACAGCAGGACGGAGAGAATCCACTGGCTTTTTGAACGCTCTTTCATGCCGTTTTCTCCTCCTTGTGTTTAAGCCCGGACATGGCAAGCCCAAAGGCCACATCGCTGCTCTGGGGCAGGAGGATGTCGGACACCTTGCCCTCTGAGATGATGGCGATGCGGTCGCACATGGAGCGCAGCTCGTTGAGCTCTGAAGAAATCATCACGATGGTCAGACCTTCCTCCCGGTTAAGCCGGGTCAGGGTTTCCAGCACGATTTTTTTGGCGCCGATGTCAATCCCCCGGGTGGGCTCGGACACGAACAACAGCCGGGGATTTAAGGCCAGCGCCCGCGCCACGCAGACCTTTTGCTGGTTGCCGCCGGACAGGGTGCCCACCTTCTGGGCCGGGGAGGTGCAGCGGATGTCCAGGCGCTTGATCATGTCCAGGGCGTAGCGGCGTATCTCCCGCCGGTTTTGAAAGCGCAGGCCCCTGGGTCCGGATAAAAACCCTCCATGCACCTGCATGGCGGAAAAGGCAATGTTGTCCTCGATGGACTGATCCAGCAGCAGCCCCACGCCCCGCCGGTCCTCCGACACAAAGGCCAGGCCCCTGGCCAGCGCCTGGGCGGCGTTGCCCAGGGGCAGCGGCTCGCCAAACACCTCCACCTCGCCTGTGGCGGGGCAGAGGCCCATGATGCCGTTGGGAAGCCCGATCTTGCCCTGGCCGGCCAGGCCGCCCACGCCTAAGACCTCGCCCTGGTAGACGGTCATGTCGATCCCTCGGACCATCTCTCCCGGCATCTCCACGGTGAGGTTGCGGGCTTCAAGCACCACCCCCGCCTCCGGGCCGATCTGGCGGCCCTGGCGGGTTCCTTGGCCCTCGTCCCCCCGGCCGATCATCATGGCGGCCATGTCCACAAGGGAGGTTTCCCCGATGGGCTTTTCCGCCACAAAGCGGCCGTCCCGAAGCACGGTCACGGTGTCGGCCGCCTGCATCACCTCGTCCAGCCGGTGGGTGATAAAGACCACCGCGATGCCCCGGGCGGCGATGGCCTTCATCACGGAGATCAGCTGTTCCGCCTCGCTTTCGGTGAGCACCGCGGTGGGCTCGTCAAACACCAGGAGCTTGACGCCTTCCTTGTCGATCTCCCGGGCGATCTCCACAAACTGCATATAGCCCACCGGCAAGCCCCGCACCAGAGTATCCTCGTGAAGGTTCATGCCCACGCTGGAGAGCGCCTTGCGGGCGTCCGCGCGCATGGCCTGCCAGTCCAGGGTTTCCAGCTCGCCGCCCAGCAGCCGGCTGACCAGGTTGGGCCGGCTGATCTCGCGGTTGAGCTTGATGTTCTCCGCCACGGTGAAGCCGGGAATCAGCATGAACTCCTGATGCACCATGCCGATGCCTTCCTGCATGGCGTGGATGGGGGAGGTGATATGGGTCTGATGCCCGTCCAGCGTGACGCTGCCCTCATGGCCCCCGGTGGCATGGATGACCGGCATGCCAAAGAGGATGTTCATCAGCGTGGATTTCCCGGCGCCGTTTTCCCCCAGCAAGGCATGAATCTCCCCCGGGCGCACCCTGAGAGAGACGTCTTTCAGCACGGCATTTTCCCCATACCGCTTGGTAATTCCATTCATTTCCAGCACGTATTCCTGCGACAAGCCTTCTTCCCCCATTTCACGGCCTTTGTTCACCGGGGGGCCTGCCGGCCAGCGGCAGGCCCCCCGGGAAAGATGTGTTTGTTTTTTCTAAATCAGATGTAGTCGTTGAAATCGATGTTGTCAAAGAGAATCATGAAGAAGTTGTCATACTCTCTGCCATCGCCGTCCACATACTCGGTCACGCTCAGATCAGAGCCGGTGGCCGTTACGAAGGCCGCGTGCAGCTGGTCCTTGTCCACACGCTCGCCGCCGTTCTGGATGTAGTTCTGAGCATACTCGAAGCTGCTGAGAATCATCGCCATGTTGACGGGGGCGGCCCAGGTGGAGAAATGCCCAAGGGCGTTGTACTCCTGCAGCTTTTCAGCAGCCTTCTGGATGTAGGCGGGGATGTTGCCGTAGTCTTCCGGATCAACCGCCACGTCCAGGGAGGCCGGGAAGCCGTGGAAGGGGCTGGGGCAGCAGGGCAGGGGATAGTAGGCTTCCTTGCCGTCACGCACTTCCTTGAGGATGGCGGCCTGGAGAGCTTCCTGGATGCCGCAGTTGGTGCAGAAGAAGGCGACCTTCTTGCCTGCATACTCTTCCATAACCTTCGGCACGTCTTCCAGCACGTAGTTCTGGGCGTTGGACACGCCGCCCTCGCCCAGGGGATCGGGCACGTCGCGCTCAACCAGCTGGATGCCGGCATCTTCCGCTTCTTCCTTCAGGATGTTCAGGCGGGCCACGATGGTCTCCATGCCCAGGTGACGGGCAAAGGAGTAGTGAACCAGCACATCCACGCCCCACTCGCTGGCGGTCTCCACGATCTGCGCGCCGCCGCCCAGGTCGTCGGAGTTGATGGCGATATCAGCCGCAGCGGAGATGTCGGCGGGGTCTTCCGCCACCACGCCCGCGATCAGCAGGATGTCAGGGCGGGTTTCCTTGATCTGGGTGAAGGCGGCGGTGGCGCCGGCCACGGCCTGGACCATGATGATGGCCTTGACATCAGGGTCATTGGCAAAGGTGAGCAGCTTGCCAATGGTGGTTTCCACCTCAGCGTTGAAGTTGTCAGGATAGGTGTCGGTGATGACGATGTCAGGATACTGCGCCTTGAGGGTTTCGGCGGCGCGGTATTCCTCTTCACCCTGGGTGGTGGTGCCGGTGAGGATGGCGATCTTGTAATTGGGCGTCTCGGCAACGGCGGGCGCCATCATGCCGAGGACCAGGGAAAGGGCCAGGAACAATACAAACAGTTTCCGCATGGAGGTCCTCCTTTTTTCTTGCCCACGGGCAGTTACACGGGAAACCAAACCCATATTTCCCTATGTATTGGTATACATAATGGCACGGATTCCGGGGACTTGTCAAGGCGGAATTCAAATTTGCCAATCCAATCATGGTCTTTTACCGGGTTTTTTGGGACGGTTCGGGACAAAAAACCACATTGACGCTTGTATAAGTGTGGAACGCATGGTACTATTTGTGTATATTTTACTACTCAGAAAGAGGGAAGACGCCATGAAAAAGTTCTGGGACGAGTTCAAGGCCTTTGCCATCAAGGGAAATGTGATCGATTTGGCGGTGGCGGTGGTCATCGGCGGCGCGTTTGGGAAGATCGTCAGCTCCCTGGTGAGCGACCTGCTCATGCCGCTTTTGACGCTGCTGACCGGAGGGATCAATGTGTCCGGTCTCTTTATTCAGCTGGGGGCCAGCGAGGTGCCCCTCACCAGCGTGGAAGCGGCGGCGGCGGCGGGGGTGGCAACCCTCAACTACGGCATGTTCATTCAGGCGGTTATCGACTTTTTGCTGATTGCCCTGGGGATCTTCATGTTTGTGAAGCTGATCGGCAAATTTAAGAAAAAGGAAGTGGAAGCCCCGGCCCCCGTGGTGCGCAAGTGCCCCTTCTGCCTGGAGCCTGTGGCGGATGACGCCACCCGCTGCCCCCACTGCACCAGCGACATCGCCGGAAAGTAAGGGGATTGATGGCTTTTTCACACTTCATCTGGGATTTTGACGGCACCCTGTACGACAGCTATCCGGTCATCGTGTCCGCCCTGGCCCTGGGCCTTGAGGATATGGGCCTTCCCCTTCCGGAGGAAGGGGAGTTAACCCGCCTGGCCAAGATCACCCTGCGCCATGCCAGCCTGGCGCTGGCGGGGGAGCGTCAGGCGGAGGCGCTTTTGGCCCGCTGCGCCGTTCACGCTTCCCAGCTGGGCATCGGGGCCATGAGGCCCTATCCCGGCTGCCGGGAGGCGCTTTTGGCTGTGTTTGAAGGGGGCGGCTTCAACTACCTCTACACCCACCGCAACCGCCAGGCGGTGGAAGCCCTGGAACGGGACGGCATGGACGGGCTGTTCCGGGATTTCATCACCTCTGAGGCGGGTTTTCCCCACAAGCCGGCCCCCGATGCCCTCAACTGGCTGGCAGCCCGGCACAGTCTGCGCCCCGCTGACTGCGTGATGGTGGGGGACCGCCCCATTGACACCGAGGCGGGGCAAAACGCGGGCATGGCCGCCGCCCTGTTTGACCCGGACGGCTTCTATAGCGATCTGCCTCTTCAGCACAAGTTCAGCCAGCTAAAAGACATCCCCCGGGCGCTGCTGAAGGCGGAGGGATAAACTCTTCCGGAGGCCTGACCGGCGCACAGCGCGCCGGTTTTTCATGTCGGAAAGGGG
>DAISYX010000099.1:0-7231 GCA_036825095.1 Clostridia bacterium | reverse complement strand
CGTTGGCCTGGGGCAGGATGGTGCGGTGCACCTGGATGTCCGTCACCTCAATGCCCCGGATCACCATCTCCCGGTTTACCGTGTCCCGGCCGTTGATGAGCGCCTGGTTGAGGGCGTCCTTGTTGGAGATAAAATCCTCCGCCAGCAGCCGGTTGATGGCCTGGACGATGACCGGGTGGATCAGGTTGTCCAGCTGGGTTTCCGCGTTCTGCTCGCTGCCCAGCTTCAGGCTGAACAGGGCCGGGTCCGCGATGCGCCACTGGGCATAGGTGGTGATGTTGTACTGCTTTTTCTCGCTGGTATTGACGGTTTCGGAGTTGGAGGTGTAGTTGAACAGCAGGGAGGGGTATTTCTCCACCTTGTCCACAAAGGGCAGCTTCATATGAAGGCCGCTGCCCCGGCGCATGCTCACCCCGCCGTCTTCTCCCGTGATTTCCCCGGCCAGGCGGTCGCCGAAGCGCTCATGGAAGTCGTTGGTATCGTCTAAAATGATGGACTTGATCACCCCAAAGCGGCTGACCACCGCCTGCTCCGCCTCGTTGACGATGAAGAAGGACTCGTTGAGCAGCACCAGGGCCGCGATGAGGATAATGACAAAAAGCACCAGCGGGCGGGCGTTTTTCTGGGTGAATTTTTTAAAGGCCTCCACCGCCGGGTTGGGCTCCCGGGGGGTCTGGGGCGGGGTTTGGGGACGGTTCCAGTTGAACTGATTGTCGTTGTTATTGCTGTAATAACTCATGCCTTATTCCCCCTCCTCTCCGCTGACGGTTGAAAGCTGCCCCAAATCCAGATGCTGAAGCACCGAGCCGCCCTGGTCCACCACCACGATGCGCCCGGCGCCGCCCAGGATGTCCTCCAGGGTTTCGATCACCATGCGGCTTCTGGCGGTGTCCTCCTGGGCCTTGTACTGGGCCAGCACGGCGTTGAACACCGCGGTTTCCGCCTCCGCCTCCGCGATGACGTCCACCTCGTAGGCCAGGGCCTGCTGGGTAAGCTCATAGGCCTGGGAGCGGGCCAGGGGCAGCACCTGGTTTTCGTACTGCTGGGCCTCGTCCAAGCGGCGGGTCATCTCGTTTTTGGCGTTGTTCACATCCTCATAGTTGGCGATGACCTCCGTGGGCACGGTGATGTTCTGGATGTGCACGCCATGCACCTTCACCCCCATGTCATAGGAGTCGATCAGCGCCTGAAAATCCGGCAGCACTTCCTGCTCGATGGTGTCCTTGTTCAGGAGGGCATCGTCCAGGGAGCGGTTTTGGATGTTGCGCCTGAGGATGGCCTCAAAGGCCAGGTGCATGGTGGTTTCCGGGTCCTCCACGTCAAAGAGGTATTCCTTCACGTCCCGGATGGTGTATTGGTAGATGGCCTCCAGCGCCACGATGCTGTTGTCATTGGTGAGCATCACGGATTCGCTCTCCACATCCGTGTATTCCGCGGCGGAACGGCTGGTGCCCGCGATGGCGGTGCGGTAGCCGTATTCCTTGTTGTGGATGTTGGTGACGCTGCGGGAGAGAACCTGTTGCACGCCGGGCATGCGCCAGTAAAGGCCGGGGCCGTTGGTATCGGTGACCTGGCCAAAGGTCATCACCAGGGCCTGTTCCCCCTGGCCCACCCGGTAAAGGCCGCCCAGGCCCAGGGCGATGATCAGCGCCAGGATGATCAGCCAGATCGCGGTTTTGCCGTGTTTTTTTGCCATGTAGTGGCCTCCTTTTCCATTTTACTCTAACATATCGAAGGGGGATTGTACACCGGGCTTTCGTTTACAAACAGGGGCGCGTATGCTATCTTAATGGGGCGGAATAGCAAGGAAACAACAGGAGGGGAGGGCATGGCCGTCATCAGGCGGGTAGCGCATACGCTGCGTCCCTGGCTGGGGGGCGCCTTTGTCGCCCGCAACGCGGAGCTGATGGAAGACATCGCCCTGTGCCTGATGGGTTTCCGGCCGGAAAAGGACAGCCTGAGGGGGCTGGCTTTTCAGCTGGACAACCGCCTGTTTATGCGGGTGCGGGAGGAGACGGGGGGCAAGCTGTCCCTCCGGATGGACAACGACCAGCTGGTGCGCCTGAGGATGGATGATTTCAGCCTGATGGCCGACGAGCTGCTCTACCTGCTCTTTGAGGCCCTGCCGAAAAACGCCTCAAACCAGGCCCTGATACGCAGCTATTCCATGCACGCCCCCAGCCTCTCGGCGCTTCGGGCGCTTTACCTGCTCTACCGGGACCTGCAGTCGCCGGAGGAAACGGCTGTCCTCAGGCGCCTGGTCGTCGGCAGCCACCCGCCGTTTAGATGGCAGGGGTGGATTGATACCTGAAGGATTTAGGAGAAGAATGGGCAAGATAATTGCGATTGCCAATCAAAAGGGCGGGGTAGGGAAGACCACCACCGCCGTCAGTTTGGCCGCCATGCTGGCGGATGAGGGCAAAAAGGTGCTGCTGGCGGATGTGGACCCCCAGGGCAACGCCACCAGCGGCCTTGGTGTGGCCGCGGGGGCGCACACCAGCTATGAGGTGATTATCAGCGCGCTGCCTGTGGCGGAGGCCCTGGTGAAAACCCGGGTGCCCGGCCTTGCCCTTCTGCCAAGCGACATCCGCCTGGCGGCGGCGGAGGTGGAGCTGGTGGGACTGGAGAGGCGGGAATACCGCCTGGCGGAGGCCCTGAAGGCTATCCGGGACCGCTTTGACTATGTGCTGATTGACTGCCCGCCCTCCCTGGGGCTGCTTACCCTCAACGCCCTCACGGGGGCTGACAGCGTGCTGGTGCCCATCCAGAGCGAGTATTACGCGCTGGAAGGGGTGACGGCGCTGATGAACACCATCGCCCGGGTGCAGCGGGGGCTTAACCCCGGCCTTAAGCTGGAGGGCGTGGTGATCACCATGTATGACGGGCGCACCAACCTTTCCCTCCAGGTGGCGGACGAGGTGAAAAAGCACTTCAGGGACAGCGTGTTTTCCACGGTGATCCCCCGCAGCGTGCGCCTGGGGGAGGCGCCCAGCCACGGCCAGCCCATCCACGAGTATGACCCGCGCAGCGCCGGAGCGGTGGCCTATCGGCAGCTGGCGCGGGAGATTATAAAGAGGAACCGCCCATGAAGAAGAAAGCCGCCCTGGGCCGGGGGCTGGACGCCCTCTTTCCTCCGGAGAAACCCAGCGCCCAGGTTCAGGAAATAGCCATCAGCCTCCTGGACCCGGACCCCGGCCAGCCCCGGCGCGTTTTTGATAAAGACGGGCTGGAAGAGCTGGCCGCCTCCATCCGCCAGGTGGGGCTTTTGCAGCCCATTCTGGTGGAGGGGGTGGGGGAGCGCTACCGGATTATCGCAGGGGAAAGGCGCTTCAGGGCCGGGATGATGGCAGGCCTTAAAACCATCCCCTGCCTGGTGCGCCAGCTTTCCCCCCGGGAGCGGGGCCTGGCCGCCTTGATTGAAAACCTCCAGCGGGAGGATCTAAACCCCATGGAATCCGCCCGGGCGGTGCGCCGCCTGATGGACGAGGGGGGCTACACCCAGGAGGAGGCCGCGGAGATGCTGGGCAAATCCCGCCCCGCGGTGGCAAACCTGCTGAGGCTTTTGAACCTGATCCCCCAGGTGCAGGAGATGATCCTTGCAGGGCAGCTCAGCGAAGGGCATGGCCGGGTGCTGGCCGGGGTGAAGGATAAAGCCCGCCAGCTGGCCCTGGCCCGGCAGGCGGTGTCAGAGGGCTTAAGCGTGCGCGCCCTGGAAGCCCTGCAGAAAAAGCCCAGGCCCGCCATTAAGGCCCAGGGGCAAAAGGAGCCGGAGCTGGCCGCCTTTGAGGAGCGCATCCGGGAAGCCCTGGGGGTGCGCGCCGCCATCAGGGGCAGCATGAAAAAGGGCAGGGTGGTTCTGTCCTACGCCTCCTTTGAGGAGCTGGAGCACATCTACGACGCTGTGGAACGGCTTTTGTCTTAGCGGGGCCGGGATGATCAAGCTAAAGGCGCTGGTGGTGGCGGACGAGGAAAGCCGCTATATCTGGGATTATTTTGACCGCCAGGTCTTTAAGGGTGTGGATGTGATCATAGCCTGCGGGGACCTGAAGGCCAGCTACCTGTCCTTCCTGACCACCATGGTGTCCGCGCCGCTTTTTTATGTCCACGGCAACCACGACGGCCGCTTCCTCCAGCATCCCCCGGAGGGCTGTGACAACCTGGAGGAAAGGATGCAGGTGATCAAGGGCATCCGCTTTATTGGCTTTGGCGGGGCCCTGGCCAGCAGCCCCAAGCCCTTCCACTATTCCGACCGGGACGCCTTTCGCCAGGTTGCCCGGCGCCTGCCGGAGATCAGCCATCATGGCGGCTTTGACGTGCTGGTCACCCATGCCCCCGCCCGGGGCCTGGGGGACATTGAGGGGGCCTTTCACCGGGGCTTCCGGGCCTATCGCTCACTGCTGGATATGTTCGGCCCCAGGTATTATTTCCACGGCCATGTGCACAGCAATTATGGCGCGGATACCGTCCGCAGCCAGCGCTACCGGGACACCCAGATCTACAACGCCTTTGGCTATAAACTGCTTGACCTGTCCTTTGAAAAGCCCGGGCGCAGACGGCGCCTGAGCTATTTGAAGACCCGTTATGACTGGGGGAGGGCCTATGGAAACCAACAACCTTAACCTTCAGGCCCGGGAGCTTTACGACCGGGCCCATCGCCTGGGGCAGAAGGACTACAGCGCCCGCACCGCCCGGGGGCAGCGGGGCTATCTGGCGGCCCTGGATGACATCACCGGGGAGGCCCGCGCGGTGGCCTATATGAAGCAGCCCCAGCAGGAAATATCCTTAAGCCGGGTGGCGGGCACCTGCACCGCCGCCCGGGCCCGCTCGTTTGCGGACAACTTCATGCCCCTGCACTCCTCCATGAGCGAGTTTGGCTCCAAGTGGATCAACCTCTGCGCCATTCATATGTCTGAAGGCCTGCGGGATCCGGTGCAGGTGTATGAATATCTGTGGCAATACTATGTGATGGAGGGCAACAAACGGGTCAGCATCCTGAAGTTTTTTGATGCGCCCACGGTGCAGGCGGAGATCACCCGGGTGGTGCCCCAGCTGGACGAGAACGACCCCATCACCGGGGTGTACTACGCCTATCTGGGCTATGCCAAAAACGGCCTCTTTAAAAATATCCAGCTTTCAAGCGTTCAGAAATACGAGCAGCTCAGCCGGCTGGAAGCCCGGCTGATTGCTAAGGGGCTGCCCGGCGACCTGAACGCGGGCGCCCTCTACCTCCAGTTTGAGGCGGCCTATGCCCAAAGCCCGCGCCCCCTCCCCTTGGGCGACGCCTTTTTGGAATACCTGCGGGTCTACGGCCTCTCCACCGGGGTGGTGATCAGCCAGGTGGCGGAGCGCATCGACCAGTTAACCCCCCAGATGGAGCTGTTAAGCCAGCCGGAGGCGGAGCCGGAGCTGGTGCTAAGCCCGGCAGAGCCGACAGCGCCCGGTCTGTTCAGCCGCCTTTTGGGCCAGCGCAAGAGCGCCCGGGTGGTGTTCGCCTATCCCCCGGGGCGCAGTGAGGACAACTGGATCGGCGCCCATGAGGAGGGCCGCCAGGTGATGCAGGCCACCCTGTCTGAACGGGTCACTTCCAGCTTTGTGGAGGGGCTGACGCCGGAGAACATCTATGAACGGCTCAACGCCTCCGCAAAAGGGGCGGATTTGCTGCTGATCACCGCCTCCTCCCTGACTCTTCCGGCGCTGCGCTTTGCCCTGGAAAACCCGGACTGCCTGACCCTGGTGTATTCCAGGGCGCGCCAGGATCACCGGGTGAGCACCTATTACGGGCGCTATTACGAGCCGATGTTCCTCTGCGGGGCGGCGGCCGGCATGGCCACCCGCACCGGAAGATGCGCCTATATCACCCCGCGGATTGTCTTCCAGCGCCACACCGCGGACATCAACGCCTTTGCCCTGGGGGTCCGCTCCGTGCGGCCGGAGGCCCAGGTGCTTTTGGTATGGCGGGATGTGACCCCGGACCAGCCGGAGACCAGCCTGCTGGGGCTGAAAACCGCGGCCAGCCTGGGGGCGGATGTGGCCTACACCCCCCTGATAAAGGAGGCTATGCGGGTGGCGGAGCCGGCGCATGTCTTCAGCCTGGTGGGCCGGCTGAACGAGCGGGGGGAGCTGTCCCAATACCTGGCGGCCCCCCAATGGGACTGGGGCCAGTACTACACCGAGATCATCCGCAGTTATCTAAACGGCAGCCTGGACATCCTGCGGGTCATCGACCGGGGGGACCCGTCGGTGGCAGGCCTGTGGTGGGGCATTGGCGCGGGGGTGCTGCGCTTCCTCCAGGGGGGAAGCCTGGACGCCCGGGGGGAAAACCTGCTGAAATACCTGCGGGGCGCCATTGGCCACGGCCACTTCAACCCCTTCCATGGCCCCATCAAGGACCAGGACGGCACCCTGCGCGTCTGGGAGAACAACGACCTGAAGCCCTATGACATTCTGGAGATGGAGTGGCTGTGCGATTTCATCCAGGTGATTGATTAAAGGCGGGCTTTGGCGGCAGAATAAAGAAGCAGCGGGTGACATCATATTCACCACGCTGCTTCTTAAACAAGGGACGGTTTAGCCCGGGGATTTCTTTAGGCGAGGTAAGCCTTCAGCATCCACATCAGTTTTTGATACTCGGCCAGATAGCCGTTAAACTGATCCGCCGTGGCGCCGTCGTCCGCTTCATCAGACAAAGAAGCGATCTCCTGGCTGTCCTTAATCCAGTACTCCACGTCCGCCATCAGGCCCTTGACCGCCTCCTCCGAGGAGATGGGGGCGTCTTCCAGCTCCTTGATGGTGGCCATGGAGAGCGCTTGTTTCAGGTTTGCCACCGGGGACTGCCCCAGCGCCAGCAGACGCTCGGCCACATCGTCGATGATGGTGGCGGTTTGGTCGTACAGCTCCTCCAGTTTGGCGTGCAGGGTAAAGAAGCTGCGCCCCGTCAGGTACCAGTGCAGGTTGTGCAGCTTGATGTAACTCACCTGCTGGTTGGCCAGATACAGGTTCATCTTGTCGTATAGTTTTTTGCTCATGTGAAATCCTCCTCAGTGTATTATTGTGTCCTCGAAATTTCGAAGTTAGCATTGCCTAACCTTTGTTATTATACCCATTTTTCTCCGGAAATCACGCCGGATTTTTCTGGATTTTTCTGTTGAGAGCTTTCTGACACAATCTCCAAAATTCGCTTGAGTTTCCGTATTCTACAGCCAAGAGGTAAGAAAACTGGCATGGATAGCGA
>DAISYX010000098.1:0-7333 GCA_036825095.1 Clostridia bacterium | reverse complement strand
CGTCTGCGCCGGGTGGGCTGGGGCTGCTGTTTCTCAATGGGCGCGTCCCCCCTGAGGGCAAAGAGCTCGTCGCGCAGCTTGGCCGCCTGCTCAAAGTCCAGGTTGCGGGCGGCGGAGAGCATCCGGTCCTCAAGGCTTAAGCTCATGGCCTCTTTCTCCTCCGGGGAGAGGGCGCCCATCCGCGCGTCCTCCTCCGCCTGGGCGGAGATGGCGATCAGATCCCGCACCGCGTTGTTGATGGTCTCAGGCGTGATGCCGTTTTCCTGGTTGTAGCGCTCCTGGATGCCGCGGCGGCGGTTGGTCTCCGCGATGGCCCGCATCATGGAGTCCGTGGGCTGATCCGCGTACATGATCACCCGCCCCTCGGTGTTGCGGGCGGCGCGGCCCACCGTCTGCACCAAACTGGTCTCAGACCGGAGAAATCCCTCTTTATCCGCGTCTAAAATGGCCACCAGCGCCACTTCGGGCAGATCCAGCCCCTCCCTTAGCAGGTTGATCCCCACCAGCACGTCATAGGCGCCCAGGCGCAAATCCCGCAGCAGGGCCATGCGCTCCATGGTTTTGATGTCGGAATGCAGGTAGCGCACCCGGGTGCCCATCTCCCTTAAAAACTCGCTGAGCCGCTCCGCCATGGCCTTGGTCAGCGTGGTCACCAGCACCCGGAAGCCCTTGTCCACCGTGTCCTTGATCTCGCCGATCAAATCGTCCACCTGGCCGGTGGCGGGGCGCACCGCGATGCGGGGGTCCAAAAGCCCGGTGGGCCGGATGATCTGTTCCACCGTCTGGCTGCTGTTCTCCCCCTCAAAGGGCCCGGGGGTGGCGGAGACGAAAATCACCTGGCGGATGCGCTCCTCAAACTCATCAAAGGTCAGCGGCCTGTTGTCCAGCGCCGAGGGCAGCCGGAAGCCATAGTCCACCAGGGACAGCTTGCGCGCCCGGTCCCCGTTGTACATGCCCCTGATCTGGGGCACGGTGACGTGGGATTCATCGATAAAACAGAGAAAATCCTCCGGAAAATAGTCCAGCAGCGTATAGGGCGGATCCCCGGGCCGGCGGCCGTCAAAATAGCGGCTGTAGTTCTCAATGCCGGTGACAAAGCCCAGCTCCCGGAGCATCTCAATATCATACCGGGTGCGCTGGGCGATGCGCTGGGCCTCAAGCAGCCGGCCCTCCCCCTCAAAATACTTCACCCGCTCCTCCAGGTCGCGCTCCATCTGGAGGATGCCTTTTTCCAGGCCCTCCTGGCTGGTGGCGTAGTGGGTGGCGGGGTAAAGGGCCGCGTGGTTCAATTGCCGAAGGGCCCGGCCGGTGGTGGCGTCCGTTTCCGAGATGCGCTCGATCTGGTCGCCAAAGAACTCCACCCTCAGGGCGTTCTCCTTTTCGTTCACCGGGATGATGTCCACCACATCCCCCCGCACCCTGAACATGCCCCGGGCAAAGGCCAGGTCGTTGCGGTCATACTGGATGCTCACCAGCTGGCGGGAAAGCCCTTCGGGGGTTAAGGCCATGCCGGGGCGCAGGGAGAGCATCTGCTCCAGGTATTCGCTGGGGTCGCCCATGGCGTAGATGCAGGACACCGAGGCCACGATGATCACATCCTGGCGCTCCTTAAGCGCCGCCGTGGCGCTGTGGCGCAGGCGGTCGATCTCATCGTTGATGGCGGAGTCCTTTTCAATATAGGTGTCGCTGGAGGCGATATAGGCCTCCGGCTGATAATAGTCGTAATAGCTGACGAAGTATTCCACCGCGCTGTCCGGGAAAAAGGCGCGGAACTCGGCGCAGAGCTGCGCGGCCAGGGTTTTGTTGTGGGCGATCACCAGGGTGGGCTTTTGCACCTGCTGGATGACGGCGGCCATGGTGTAGGTCTTCCCGGAGCCCGTGACCCCAAGCAGGGTCTGCGCCCGCAGGTTGTCCCTTACCCCTTGCGCCAGCGCCTCAATGGCCTGTGGCTGATCCCCCCGGGCTGTAAAGGGGGCCTTCAGCACAAAGCGGCTCACGTCTGGCACTCAACGTCCAGATGCTGGCAGGCAAAGCGGCGCAGGGCTTCAAAGCTTTCCTGGCTGATGTCGTGCTCTATCTTGCAGGCGTCCTCATAGGCGGTCTCCTCCGGCACCCCCATGCGCATCAAAATGCGGGCCAGGCCGTGATGCCGCTCCGCCATGCGCCGGGCGATCTCCTCCCCCGCCGGGGTCAGGGTGATGAGGTTTTCATCGTCCATCAGAATATAGCCGTTTTCGCGCAGCAGTTTCATGGCATGGCTCACGCTGGGCTTGGTCACCCCCAGCGCCTCCGCGATATCCACAGAGCGCACCACGCCCTTCTCCCGCTGGATCAGCAGGATGCGTTCGAGATAGTTTTCCTGGGACTCGTTGATTTTCAAAAGCAATTTCCCCTTCCTGGCACAAATGTATCTTATCAGTATTTATACCCACTTGACAAGGCAAGTTAGACTCGATAAACTCTCTTCGGTGACCTAAGACAGGTCATAATGAAGAGCCAGCGGTTGGGCACTCCCAACCTTTGACCGCAGGAGGACAGCATGCCGGTGATGCTGATGGGCGCAGGGGATGAAGCCGTGATCCGCAGGATCAGCGGCCATCCTGCCATCCGCCAGCGCCTGGCGGAACTGGGCTTTGTCTCAGGCGCCAGGGTTCAGGCGGTGGGCACCAGCCCCGGGGGCATCATCCTCCTGGTGAAGGGCAGCCGCGTGGCCCTGGGCGCGGACATGGCGCGGCATATTTTTGTATAACGAAAGCAGCATAAGGAGAGACAGGATGAAAACACTCAGGGACACAAAGCCCGGCGACACCGTCACAGTGCACAAGCTGCACGGGGAAGGCGCCATCAAGCGGCGCATCATGGACATGGGCATCACGCCGGGTACGGAGATTTACCTGCGCAAGCTGGCCCCCTTGGGAGACCCGCTGGAACTGACCGTCCGGGGTTATGAGCTGTCCCTGCGCAAGCAGGACGCGGCGATGATCGAAATCCGCTAATTTTTTTGTCAGATGGTTAGTTAGGGCTAACCATCGAAAGGAGCGCATTATGCCAACCACCATCGCCCTGGCGGGCAACCCCAACAGCGGGAAAACCACCCTGTTCAACGCCCTCACCGGCTCTGCCCAGTATGTGGGCAACTGGCCCGGGGTCACCATCGAGAAAAAGGAAGGCCGCCTGAAGGGCAAGCCGGATGTTCTCATCCAGGACCTGCCGGGGGTTTATTCCCTCTCCCCCTACTCCCCGGAGGAGGTGATCACCCGGGACTACCTGGCCCGGGAGAACCCGGACGCCATCATCAACGTGGTGGACGGCACCAACCTGGAGCGCAACCTCTACCTCACCACCCAGCTGATGGAGCTGGGCATCCCCGTGGTGGTGGCGCTGAACATGATGGACCTGGTGAAAAAATCCGGCGACCGCATCGACATGAAGCGCCTCTCAGACGCCCTGGGCTGTGAGGTGATGCCCCTTTCCGCCTTAAAGGGCGACGGGGGCGAGCAGCTGGTGCGGGAGGCCGTGCGCGTGGCCCAGGCCAAAAAGGGCATGGAGCCCCCCGCGGTGTTCGCGGGCAGCGTGGAGCACACCCTGGCCCACATCGAGGAGACAATCGCCAGCGCTGTGGCGCCCGAGCGCCTGCGCTACAGCGCCATCAAGCTCTTTGAGCGGGACGAAAAGGTGATGGCGGACATCGCCCTAAGCCCGGAAGCCAAAAGCCGGGTGGAAGAATTGACCAAAGCCTGCGAACAGGAGCTGGACGACGATTCGGAAAGCATCATCGTCAACCAGCGCTATGCCTATATCGCGGGCCTGATGGACCGGGCGGTGGTGAAAAGCCGCAAGGGCCGCAAGATGAGCCTCTCTGACCGCATCGACTCCGTGGTGACCCACAGGGTGCTGGCGCTGCCCATCTTTGTGGCCATCATGGCGCTGGTCTACTATATCGCGGTCACCACCGTGGGCGCCCTGGTGACGGACTTCACCAACGACGTGTTCTTTGGCGAGTGGATCATCCCGCCGCTCAGGGAGGCCATGGAGGGCGCCAGCGTGGCCCCCTGGCTTGTGGGCCTGGTGGTGGACGGCATTGTGGGCGGCGTGGGCGCGGTGCTGGGCTTTGTGCCCCAGATGCTGGTGCTCTTCCTGATGCTCTCCATCCTGGAGGATGTGGGCTATATGGCCCGGGTGGCCTTCATCATGGACCGGATGTTCCGGCGCTTCGGCCTCTCGGGCAAAAGCTTTATCCCCATGCTCATCGGCTCCGGCTGTTCCGTGCCCGGCATCATGGCCAGCCGCACGATTGAGTCCGAGCGGGACCGGCGCATCACCATCATCACCACCTCCTTTATCCCCTGCAGCGCCAAGCTGCCCATCATCGCGCTTCTGGCGGGCGCCATGTTCAACCAGTCCAACTGGGTGGCCGTGTCCACCTACTTTATCGGCGTGGCCGCCGTGATCATCTCCGGCATCATCCTGAAAAAATCCCGCCGCTTCGCGGGGGATCCGGCCCCCTTTGTGATGGAGCTGCCCTCCTACCACCTGCCCACCGCCGGCGGCGTCCTGCGGGCCACCTGGGAGCGGGGCTGGAGCTTTATCAAGCGGGCCGGCACCGTGATCCTGGTGTCCAGCGTCGTCCTCTGGTTCCTGCAGGCCTACGGGGTGGAGGCGGGCGTCCTCACCGCGGTGGAGGACAACAACAACAGCCTCCTGGCCGCCATCGGGCGCTTTGTGGCCCCCATCTTCGCCCCCCTGGGCTTTGGCAACTGGAAGGCCGCCGTGGCCACCTTCACCGGCCTTGTGGCCAAGGAAAACGTGGTGAACACCTTTGGCGTGCTCTACGGCTTTGCGGAGGTGGCGGAGGACGGCCTGGAGATTTGGTCCCTCATCGCCGCGGATTACACCGCCCTCACCGCCTATTCCTTCATGGTCTTTAACCTGCTGTGCATCCCCTGCTTTGCGGCGATCGGCGCCATCCGCCGGGAGATGAACAGCAGCAGCTGGACGGGCTTTGCCCTGATGTACCAGACGGTGTTCGCCTACGCGGTCAGCCTGATCACCTATCAGCTGGGCGCCGTGTTCACCGGCTCCCCCTTTGGCCTGGGCACGGCCGTCGCCCTGGCGCTGCTGGCGGGCCTGCTCTACCTGCTCTTCCGCCCCCAGCCCAACTACGGCCAGCTGAAGCCCGCCACCGGGCGCTAAGCCTGGAAAGGATAAGACAGATGCGCTGGATACAGGAAAACCTCTCCTCCCTGCTGGTGGGCCTGGGCGTGACCCTTGTGCTGGGGCTTGCCCTTGGCAGGATGCATAAAGACCGGAAAAAAGGCGGCTGCGCCTCCGGCTGCTCCGCCTGCCAGGGCTGCGCCCGGATGCCGGAAAACCAGAGCCAGCCGGAGTAAACCGCTTAAAAACGCCGGACCTTCTTGTTCACAGCACCCGGGCGTGCTATCCTCTTCCCAAACAGCAATAAGGGAGAGCTGATCATGACAAGAAAGTCCGGCGTTTTTTATATCGTCATCACCGGGGCCCTCATCGCCCTGTGCGTGGCGCTGCCCCTGGCCGTCCACGCCATCCCCAACGCGGGCAGCGTCCTAAGCCCCATGCATATCCCAGCGCTGCTTTGCGGGCTGATCTGCGGCTGGCCCTATGGGCTGGCCTGCGGCCTTCTGGGCCCCCTGCTCTCCAGCCTCATCACCGGGATGCCGCCCCAGGCCTTCCTGCCCCCCATGATGGTGGAGCTGGCGGTCTACGGCCTGGTCACGGGGCTGATGATGCGCCTGGTGCGCACGGGCAGCCTCATGGGGGACCTTTACTTAAGCCTGATCTCCGCCATGCTTCTGGGCCGGGTGATAGCGGGGCTTTTCCGGGGGCTGCTCTTTGCCCCGGGGCAGCTGAGCCTGGCGGCCTGGGCCAGCGGCTATTTTGTCACCAGCCTGCCGGGCATCTTAATCCACCTGGCGCTGATCCCCGCGGTGATGCTGGCCTTAATGAGGGCCCGGCTGATCCCCCCGCGCTACCCTGAGGGGGCATAGGCCTTGCCGGACAAGGGCTTCGCGGCCTGCCTTGGGCGTCAGGCGCGCCGCTACCCCGCCCTGGCGCCCCGGGACGCCCTGAAGCTCTGCTTCCAGGCCGCCTACGGCCCGGAGCATCTGCTGGCAGACCGTGATCAGGCCAGAGCGTTTTTGCTTGAGGAGCTAAAATCCCTTGCGGCCGCCCCCGGGCCCCTGATCGAGGCCATCGGCCCCCACTACGCCCGGGTGAACCTGGCCCCCTGGAAGCACCAGGGCCTTGACCCGGACATTTTATGGCAGGCTTTTTGCCAAAGCGCCGCCACAGCCGGTCCTGAAGCCCCCGCGCGCCTTTGCCTTTACCACCGGGCCACGGGGGAGGCGGCCAGGGCAGGGGCCTTGCCCTTTGGGGCCCGGCTGTGGGACAGCGCTCTTTCCGATTATCTGGCCCGGGGCGGCGGCCCCTTGCGCCACAGCCCGGGCTACCGCCAGGCCCACCAGCCCCACTACCGGGTGGTGGCGGAGCGCTTCTGCCGGGCCTTGACCCCGGGGGTATAATGATTGTGACAGGCACTTATCCAAAAAGGAGATGATCTTATGGCCTGGATACAAGAAAACCTTCTGTCCCTCCTGGTGGGGATTGGCTTGATTTTCCTTCTGGCGATGGCGGTGGCCGCCACCTCCCAGGGGCGCAAAAGCCTCTGCGGCTGCGGCCAGCGCAGCGAGGGCAGCGCCTGCGGCTGCGGGGAAAAGCACCTTCAGCAGCTCAAGGAAGAGTAAACCGCCCCCAATAAACGATGCAGCCCGCTGGCACAAAACCAGCGGGCTTTGGTTTCCTATTCGTTTGTCTGGCCGTTTGTTGCCGTCTTTCTGGCTTCGCCCGGGAACAATCACCATCTCCCGTTAGGGGAATTGGCTGCCCGGGTCAGGGACGATGGCGTCGGTTTGGTTCGTTTGGTCGGTAGAGCCATCAAAGGTCGCTGTCCGGCGCTTGCCGAAAGTTTTACAGATTGCTTGCCTCAGCAGGGCGGGCGAAGCAGACAACAAAGGGTATGTTTTCCATCTTATTCAGTATACCGCCCTCCTTCTGAGCCGAAATTGTGCCTATTCCTTTGGCTCGGCTTGACTATATCATACCCGCCCGCCCCTGTCAATAACGGCCCGTTTCAGGCCGGATACGGCATCAAGCCGCCTTTTTTCCCTGATTTTCCGCGCGTTGACAGGTTTTTTAAGAAGGAGACTGCTCCCAAAAAAGTTTTTCCGGCGCGGCCGCGGGGAAAGAACCGCCCCCTGATTTGACAAGCCCCCAAGGCCCTGTCTATAATCTTTTTTTG
>DAISYX010000097.1:6264-7393 GCA_036825095.1 Clostridia bacterium | reverse complement strand
GAGGTGCGCCACTGCGCGTTCATCCGAGGCAGCGCCCTGGTGGGGGAGGGCTGCGTGGTGGGCAACTCCACGGAGCTGAAGAACGTGATTCTCTTTGACGGCGTTCAGGTGCCCCATTACAACTATGTGGGGGATTCCATTCTGGGGCATAAGGCCCATATGGGGGCGGGCTCCATCACCTCCAATGTGAAAAGCGACAAAACCCTGGTGGTGGTGAAGGACCAGGCCGGGGACCTCTACCCCACCGGACGCAAAAAGGTGGGGGCCCTTTTGGGGGATGAGGTGGAGATCGGCTGCAACGCCGTGCTGAACCCCGGCACCATTGTGGGCCGACGCAGCGCGGTCTACCCCACCAGCTGCGCCCGGGGCGTCATCCCCGCGGACAGCATCTTAAAGGCCACAGGCGAGGTGGTGTCCAAACGATAAAGGGCGCAAGGTCTTATTTGCGCCAAATCCTTGCCCCCGCCGGGCAAGCGCGCTATAATGGTGGACAGCGCTTGCGAGCGAACAAGAAAACGGAGTGTGCCCGATGAAGAACAAGGCTGTGTCCAAAAAAATCCTGATGGTTTCCCTTTTGATGGTGATGGCGCTGATTCTTTCCGCCTGCAACCTCATCGTGAAAGACCCGGAGGTGGACGCCCGGCAGGTGATTGTGTCCGTCAACGGCGAAGAGATGATCAAAGAGCGTTTCAGCGAGTATTACGCCAATGCCTATAACCAGGAGTACGCCATGCAGCAGCTCTATCAGCAGTATGGCCTGGTGCAGCAGATCAATGTGGATGCGGACGCGGTGTTAAAAGACACGGCTGATGCCGTGGCCCGGGACATGGTGATGCGCCAGAAGGGCGTTGAGCTGGGGCTGGACGCCTTTAGCCAGGAGGACGAGGCGGAGATAGCCGCCGCGGCGGATGAGCAGTTTGAGGATTTGCTGGGGCAGATTCAGGAGCAGTTCTTCCCGGAGACGGAGCTTGAGGGTGAGGAGCTGGACCAGGCTCTGCGGAATAAGGCGGCTGAGCTGAACATCACCATGGAGGATATCATAGAGAGCGAAGAGGGCAACAAGCTCTATGAAAAGCTCAGGGAGTATGCCACCCAGGACGTGACGGTCAGCCAGGAGGAGATCCAGGCG
>DAISYX010000097.1:0-6164 GCA_036825095.1 Clostridia bacterium | reverse complement strand
GCGGTGGCCGAGGACGCGGACTTTGGCGCCTTGATTGAGGAGTACAACGACGACACGGGCCAGCCCGGGCAGGGCTATGCGGTAAGTGCGGACTTCATCGGCTTTGACGAGGCCTTTATGCAGCCCGCCATGGCGCTTGAAAACGTTGGGGACGTGGCCGAGCCCAGCCAGGGTATCTACGGCTATTATATCGTGCAGTACGCGGCCGATATCCCCGAGGGCCCGGTGGCCCTGGACACGGTGAGCCAGGAAATCCACGATATCCTGCTGTCTGAAAAGCAGGAGAACACCTTTACCGAAGCCAGCGACCAGTGGGTGGCGGAGGCGGATGTGAAGACCTATACGGACCGGATGAAGGACTGAACCGGCGCGGCGGAACTTTTGGGTTCTTCCGGGCGGGGACGAGGTACTTTTATGGGGCTGGCGCGTGCGATGCCAGCCTCATTTTTTGACTGTGGTGTTGTCAGGTTTTTCCCTTTTCCTTCGTCTAATCAGTGAAAGGAGGATGAAACCATGACCGATAAGGCAGCGGGGGAAACTGAATCGGCCCGGGAGGCGATTGAAGCCCTGTTCCGCGCGCAGGGCACCCGGCTTTTGCGCCTGGCCGCCCTATATCTGGAGGATATGGCCCTGGCGGAGGACGCCGTGCAGGAAACCTATCTGAAGGTTTACAAGAACTTCAGCGCCTTTCGCGGCGAAAGCGACCTTGCCACCTGGGCTATGCGCGTGTGCATCAACACCTGCAAGGACATGCGCCGCAGCGCCTGGTTCCGCGGGAGAAAGCAGGCGGTTTCCCTGGACAGCTTACCCGAGCCTGCCGTCCCAGTGACGCAGGAGGATCAGGAGGTGCTTCGGGCCGTGCTGGCGCTTCCCGGCAAATACCGGGAGGTGCTGCTGCTCCACTACTGGCAGGGAATAGACGCCCGGAACATTGCCTATGCCCTTGGCATTTCTGAAGCGGCCGTCTACACCCGCCTGAGCCGTGCCCGCGCCCGGCTGAAACCCATTCTGGAAGGAGGATTTGAGGATGAACAACCCCATCAAGCTGGCATTTGACCGGCGGTTTTCAGCCATTGAGATGGATGAGACCAGGCTGGAAAAACTAAGCCAAGCCGCTTCCGCAAAAACACCCGGCGCCAGGCCTATAAAGCGTGCGCTGGTTCTCGCTCTGTCGCTGTTATTGGTTATAGGCGCCGCCTACTCCGCCGACCTGTTCCTGGGGATCATCGACTGGCAGGGCAACGAAATCCCGCCGGAAACCGAGGTCATGCCCACCTGGACGCCCAATGACACTGCCGGCAGCTCTGCCGAGGCGCTTGAGAGTCTGGCCCATGAAGCGCTTGGCAGCAAACCGCCGGAAGAGCTGTGGCTGGCCCGGGTGGAGAACAGCTGGACGAGCTACTTTCCCAAAATACGGGTGAACGACTTTGAGCAGGCGCAAAAACTGCTGCGGGAGGGCGGCTCCCCCCTGATGCTGCCAGACCGTCTTCCCCCGGATTACACCTTTAGCGTCGGGGAACTCTCCCTGTACGTCGGCACAGAATATCACGAGGCCCTGACCTGGCTGGGTGAGGAAAGCCCGGAACCAGGCCTGACGCTCAGAGGCTATCGTCTGCCGCCTGAGGCCATGGGGGATTTCAGCGGATATCTTCTGCACTTTGTCAATAAAAATGGGGAGACCCTGCGTCTGGAAGCGCGTCTGTCAGGCGGCGGGGAGGGCTTTGGACTTTGGCAGGGTGACAGCTGCCAGGCCCTGGAGATACCGGGCTTTCAGCGCGCGCTGATTCTTGAGCGCAGCAGCGGGCGGCAGGTTTTCGCCCAGCAGACAGGCTTTGTCCCCATCAGCGCCTGCGGGATGGATTATTTTACCAGAGGGGAGGACACCCCGGAGAATTACCCCCTGGAGCCCGAAATCCTGAGCGGTGTCACATATACGCTGTATGCCACAGCCTTGTCCGGGGAAGAGATGACGGCCCTGGCGGCGCAATTCAAATAAGGCATTTTACCAAAAAAGAACGCAGGGGAGGGCGCCGCGCCATGGCGCCCTCCCGGCGGGGCGGGTTTTTGACAAAAATATGTTTTATTTCAAGGCTGACAAAATCCCCTGCGTTTGCCAACGACAGGGGAAAATAGGGTAAGGGCTATTTTGCCCTGATGCCGCCGCTTAGGTTGAGCAGCTCTCGCACTCCTCCACCTCCAGGGATTTGGAGCGGATGTAGTAGACGGTTTTCACGCCCTCCTCCCAGGCGGCGAGGTACAGGTCCAGCACCTGGCGGAAGCTGTAGTCGTTGGTGACGTAGAAATTCATGCTCTGGGCCTGGTCGATGTGGCGCTGGCGCACGCCGCAGGCGCGGATGGACCAGTGCTGGTCGATGTGGTGGGCGGATTTGTAATACCAGTAGGTGTCGTGGTCCAGATCGGGCGCCGCCCGGGGGATGAGGCCGCTTTTCTTTTCATCATAGTAGAAGCGGTTCATGATGGGGTCAATCCCTGCGGTGGTGCCCGCGATGATGGAGATGCTGGAGGTGGGAGCCACGGCCAGGAGATAGCCGTTGCGCAGACCGTCCTCGGCCACCTGCGCCCTAAGCGCCTGCCAGCGGGGGCTGGTGTAATCGCGCTTATCAAAGTAACTGCCGGTCTGCCAGTCGCTGCCGGGAAAGAGGGGATAGGCGCCCTTTTCCTCCGCCAGGCTGCGGCTGGCGGAGATGGCGAAGTAGTTGATGTCCTCAAAGACCTGGTCGGCAAAGCGGAGGTGCTCCTCCGTCTCCCAGTCGATGAAGCGCTTGGCCAACATATGATGATATCCGCTGACGCCAAGGCCGATGGGGCGGTAGCGCTTGTTGTTGATCCGGGCGTAGGGCACGGGGTAGTAGTTCAGCTCGATCACGTTGTCCAAGGCCCTCACGGCGGAGGTGATCAGGGTTTGAAGAACCTCCTTGTCCTCCACCGGGATGCGGCCCAGGTTCAAGCTGGCCAGGTTGCACACCACATAGTCCCCGGGTTTGGTCACGGTGACCACCACGGTTTCCCCGCTAACTGTCTCCACCTGCTGGGACACTTCCTCCACCGCGCTCATGTTCTGGGCGATCTCCGTGCAGAGGTTGCTGCAATAGATGATGCCCTGGTGCGGGTTGGGGTTCATGCGGTTGACCAGATCCCGGTTGAAGATAAAGGGGGTGCCTGTCTCCACCGCGGACTTGATCACCAGGCGCACCAGGTCCTTAACAGGGATCACCCGGCGGCTGATAGTGGGGTCCGCCACGCATTCCAGGTATTTGGCGGTCCACGCTTCGCCAAAGCTGTCCTCCAGCGCCCAGCCCTTTTTCTGCAGGATTTCATGGGGGTCAAAAAGCTGCCAGTCCCCCTCCATGTTGTCCCTGACCTGCTGCCAGAAATAATCCGGCATGCACACGGCGGGGAAAACATCGTGGGCCTTCATGCGGTCATCCCCGTTGTTGGTGCGCAGCTGCAGGAACTCCGGCAGATCCCGGTGCCACACATCCAGGTAGACGGCCACGGCGCCCTGGCGCACCCCCAGCTGGTCCACCGCCACGGCGGTGTCATTGGCCAGACGGATCCAGCGGATCACCCCGCCGGCTGCCCCTTGGAAGCCCCGGATATCAGAGCCATGGGCCCGCACCTTGCCAAAGTAAAGCCCCATGCCGCCGCCAAATTTGGAGACGTTGGCGAAGTTGGAGATGCTGCGGTAAATGCCCTGCAGGTCGTCCGGCACCGCGTCAATAAAGCAGGAGCTGAGCTGATGGTAGGGCTTTCGGGCGTTGCTGAGGGTGGGGGTGGCCATGGTCACCAGCAGCTGGCTTAACATGTCATAAAAGCGCCGGGCCCAGACCAGCCGCTGATCCGGTCTTTCCGGAATGGCAAGAAAGAGGGCGATGTTCAGGTACATCTCTTGAATGCCCTCAAGCGGGCGGTGTTTGCGGTCGTGAATCACATAGCGGCGGATCAGCAGGTCCAGCCCTGAATAAGGCAGCAGGTGGTCCCGGGCGGGGACCATGAAGGTTTCGGCCTCCTTAAGCTGGGCATCGGAATAGGTGTCCAGCATCACCCGGGCCAAAAGGCCCTCCCGGGCCAGGTGGTGCATTTTCTCCACATAGGTGGAAATGCCAAGGGCCTGGGCGCGCTCCTTCAGCTGCACGTGATAAAGGCAGCCGTGCAGGCGGCCCGCGATCAACTCCCAGCGGGCGGCCTCCTTGTCCGTCAACTCCAGGGCGGCGCGCACCAAAAGCGCCATGCGCTCCTCCAGCGCCCGGTCTTCCTTATATAGGGACTGGAACTTGCGCAGCAGCGCCCCCAAGGGGTAGACATCCGCCGGGAAATCCCGCGCGATGCCCGTCAGGGTGTCCGAAAGCTCCGGCAAATCCGGGAAGAAAAAGAGCAGCCGCTCCCGGTCCTCCCGCAAAACCCGGCGGGTTTCCCGGTAGAGGATATAGGCCTTGGCCTGGGGGAAAAAGTCCGCCTCCATCAGGGCCTGCTCCACCTGGTCCTGCACATATTCCACGCTGAAGCTGTGGCCGGAAGCCAGGCCAAGGCCGATTAACTCCTCCGCCCTTTGCACCAGCCGGTTTAGCTGTTCATCTGAAACAGGCGCCTGGGTCGCCTGGAAGGATTTGCGGATGGCCTCGCGGATCTTGGCCTTGTCATAGGCCTCCGCCTGGCCGCTGCGCTTGAGAATCATCTCGGGGATGCCGGTTAGTGTCTCCATTTGCTGTCCTTTCCAACGATATACTATATATTGTGGAATCAGGCCTGCCCGGCCTCACCATATAGTTGTACCCGGCGCTTGGACCCGTAAACAAAGGGCAGAGAAAGGCAATTAAAAGGAGGGGCGCATCCAGCACCCCTCCGAAGCTCATCATAAACAGGAAGGATCAGAACAGCCTTTTGACCAGCCCTTCCATGGCGCGGCCATGGCGGGCCTGATCCCGGGCCATGTCCAAAAGCACGTGGTGGATTTCGTCCAGGCCCAAGGTCCGGGCGGCGTCCGCCAGCGCCTTGGCCTCCTGGCATCCGGCCAGCTCAGCATCCGCCCGCAAACGCAGGTTTTTCACAGTCTGGGGGGTAATTCCCTCGCCCAAAAGCTCGCTTAGGCGGGCGGCATGGGCTGATTTTTCCAGAACGATGCGGCGCAAGGCCTCCGCCGCCTCCGGGTAGCCCTCCCGCTCCGCCGCCCGGGCCATGGCCAGCGCCTGGCCCACAGCCAGACAAGCGGCCTGGTGCTGGGCCTTGAGGCCCGCGTGCACCCTGCTGTCCACTCCGCGGGCCACGCCCAGACGGTGGGTGTCCGCATAAGCCCGCTGATTATCCAGGCGCTCAAAGTGGGTTTTGTCCAGCTTGCATACAGGGCAGATGTCAGGCGGCGCGTCCCCCTCGTGAATATAGCCGCAGACCTTGCAGATCCATTTGGTGCCGGAGCCGGAAGGTTTTTTTTCAGACTTGACGGCGGGTTCTTCCTCCACCAGCACAAACTTGCTGCTGTCCGCCTTGCACAGGGGGCAGATGTCGGGCGGCGCTTCCCCTTCGTGGATATAGCCGCAGATAATGCATCTCCATTTTTTCATAACGCTTAAATGAAATGCTTCCTGATAAAATCAGGAGCTTCAGCATCGTCACAGCTGATGGACAGGACGAAAAGGATGTTGCGCTCGTCACCCAGCTTTTCCAGCTTGCTGAAGAACCATTCGGTTTCTTCGGGCTTGACGTTCACCAGCTTCAGGAAAGCGTCGATGAACACGTTGGTCACGTCAAAGTTCTGTGCCAGCATCCCGCAGAGGAAGCCGTAGAACATCTCCGGCCCCACCATGCCGTACTCGCCGGCATTGACAAAGCGGATTTCGTGGCGCAGGTCGAACATATAGCGGTTGTCATCATCCACAAAAACGATATCGCCGTGGGGATCCTTGATGGCGTCGTTGGCCATATCGATAATCTTCTTGGTCTTCCCAGAGCCTTTCTTGCCGTGAATTACTTGTATCATAGGACATTCCCCCTTGTTTGTATGGTTTCTGTCAAGAGTATACCACACGGGGTGAGAGATGCCAAGATTGTGGGCGGCAGAGAGCTGATGATGAGAAAAAACTTTTTATATTTCCTTGAGTTTCCGTAAAGTGCAGCGAGAAAGGGTGGAAGGAGAAGATAAAAAGAGA
>DAISYX010000096.1:2546-7415 GCA_036825095.1 Clostridia bacterium | reverse complement strand
GACCAGGCCCCCGGCGTTCAGGAAAAGCTGGCCAAACTGCGCGACTACACCGATTTTTCCGGCGTGCCGGAGGAAAACGCGGCGACCCTTGCCAAGGTGGGCGTGGTGATTGATGAATACATCAGGGATTATCACCTGGATGCCATCGCCCTGCGCTGCTGGAACGAGATGGAAACCTACCTGCGCGTCAGCCCCTGTGTGCTGCTGGGGGCGCTTAATGACATGGGCATCGCCGCCTCCTGCGAGATTGACGTCTGCTCCGCCATCACCATGCGGGCGATGCAGCTGGCAAGCGAAGAGCCCGCCACCGTGCTTGACTGGAACAACAACTATGGCGATGACGAGGACAAGGTGGTGCTCTTCCACTGCGGGCCCGTGGCCCAGAGCCTCATGAAGGGCAAAGGCCGGGTGACTGAGCACAAGATGTTTGCCAAGAACGATCCGGGCAGCGGCTGGGGCACCAACGAGGGGCGCATGGACGCCTTCCCCATGACCTATTCCAACTGCAAAACTGAGGACGGCAAGCTGACCGTGTACGTGTCCGAAGGCCGGATGACGGATGACCCCATTGAGGAGGGCTACTTTGGCTGCGCGGGCGTGGCGGAGATCAGCCGGCTGCAGGACAAGCTGATCCGGCTGGCCCGGGGCGGGTTCAAGCACCACACCTCCGTGGGCAAGGGCCACATGCAGGCGGTTTTGGAGGAGGCCTTCACCACCTATCTGGGCTATGACCTGGTGAGTATCGACTAAGGGAGGTGCGCCATGATCAGCCTGGGTGTTGACATCGGCGGGACGGGGGCCAAATGCGTGGCCTTCAGCGAGGAGGGAAAGCAGGAGGCCATCAGCTACCGTGAGTACCCCAACCCCGCCGGCAAGACGGACCTGGATCCCCTGGTGCTGGCGGAGGCCGCCTTTCAGGTAATCGCGGACTGTGTGGCCGCCCTGGCCCGGCCCATGTCGGTGGGCGCCATCACCGTCTCTTCCTTTGGCGAGTCCTTTGTGCCCATTGACGACAAAGGCCAGCCGCTGACGGACATCATCATGTACTTTGCGGACACGGGCAGCGGCGAGTTTGACGCGCTGGTCAAACGGGTGGGGGAGGAGACCTTCATGGACATCACCCTCACCAAGCCCGATGCCTTCTACTCCCTCTCCAAAATGCTCCACACCAGGCAGCTGGCTTCCCGCCCGGTGTGGAAGCATCTGCTGATATCCGGCTACATTTGCTATTGCCTCTCAGGGGAGACGACCATTGACACCTCCCTGGCCTGCCGGACGCTTCTGTTTGACGTGAAGAAAAGGGACTGGTCGGATGAGCTGCTTTTGGCCTCCGGCTTTAAGCGGGAGCAGATGCCCGCGGTGCTGCCCGCGGGCACGGCGCTGGGGCCCTTAAAGCCTGAGGTGGCCCGCCGCCTGGGCCTGCCGGACACCTGCCAGGTGGTCATCGGCGCCCATGACCAGGTGGTCAATGCCTTAGCCTGCGGTGTGAAGGGCGAGGGGGACGCGGCGGATGTCACCGGCACCACGGAGAGCATCGCGCCCTTCTTTGGCGCCATTCCCCCGGGTTTTGATTTTCAGCTTAGCAACTATGCCTGTGTGCCCTATCTGAACACGCCGGGCTATGTGACCTATGCCTACAACATCTCCGGCGGCGCCGTGGTGCGCTGGTTCAGGGACAGCCTGGCCGCTCATCTCTCCCAGGAAGCGGGGGAGGCGGGCCTTAATCTCTATGACCTCTTAAACCGCCAGTGCCCCAAGGAGCCGGGGCAGCTGATGATGCTGCCCTTTTTGCAGGGCATGGGCGGTACGCCGGACATTGAGCCCCGGGCGCGAGGGCTGATCTATGGCCTGTCCATGAACACCAGCCGGGGGGACATCTACCGCGCCATCCTTGAAGGGCTGAGCTATGAAATGGCCATCAACCTGGACGCTCTTTCGGACTTTGGCATCCGGCCCCGGCGGCTGTATGCCTGCGGCGGGGGCGCCCGTTCCCCGGTGTGGCTTCAGATCAAGGCGGATGTGTGGAACCGGGAGGTTATCCCCGTATTAACGGAGGAGACCGGGGCCCTGGGCAGCGCCATCCTGGGGTTTGCCGCCCTGGGCGGACAAAAAGACCTGCCTGCCCTGGCCAGCGCCTTTGTGCGCCATGGCGAGCCCATCCGCCCCGATCCCCGGCGTGCGGCCCATTATCAGGGGCAGCTTAAGCGCTACAAGCGAATGCGAGAACTGCTGATGGAAGAAATCAGCCAAAAAGAAAGGGTCAGCCGATGAACAGCAAGCAAATTGTTAAACGCGCCTTTGATCTGGGGATGGTGATCCCCGCTTTCAATATCCCTCATTTGCCCATGGTGGAGCCGGTTATCCGGGCGGTGGCGGAGGAAAACGCCGTGGCCATGATTCAGGTGGCGCGCCTGGAGTGGGAGAAGTTTCAGTCCCAGAGCCTGGAGCGCGTGGCGGAGGAATACGCCAAATACCAAAAGCCTGGGCACACCCTGTTGCACCTGGATCATGTGCCGGCGATCGATGAGGATCATGAGCGGGTGGACTACATGGCCCTGCTGGAGCGCGCCATCAAGGCGGGCTATGAGTCCCTGATGGTGGACGCCTCCCGCCTGTCCCTGGAGGGAAATATTGAAGCCACGGCCAAAGCGGCCACCCTGGCTCATGCCGCCGGGCTTCCTATTGAGGCGGAGCTGGGCGCGGTGATGGGGCATGAGACCAGCCAGCAGGCCATCCCCTATGAGGAGATTTTCCGCCAGAAGATGGGCTTCACCCAGGTTGAGGAGGCGGTGCGCTTTGTCAAAGAGACCGGCTGCGATTGGCTGAGCGTGGCGGTGGGCAGCGTGCACGGCGCCATCGCGGAAGGCATGAAAGACAAGAAAAAGCCGGCCGCCAAGCTGGATGTTGAGCATATCCAGGCGCTCAGGGACGCCCTGGGGATTCCCCTGGTGCTCCACGGCGGCTCCGGCATCGAGCAAGACTACATCGCCCGGGGGGTTAGGGCTGGCATCGCCAAGATCAACGTGGGCACCGAGATCCGCCAGCCCTATGAGCGGGTGATCGGGGAGGGCGGCAGCGTCCCTCAGGCCCAGGATGCGGTCTATCGCCGCACGGTGGCGCTGATCCGGGAATTTCTTCAGGTGAAGGACAGCGCCAGCCGCCTGGGCACCCTGTAAAGCCCGGCGCAAGGCCCCAAGGGCCGCTGTGAACAAACGGTAAATCCCTGGCAAAAAGGCGCCCGGCAGGCGTTTAGGCCCCGGGCGTCGTGATATAATCCCAGTTGAGGAAGATTCTTTTAGACTAAGAGGAAACAAGAGGAAACGGGAGGGACTGACCGATGAATGGAATGATAAAACGCTTAACCGCGCTGATGGCAGCGCTGATGCTTTTCCTGTCTGCATCCGCCGCGCTGGCAGAGGGCACCGTGCCCACGGCGGAGTCGGTGCTTAATGCCGGGGGCGCTGTGGCCTTTGAGGCCCAGGCGCAGTTTGACGGCGCTTCCCTTAAGGGCATCATGGGCCTGGCCCTGGGGGGCGGCGCGCAGGATGAGGCCACCAACACCCTGATTGACGCGGCGATAAGCGCGCTCAACCGCCTGCATGTCCGCGGCGTCTATGCCAAGGACGGGTTCTCCGGCTACCTGGGCACACAGGAGGGTGAGCTGATCAACCTCCAGGCCGTTCTTTATGACGAGGAAACCATGGACAACGCCCTCACCACCAACCTGCTCCCCGGCATCGCCCTGGTGGTGGACCCGGCGATGGTCAAGTCCGCCATGGGCCAGATGCCCCAGATGAGCCAGGCCCAGGCGGAAGCGATGCTGGCCCCCTATGGCGAAGCGGTGCTGGCTTTTATTCAGGCCCAGCTGAACTCCCAGCCCTTGCCGGAACCCCTTGACATTCCGGACGCGGGCCAGTTCGCCTTCAAGGCGGACTTTGAGCTGACCACCCGGGAAGTGGCGGAGCTGATGGAAAAGCTGTATAACATCTTTAAGAACGACAAAAACCTCCAGGCCATGATCCAGCAGGCGGGCTCCGCCAGCGGGGAGGACCCCATGGAAGCCCTGAAAGAAATGGAAGAGGGCATCGCCGAAATGAAGGCGGCGGAGGACAAGGTGATCCTAAGCGGCGTGGCTTACCTGAACGAAGCGGGGGACACCACCTATGTGGAGGCCTTGACACCCCAGGAGGAAGAGGAAAGGGCCCGTTTAACCCTTTTGATCAAGGGCGGGAACCTGAGCGAGGGGACCACGGTGAGCATGAAGCTCATTGCCAAGGGGGAGGATCCCTATGCCGCCTTCACCTCAGAAGAGCTGACAACCCCCGAGCCTGTGTTGGAGGAGATCGACTGGGACGCCGTGGAAGCGGACATTCTTTCCTTCAGCAACTTTACGGACACCCTGATTACCCTGGATATAAGCTTCACCCCTGAGGGCGACCGGATCAGCACGGCCACCAAGTTGGGTCTGATTGCCGGCGGCATGAACATCACCGTTGAGAACGAGAGCCAAAGTCTTATTGACCGGCTGGAGACTCAGACGGAAACCCGCTTCTTCCTGGGCGGCCAGAACCCGCTGATTACCATCACTGTCAAGGCCTATCAGACGGATGAACACCCGCAGCTGCCTCAGCTTGAGGGCCTAAAGGTGGTTACGCTGAAGACAAACGAGGAGGGCGAACTGGTTCCCAATGATGTGATCGCCCTGGAGCAAAGCATGGCGAACCTGCCCGGCCAGCTGATGGCCAACATTGCCGCTGCGCTGCCGGAGGAGGGCCCCGCCCTTTTAACCCTGATCTCTGGCTACCTTACCGCCCAGGAGCCTGAAATCCAAGGCCCGGAGGAACCCTTAGTCATCGAGGAGACAGAGCC
>DAISYX010000096.1:0-2446 GCA_036825095.1 Clostridia bacterium | reverse complement strand
CTGCGCCGGGAGGCGCCGGATCGCCCGGTGCTTTTTGAGCTGTACATGAACATGCCCCTCTACGAGCAGGTGAACGGGCGCAGGCTGCCAGCGGATGATCAGCTGACCCGCTCCCGTTTTATCATCGAGGCTTTTAAGAACATGGGCTATGACTACGCCACCCTGTACACCTCGGATTTCCGCTTCACCCATGACCCGGAGGCGCTGGAAACCCATTCCCTCAACGAAGGGGAGGGCCTGGTGGACGAGGCCAGCTTTGAGCGCTTTGTGTGGCCGGAGCCGGAGAACTTCGATTCCTCCCACTTAGGGAAGGTGGCAGGTGATCTCCCCGACGGCATGAAGCTCTGCGTGATGGGGCCGGGGGGGATTCTGGAGATTCTCATCGCGCTTACCGGCTATGACAACCTCTGCCTGATGCTCTACGATGAGCCGGAGCTGGTGGGCCGCATCGTGGACGAGGTGGGCAAGCGGCTTTTGCGCTACTACGAGATCGCCCTGTCCTATGACACGGTGGGCTTCATCTCCTCCAACGATGACTGGGGCTTTAACACCCAGACCTTTTTGTCCCCGCCCATGCTGCGGGAGTATATCTTCCCCTGGCATCAGAAAATCGTGGACGCGGTGCATCAGGCGGGCCGGCCCGTGTTCCTCCACTCCTGCGGAAACCTGGCCCGGGTGATGGACGACATCATCGGGATGGGCTATGACGCCAAGCATTCCTTTGAGGACAAAATCCAGCCCATCGAAGAGGCCTATGAGGCCTATCACGGCCGCATCGCCCTTTTGGGCGGCCTGGACATGGACTTTATGTGTCAGGCAAGCGAGGAGGCGGTCTATCAGCGGGCGCTGAAGATGCTGGAGCGCACGGCAGACCGGGGCGGCTGGGCCCTGGGTACCGGCAACAGCGTGCCGGAATACCTGCCGCCCAAAAACCTCTTCGCCATGCAGCGGGCGGCCCGGGATTTTGCCGCCCGGTAATAGTTTTAAAAAAAGGATAAGGCAAAGGGGCTTCCGGCCGGAAGCCCCTTTGCCTTCACCGTGCCCTCATAGCCGTCGTACAGGATACAAAAAACCGCGCCAGTTTCTTCCAGACGCTTTCCATATTTCCCCCCTTAAAAGCTTGTCATGCATAAAAAAGCATAGCATTTGCCCCGGAAATTCCGCAAGGCGTAGGGGATATACATCCCTGCATAAATGTGATACACTGCCCTTGAAACTAACAGCAGGAGAAAAATATGCGCCTATCCATCAGCAGCGAAATCGGCACCCTCAAACAGGTTTTGGTTCACCGCCCGGGGCAGGAGCTGGAGCAGCTCACGCCGCCGCATTTAGGGCGCATGCTTTTTGACGACATCCCCTATCTGGCCGGGGCGCAAAAGGAGCATGACCTTTTTGTCCAGACCCTCAGGGATCAGGGGGCGCAGGTGCGCTACCTTACGGACCTGGTGGCCCAGGCCCTGGCGGAGGACGCGGTGCGGGCGCAGTTCATCGAGGACTTTATAAAGGAGGGGGGCGACCTGGCCCGCTACCATCATCAGGCGCTGAGGGAGCTGCTGGGAAGCATCAAGGACACCAAGGCCCTGGTTGAAAAAACCATGGCCGGGGTCACGGATCAGGAGGTGGGGCTAAAGGACATGCAGCCCTTAACGGCCCTGGCCCGCCATGAGACCCGCTTTCTGCTGGACCCCATCCCCAACCTCTACTTCACCCGGGACCCTTTCAGCGTGGTTCAAAACGGCGTGGCCTTCAGCCACATGCTGGCCCCCGCCCGCCAGCGGGAGACCCTCTATGGCCGCTATATCATGGCCCACCACCCGGAGTTTAGCGGCGGCGCCTCCTTTTGGTACGGGCCGGAGATTCCCTACAGCCTGGAGGGCGGGGACATCCTGATGATAGGCGGCGGCCTGTTGTGCGTGGGACTCTCCCAGCGCACCACCCCTGAGGCCATCGAGATCCTCAGCCGCCGGATGATGCTGGAGCCCAGCAGCGGGATCGACCGGGTGCTGGCCATGGACATCCCCAACATCCGCGCCTATATGCACCTGGACACCGTGTTCACCCAGGTAGACCGGCAGGTGTTCACCGTGCACCCCGGCATCCTGCCGGTTTTGCGCTGCTTCCTGCTGGAAAAAAAGAACGGCGCCCTTGCCGCCCGGGAGATGAAGGGCAGCCTGGCGGAGATTCTGGCCCAGGCCATGGGCGTGCCAAAAGTGACGCTGATCCTCTGCGGCGGCCAGGACATGGTGGTGGCCCAAAGGGAGCAGTGGAACGACGGCAGCAACACCCTCTGCGTGCGCCCGGGCACGGTGATCGTCTATGACCGCAACAAGGTCACCAACCGCATCCTGAGGGATCACGGCATCAACACCATCGAGGTGGCCGGCAGCGAGCTGGCCCGGGGCCGGGGCGGCCCCCGCTGCATGTCCATGCCCCTGGTTCGGGACGA
>DAISYX010000095.1:0-7660 GCA_036825095.1 Clostridia bacterium | reverse complement strand
CGGGGCATAGGCCGGGCCGGGGTTATAGCCAGCGGGCGTGTAGCCGCCTTGCTGATAGTTCTGGGGCTGGGGGGTGTAGGCATAGGCCTACTGCTGGAGCGGCTGCGCCTGGAAAGGCTGCTGGGGCGCCTGATAGGCCGCAGGCTGAGGCCGGGGCTGGGCGTTGGCGCTGGCGGTGACCGGGTCGGTATAGACCATCATGCCGCTGGGGGCCAGGATATAAAAGCCCACCTTCAGCGACAGCCGCGTCATGGTGCCGCCCAGGGCAAAACAGGCGCCGTTGAGCATGTCCACATAGCGGCGCACCTCCGCCTTGTCCACCAGCTGGTCCATCACCACCAGGGTGCATTGGCCTTTGCGCAGGCAGGTCATGGCCTGGCGGCAGCCGTTGATGTTGGTGATGTTCACCACATAGGCGTCCAGCTGGCGCGCTTCCTGGGCCTCCGGCTGAGGGGCGCCTGGGAAGGGCACCACGTTGTTGTCAGCGGCCGGCTCCTGCACCTGCTGGTGCTGGGCAGCCCTGCGGTTGCGGCCGGGGGCCTCCTGGGCGGCCTGCTGATGCAGCTGCGCCTGCTGGGGGGAGTGGAAGCCCTGCTGCTGCATGGGGGCTGTCTGCTGCTGGGGCGGCGCCTGATAGGCCGCCTGGGGCGCCATCTGCTGTTGATAAGCGGGGGGATAGCCTGGCTGGACAGCCTGCTGCTGATAGGGACCCTGCTGAGGCGGAGCCTGGGCATAGGAGGGCTGCTGCCAGGGGTTTTGCGGGTTTTGCGGGTTCTGGTAGGCCTGCTGATAGGGCTCCTGATGCTCCTGATAGGGGGGCTGAGGGGCGCCCTGGAGCTGATAGGCATTGGGATAGACACCCTGCTGGGGGGCCTGATCATAGCCGGCGCGGGCCTGTCCCTCCTGCTCCGCCGTGCCGTAAAAGAAGCTATTGTCCCTGCTGAAAACAGACTTTACCTTGTCAGCCGCACGGTCCAATACGCCGCGAAAATCCATTCGGTGTCCTCCTGTGCCTGATCTCAGGCAAAATTCACACGCATAGCAGTTCGAATTTTGCCCATTATAGCGAAATATGGCCCATGGTGCAAGCGGAAAGCATTTTAAGGCCTAAAACAGCCGGACGGTCAGCCCTTCATATAAATGGCCCGCGTTGACCGGCACCACATGGGCCTGGGTGGCGTCCTGGCTGACCACCTCCACGGGCACCAGATAGGGCCCCTCCAGATATTGCACCACCACGCCCAAAACGCCGTCCTGATTGATGAGGGCGGAGGCGGGCACGGAATAGGTGATGACCGACTTTGACAGCTGCACCCGGGCGGAGCGGATGTAGAGGATGGGCTCAATGGGGCTGTCCGCCTCCAGGCGCACCAGCAGATCGCCCCCGGACTTGGTGATGGAGGCCACGGTGACCGAAACCCGGGTGCTTTCAAAGCTTTCAATGAGCATCAGGTATTCGTCCCCGATCACCGGGTTCCAGGTGATGTCATCCGCCAGCATCAGAGCCCCCCAGTCGTACTGGCGCACCAGGCGGTAGATGTCCATGGTGTTCTTGGGCCGGGCATAGGCGTCGGGCACCTGGCCTGCCAACAGATCCCGCACGTTTTGCGGGGTGTAAAGGTCCACGTTGACGGGGCTTAAGGCCGCCTCCATCCCATCGGTATAAAAGCTGACGATGCCGTTATCCGAGGCGGCAAACTGCTTCGTCCAGGTTTCAATGCGCTGCAGCTGGTTGCTCTCGTTGTCATACAGCCGGGTCAGCTTGGTGTCTTCCACGTATTTCTGGCGCAGGTAGTTGTGGCGCTGGGAGATGGCTTCCTTTAGCAGCAGCTCCTGATTAAGCAGGTTGCCCTGGGCGCCTCTGACCAGGGCCTGGGTCTCCTGGGCGCGCTCGGATACGGTGGTCTCCAGGCGCTGCAGCTGGGTGTCCGGCACATTGGCGGCGCTTAACAGCACCCGCTGATAATCCTTGATCTGGGTGCGGTAGGTCTTAAGCAGGGTGAGCTCCTTGGGGGAGAAACCCGCAGTATACACCGTGCAGATGGGATCGCCCCGGTTGACCGCGGCGCCCTCCTCCGCGGTGTAGCTGACGCTGGACACGTTCTCCTGCTGGAAGACGGCTTCGTTGCGCACCACCAGGGCATCGCCGGAGTAGGTGGCGCCCTGCTCTGAGATGGTGACAACGGCGGTGCGCTGCTGCTGGCCGCCAAACATCTGTCCAAAGATGGTGGCCAAAAGCACCACCACCAAAAGCCCCAGCCCGATATAAAGCCAGACCATGGTGTTGCGCCGCCGGGGCGGGGCCTGATAGATCATCCGGTCGTCCGGGGGCTCAAAGCCCGGCGGGGGAGGGGGCGCTTCTGCCTGAGGGGGCCCCTGGATGACCGGCCCCTGATAGGGCGGCGGCGCGTTGCCAAGCTGGCTTCCCCGGCCCTGAGGCCGGTTTTGCTGGGGATGGGCGGGGGTGAAAAAGCCGTCCGGGTCCGGCGGGGCGGCATGCGACCCGCCGGGTAGCGGATAGGGGGCCTGCTGCTGCGGCCAGCCGTCCATTTCCTGGGGAGGAGGATAGCCGCCCTGGTGTTGATCCGGGCGCTGGGCATAATCCCAATGAGCATCCTGCCCGCCCTGGGGCGGGCCGTACTGCTGCGGCTGTTTGATCTGCTGGGGCATGCTTCCTCCGGTTTCCCTTAATCACTGGATAGAATACCGTGAAAAGGGATGAATGTAAAGGGAACAGCCGGCATTCCGGCAGGGCCGCCATGGCCCTGACCAAAACACCGGCGGTTTGGGGTGTGTTAAGCCCTATTCCATCCCATAAGGGCCGATCACCTCGGTCACCTCCGCTGTGAGGGGATCCAGAGTGACGCCATAGTATTCCCAGGGTTCGCCTTCCGTGACGTCTCCCTTGGTCATGTAGGCAACGCGCCAGGTGCGCCCGGAGACGATCTCAAAGAAGACCCCCTCCTCCAGCCGGACAAAATCCTCCTGGCTCAGGGAAAAATCGTCCTTCAGGCGCGCCTGGGCGATGTCGATGGCCTGCGCCATGGGGATTTCGCCTTCCTGGGGAAGGCCGTAGTAGCCGGGGTCCCAGGCAGCCTTCTGCTCCAAGGTCCAGGTGTTGTAAGGGCCCCGCTCCATCTCCAGGTTGTCAAATTCCTTTTGCCTTTTGGCCCAGACCATGTTCTCCTCAAAGAGGGCCAGATCAGTGGCATAGCTGGTTTCACCCCGGGGGGAGAGGAGCGCCACATCATAGCGCACCTCCCACTCCTGGGGGAAGGGCGGCAGAATGCTCACCAGCCACCACTGAAGGGTATCTTCATCGTTTCTAAGGTAGCGGCTTTCAAGGAGATACTCTTCCCTGGCGTCCGCCTGATCATAGGCGGCCTGAAAGGCGTTCCAGGCCATGTCCTGGGCTTCTTGCTGGCTTAGGACGCCTTCAGCCGGCTGGGCGTTTTTGCCGTAGAGATAGTGCTCCACCTGGGTGGTGGGGTCGTTCATTGCCCCTGCGGCAAAGGTGCGGCCAAATTCGCCGGGCACCACTTCGTTAAGCAAACTCTGGGTGAGGTTCCCCTCACGGTCCATCCAGATCACCGCGTCCTGGCCGCCGGGCTTGGCCCAGAGGTTGACCTTCCAGCCCAGCTGCTCCGGCGCCTCTTCCGGATAGGAGAAGCTAAGCCCATAATCCGACCAGCTGCCCTCCGGCAGGCCAAAGAGTTCCTCCGCCGCGGCCCTGGCCAGGGCCAGCACCTCCTCCTGGCTAAGGTCGTTAGCCCCCGGCATCACGTTGATATCCGGCGTGTAGCGATAGCCGTATCCGGCCGCAAGCTCGCTGGCCTGGGCCTTGACGGCAAGGGGCCATTCGTTGCTGTCCCCGTGCTGGGCGTAGAGCGCCATCAGCTCATGCGTGTAGGCGGCGTACAGGTCCTGGTGGCCTGGCTGTATCTCATCAAATGAAGGGGGCAGGGCCTGCGCCAGGCTTTGATGGGCGGCCTCATCCAGCAGAAGAGCTTCATGGCGCACAAAGCCGGTTTTGCCCTCCAGCTCCACCTGGGCCCAATCCAAAAGCCAGCCCATCAGATTAAGCTTTGTGCCCTTCGCGTATTCGCCAAGCAGCATGTCAGACAGGCCGTTATCCTGATGTACCGGCCCCTCGTTTTCAAGCGTCGCCTGGGGCAGCGCAGAGGCCAGGGAAAGGTCGAAGCTGAGGACAGCCAGGGGCATATAGCCCTCAACCCCCGCGTAATCCTCTGTTTTTCCGATCACCACACGGGCCCAGTTTTCCTCGCCTTCATTCTTTAGTTCCGCCGGGAAATCCCCCTGGGTGGACACGATGTCAAGCACTGTTACAGGGGTGCCGTTGAAGAACACGGCCTGGGGGGTGAAGTAGTCGTCGGGGTGATTGCAGAGGTTGGCAGCGCCATTGATAGGGCTGTTCACCACCGCCTGGACGGGCAGGGCGGGGGTATCCTCCGCCAGGGCAAAGGGCAGGGCCGTCAGCAGAAAAAGCGTCAACAGCAGGGCGGACAAGCCATGTAGCCGGGTTGATTTCATCATCCATTTCCTCCGATTGCTCAGGGGCCGCGTTTGGGCGCAGCGTGTTTTGTGTTTTGCCGGGTGCGGTTTTCGCACCGTTATTATGATGAACGCATATTTCAGATGTGTCAAGTTTTTGTTAAATATGTGTTAAAAAACAGGCTGCGGGGCGCATATCCGCACCCCGCAGCCTGATGGTGATAAAGGCGGTTTACTTCTTTTTCAACAGCTCCCTGGCCTTGGCCGCGATGTTGGCGGCGGTGAGGCCATAGCGTTCCTGGAGGTAGTCCTGGGGGCCCACCTCGCCGTATTCATCGTTGACGGCGACAAAGCCTGCGGGGGTAGGCAGTTCCCGGGAGAGCGCCTCGCACACCGCGGCGTACAGGCCGCCGATTTTGTTGTGGTTTTCCGCCGCCAGCACGGCGCCGGTCTTCCGGGCGCTTGCAATCAGGGCGGCCTCGTCCAGGGGTTTGATGGTGAACATATCAAGCACCTCCGCCTCAATGCCCTCCCTTGCCAGGGTATCGGCTGCCTGGAGGGCCTCATGCACCATGATGCCGCAGGCGACCAGGGTGATATCCTTGCCCTCCCGCAGTTTGATGGCCTTCCCCGGGGTAAACTGGCTGCCTTCGTCGTAGACCTTGGCGGCGTTTTTGCGGCCCACGCGGATGTACTTCACCCCGGGCAGATTGACCGCCTGGCGCAGAACGGATTCCAGCATCACCGTGTCCGTGATGTCAAAGATGGTGGCGGTGGGGATGGCGCGGTATAGGGCCACATCCTCAAAGGGCATGTGGGTGCCGCCGTTGAAAGCGGCGCAAACGCCCGGGTCCGTGCCGATGACGGTGATGTCATTGTGGGCATAGCCCGCCGACAAAAAGACCTGGTCATAGGAACGCCGGGAGGCGAAGGGGCCAAAGGTGTGGGCGATGGGCTTTAAGCCCGCCGCGGCCAGGCCGCCGGCCACGCCCATCATGTTGGCCTCAGACACGCCCACGTTGATGGCGCGATCTGGATGCTCCTGGTGGTATTTGTAGGTGCCGATGGTGCTCATCAGGTCCGCGTCCACATAGATCACATCCGGGTCACCCTCAAGCAGGCTGATGATGGTGCCCCCGATCACGTCCTTGAACGTGCGCGGGTCCATGCTGCCGTCATAAACGATTTTAGGCATGTGCGACCTCCTCTTCCAGCGCCGCCAGTTTTTCCTTAAGGCTGTTGATCCAGCGGTCAAACACTTCCGGCCCCACCGTCATGGAGTGGTTGCTGAAAGTGTCCTCCACCTCCTTGACGCCGGCGCCCTTGATGGTGTCCAGCACAATGGCCCGGGGCCTGCCCTTGACCTTATCCGCGGCCTGGACGGCCTCATAAACCGCCCTGACGGAGTTGCCGTCCACCTGCTGGGTGTGGAAACCAAAGGCCTCAAACTTTTTCTTGAAATCGTGCGGGTCGCTGATGTCGGTCAGATAGCCATCCAGCTGCTTTTTGTTCCAGTCCACAAAGACCGTCAGGTTGTCCAGCTTCTGGGCGGACATGAACATAAAAGCCTCCCAGGGCTGGCCTTCGTTCAGCTCGCCATCGCCCACAATCAGGTACATGCGGCTGTCCCGCCCCTTGAGCTTGTCCCCCAGGGCCATGCCGGCGGCCAGCGAGGTGCCCTGCCCCAGGGAGCCGGTGGTCATGTCCACGCCGGGGGTTTTAAGGCGGTCGCAGTGGCTGGGGAAGTTGGTCCCGGGCTGGTTTAAGGTTTTAATGTCCTCATAGGGGAAGAAACCCTTCAGGCCCAGGGTGGCGTAGACCGCGGGGCCCGCATGGCCCTTGGAGCAGACCATCTTGTCCCTCTCCGGCCAGTGGGGGTTCCTGGCGTCATAGCGCATCACCGCGCCATAAAGCACCGCCAGGGTGTCCGCGATGCTCAGGCTTCCTCCCACATGGCCAAAGCCCCGGGCCTTGATGGCCTCCAGGCTGCCGATGCGGATCCGCGCGGCAAAAATCTCCAGCTGTCTAATCTCAGCCGTCATGTGTGCCCTCCTTTAGCAATTGGTGCGTGATATGGGTTCAACAAATCTATTCTACCACAATTGGCAGGGTGGAACCACCATAGGGCATAGCCAAAATCGTGGCCTCCTGGCCCAACAGATTAAGGGCTGCGTCCAGCGCCCTTTGGGCGCTTTCAAAGGGGGTGAGGAAGATGCTTTTCACAAAGGCGGGGTCCATCTCACTGACCATATAGATGTCCGCGTTTTCCAGCACCATGGCAATCGCCGCGGCCTTATGGCCGCCCAGGCGGAAATCCTTCTGGATGCGCTCAACCATGGCCCCGGGGGAGGGGCTGCCCGTCATCCAGGCTTCAAACTCCGCCTCGCCCAGGCCCTCCTTGTTGGAGCCGATGAGAATCACGATGCCGCCCTTTTTAACCGCGTGTTTGGCGTTGTCCAGGGCCTTTTGGGTCTGGTAGAGGTTTAAATCCTTGGGCGCGCCGCCCTGAGAGACCAACACGATGTCTGCCCGGGCGGGGATAGGCTTTAAGTAAAGCTGGTCCAGAAAACGGCAGCCCTCCCGGTGCGCCAGGACGGAATCCCCGGCCACGGCCTTCACGATGCGCTTGTTCTCGTCCAGCACCACATTGAGCAGAAAATCAATCCCCACCATCCCGGCGGCCTCCTCGATATCCTCCCGGATGGGGTTGCCGGCAAGGCGGCCGGCCGCGGCCGCCTCCTGTACCATCATGCGGTGGTTCATCTGGATGGCCTCCGCCGTGGAAACCCCGGGCATGATGGCCTTGCCGCCGCCGGAATAGCCCGCGAAATAGTGGTATTCGATATTGCCCAGGCAGATGCGCCGGTCCGCCTCCGCCACCACCCGGGTGATGTCCACCGGGGTGCCGGCAGCGGTTTTGCCAAAGCTGATGCAGTCATGGGGGGTGGAGTCCATGCAGCGGATCTCTGCCCAGGCCCGCTCACCCGCCAGCTTGCGGCGCTCTTCCTGTGTGTGTTCCCGGTGGATGCCCAGGCCAAACACCAGGGTGATGTCCTTTTTGTCAACGCCCGCGGAATACAGGATGTCAAGCAAAGCGGGCATCACCTGGGGGGTGGGCATGGGGCGGGTGATGTCGCTGGTGATGATG
>DAISYX010000094.1:1036-7667 GCA_036825095.1 Clostridia bacterium | reverse complement strand
TGGATGGATGAATTGGCGGAGCGTCTTTTTTTGCCTTTGGAACAGATTGATTTTGATTGGGATGGATTGCTTGACCGGATGATTCCAGAGCTGGGGGGTAATTTTACTACATCCAGGGGGAATCGCTACTGTCTGCCCTATGATCCCAGCACACAGTTGATGTTTTACCGAAAAGATCTGTTCACTAGTCCGACCTATAAGAGAATGTACTTTGAGCAGTACCGAAAAGAACTGATAATCCCGGAGTCCTTTTCCGAATATAATCAAGTAGCTGCTTTTTTCACCCAGAGCGTGAATGCCGGGTCCCCTACACAGTACGGATCCACCATCGCGGTGGGAAATGTGTCGGTAAGCCCTTGCGAGTTTATTCCCCGGCTGTTTGAAGAAGGAGGAAGCTTGCTGGATACTCAGGGCCGCATCACGATTGACAGCCCAGAAGGGCGGCGGGCCCTGGAGAACTACAGGGAGACCTATACTTTTTCTGACCGCACGGTTTATGATTTCTGGGCCAATGCGCTGGAGGGATTTGCGGAGGGCGCTGCGGCCATGACAATAGTTTATATCAATTACGCTTCTCATATCCTGAACCTAAGGATGTCCAGGATTGCCGGAAAGCTTGGTTTTGCTCCTGTCCCTGGAAAAAAACCGTTGTTGGGCGGGGGTGTTCTAGGTATCACCCGGGACTGCGTCAAGATAGAAACAGCCTGTGATTTTCTCTCCTGGTTGTATTCTGATCCGGTTGCGCCGGTATTTACGATGCTCGGTGGATTATCGCCCTGTTTGGTTTCCTATGCCAATCGGGATATCAACGAAAAATATCCTTGGCTCTCGGCCGCACGCGCCAGTTTCTCCAGCGCTCAGCGCCGCGGCAACAGTGGCTATTACGCGAACTTCAGCGAACTTCAACTGGAAAATATCCTGGCGGAGTATGTACAAAGCGCGGTGTTGGGGCAGTTGTCTCCCGCGGAAGCGCTACGCCAGGCCCAGCGGGACTGCGATGCCTATTTTCGGCCCTTGAAACAATAAAAAAGACGGGATGCAGCGTTGCTATATGGTAGGTACTGTCAACGCATGTTCGCAACTTCGGACTCCGGTAGCCATGTCATGCTGCCCGGTTGCCCAGTGATCTGAGCGATTCCTCGCTCAAGTATGACCTGGTGACCGACCAGTCTTCCGAGTATTCCATCAGGGAAGCTGTCCCCGGCTGGTGGGGAGGTGAGGGTGGTGATCGGGGTGGAAGAATAGGGAGGGTTTGTCGCTTGGCATGGCGAGACCCAGTCTTTGAATAAAAAAACGGAATTCTGCAACAACACAGCATTCCGTCTGAGAGTTTATGGCGTTTTGATCAGAACACCTCTGTCAGCTCCGCCGCGGTTTTGAAAACCAGGCCGCGCTGCTTCATGCCGTCAATGAGCCGGCCCAGCTCAATAAGGGCCTGCTCCCCGCAGTTTTTGATGATGAATTCATCCGGGATGACGGTCGCCTCGCCGAAGTTGAACTGCTTTGCCATGGGCCAGAATTCCCAGGGGTGAATGTACAGGCAGATGCATTTCCGCTCCCCCCGCTCTTCACAGAAGGACAGGAAGGAGTCGATCTTCCCAAGCAGCGCCTCCGCCCCTTTGGTGCGAAACAGCGGCCATTGATCCCGGTCTCTTTCAAGGCCGGGGTCCTTGCTTTCCATGGTCATGTCAGCGAAGTTGGGGATTTCCAGCACCCTGGAGTCCCCCTTTTGGGTCCAGTCCTCACGGCCTGGGTAATAGGGGCTGAAGCGCTCCCGGTAGAAGTACATGGGATAAGAGGCGTCGGTCTGATAGCCCAGCGCTTCCAGGGCGTTCACCACAGCGGTTGAACCCCACAGCCTGGGGCTGCGGAAGGAGACGGGCCTGACCCCGGTGATCTCCTCGATCCACTGGGTGGCCAGCGCAAGGCGGGGCTTAACCTCATGGGGCAAAAGCGGTTTTACCCCCGGGATGGGGAAGAGCTCATCCCCAACGGTTTCATGATACAGAGAATGGCAGCCCACCTCATTTCCACTGTCGCGGACCAGGCGCGCGACCTGGGGGTTTTCCCAGGCGCATTCGCCTGTGAAGTAAAAGGTGCCCTTCACCTCCTTCTGGTTGAACAGCTCAACCAGAAGGGGGGTGCCATGCTTCGTGCCTTCATAAAAGGGGGTGAAGCTGCCGACGTCCGTTTCCATATCAACGCCGATGACGGCGTAGGCCTTGTCCATGGCACTTTCCTTTCTGAGGGAGTTTTGCCTTATATCGGCTTAAAACTCCAGCTCGTACAGCTTGCCGATCGGCGCGCTGAGCACCTCATAGCCGGTCTCGGTCACAGCGATGCCTTTTTCCCAGCGCACGCCGAAAGTGTCGGTGGAGATATAGGAGTCAACCTGGAAGGTCATGTTGGGGGCGAAGTTGTAATCAGAGGAGGTTTCAACCCAGGGCGCCTCCACCTCGATCAAGCCGGTGCCGTGCATGGGGCCGTAGACGAAGTTTTCTTCATAGCCGTTGTCTTTGAAGAACTGGTAGTATCCCTTGGCCACATCGCTGGCCGCGGCGCCTGGCCTGATCTGCTTTTCCGTCCAATTGTGCGCTTCCAGGCCAAACAGAACCACGTCCCGGCGCTTGCCTTCCAGCTTGCCCAGCACGATGGGATAGCCGATGGCGGCGGAATAGCCGTCGATCTTAGCGGACAGGTTCAGCTGAACGATATCACCCTTCTCAAACTTGCGATAGGAAGAGCGGGAGATCGCATGGCGGGTTGAAGCTTCCGAGAACACATACATGGGAAGGCCTTCATATTCCGCGCCGTTTTCATAGATGACGCGCTGGGCGATGCCAACGGCCTGCAGCTCTGTCATGCCGGGCCTTATTTCTTTGATGACCTGCTGGGTGGCCAGGTCTGCGATGCGATAGCCTTCGCGCAGGCAGGCGATTTCGTTTGCAGACTTGATAAGACGCAGTTCCACCATGATCTTGTCTGCGCGGACGATTTCAGCCTCCGGGAAAGCGGCTTTGATGCCCTCCATGGTGATCACCGAGGTGTCTAGATAGGAAGCGACGCCAATGCGCAGCTTCTTTCCGGTTACGCCGATGGCTTTGAACACATCGTGGAAGGTGTCCGGCACCAGTTCCGGATAAGCGGGGTCAGCGCTTTCGCGGTATTCCATCAGCACAAAGAGCTTGTCCAGCCTGCTTCGGTCGCCGGCGAAATGGCGGCTCTCAGGCCCGCACAGCAAGGCCGCATCCCCGGCGGCAGAAATGGCAACGCCGGCGCGCTCAAACAGCGGCCAGAATCCGGAGAAGTAGCGGGCGTTGGCATAATCGGCCTCGTTGGAGTTGACGATCAGGGCGTCCAGGCCCTCGCGGCGCAGGATAGCAGCGGCGCGCTGAACGCGCTCCAGATACTCGTTTTTGGGAATGTGGATTTTTCCGTGGTTAGACATGATGCAACCTCCTCATATTATTGGTAATGGAAAATCTCCGCCATGTCAGAGTAGTATTCCTGCATGGCGTGATGGAGAAAACAGGGTTTGGTGCGTTCCCACCAGCGCCGGGTCGCAGGATCCTCTGCCATAAGGCGCATGTCGGCCTCATAGTCGCCGCCGTGGTACTCAAAGTAAGTAAATAGCAGATCATCCTGCTGAAAAATGGAATAATTGCGAATGTTGCAAGCCGTGATTGTCTTAAGCACCTCTGGCCATACCTCGGCGTGCAGCCTGCGGTATTCCTCAACCTTATCCGGCTTAAGGCGGGCTGTCTGGCCAAATCGTCTCATTCTCAACTCCCCGGACAGCCCATGGTGGTGTAATAGGCCAGATTCTCCTGGCGGGCGTCCAGCCTGCCGTATTGCACAATCACCGGCACATCGCTCTCTATTTTAACGGCATATTGCCGGTCAACAGGCAGGGTGTGGGCGCCAAAATGCTCAGGATTATGGGTTTGAAAGCAGCGGACCCGCTCTTTGGGCACCTGCATCCGGATATCCCGGACGGGCTCTTCATCTTCAAAATACAAAGTAAAAATGACATTGGCATCTCGGGCATTGGGGTTCAGGATGACATAGGACTCATGTCCCTTCATGAGGCTGTCCCCCAAGGGGGGGCGATCCCCGTCCGGGAAAAACCAGGTTCTGTTACCGTCCATCTTAAATCCCTCCTACACAATAATAATGGTGTTATTGCAATCCCGCATTGGCGCTGATAAACAAGACCACCATGAGCGTGATGCCAATACCTGTTAAGAAACAAGAAGCCTTTTGTCCGAGGATTCTTGAGGAAAAAACATCAATGCCATCAGTTGGGCCAGGGGCATAAGGCCCATAAAATAAAGAGGTGCAGCGGAATTTATCCGTTCTTGTCTGTCAGGCCTGGTGTTTTTCCGGGCGGCGGTTGCCCGCCGCCCGGAAAAGATAGTCCGGTTGCGCCACTGACCCGTCAGATGCGTTTCTGCACAGGATGAAGGCGCACCCTTTTAGGTATCAGTCGTACAGCAGGGGCGCGATGTGGTCCTCGTCCATGTTCTCAGCGTCATACCAGTAGCAGCCGGTGTCGATGACCACGGTGCCGTGCTCGTCCACTTCGCCTTCCAGCTCTTCACCAAGCAGCAGCTTGCAGGCGGTGGCAACCGCGGTGTAACCCATGCCCACCGGGTCCTGGGTGATCGCGCCGGCGATTTCGCCAGAGCGGATGCCTTCCTTGAGGGCGGCGGAGGAGTCAAAGCCGATCAGCAGCACTTTGCCGATCATCCCGATTTCCTGCAGGCCGTTATAGGCCCCCACGCAGGCGCCTTCGTTGGAGGAGTAGATCAGCGCGATATCAGGGTTTGCAATCATCATGGATTTTGCGATGTCCGCACTTCTGAGGTGGTCGCCATCGCCGTACTGAACGTCAACAATTTCCAGATTGGAGTTTGCCTTGATGTAGTCCACAAAGCCCTCAACCCGGGCAACGGCGTCCACCACCGTTTGGCTGTGGCCGACCACACCGATTTTGCCTTCTGTGCCCAGCAGGCGGATGGCGTTTTCCGCGGCCAGCTCGCCGGCGGAGTAGTTGGAGGTGGAGCAATGAGCGTCGCCCACAGGGCCAACGCCCGCGTCAAAGCCTACGACCGGCATGCCTTTGGCTTTTACGCCTTCCAGCAGCTCTCTTACAGACTCGATGTCGATGGCTGCCATGACAACGCCAGCCAGGTTTTCATTGGCGAGATTCGCGCGGAGAATATCCACCTGCTTATCCACCATCGTTTCCTGCTCAGGGCCGTCAAAGATGATTTCCACGCCATACTCGCTGGCGGCCTGTTCGGCGCCGGCCTTAACAGCCTGCCAGAACTGATGGGCAACGCCCAGGGGCAGCACAGGGATGAATTTCCCCTCGAGTGGTTTTGCAGACTCAGCCAGAGCAGTTCCAGACAGCAGTAGAATAGATACAACCAAAAGCGCCAACAGTTTTTTCATGATGTCCTCCTCGTTTTTTGTTTTTCTACAGGTTATGCTCTCTCCCGCCGTTCTCTGCGCAATTTGTCAAAGTATACGGCCAGTGCCAGCACAAAACCTGTGACAACCGTTTGCCATTCCGTGGATACAGCCATGGTACGAAGTCCGTTGGTCAATACAGAGATAATGAATGCGCCAATCACGGTTCCTACGATCGTTCCCTCACCCCCTGACATCGATGTTCCGCCAATAACCGCTGCGGCGATGGCCTCCAGCTCATACCCGGCGCCCAATTGAGGCTGCGCGGATCCCAGACGGGAGCTCATCACCAGGCCGGCCGCGGCGCTGAAAAGCCCGCTGACAACATAGATCAGAATTTTCCACTTGTCGGTTTTGATGCCCGACAAGCGCGCCGCTTCCTGGTTGGAGCCAATGGCTGTGGTATAGCGCCCCAGCAAGGTTTTTGAGTAGGTCAGATGTGCCACAACAATAATGACAATGAACAGAATAAAGGCGTTGTAGAAGCCCTCTATGCCGAGAAAGTTGCCCATTGCAATTCTTTTGTAATTTTCAGAACCGGTAAAATAAACGGGCTTGATCCCTGATACAACCAGGGAAAGCCCCTTGGTCATCATCTGCATCGCCATGGTGGCGATAAAGGGCGGCAGCTTCATTTTGGTGATGGCAAAACCGCTGATCGCGCCGCAAACCGCACCGACCGCAAAGCCAAAGATAATGGCCAGCCAGATGGGAAAGCCCCAGGAGACAAACGAGACACCGCTCATCACCGAGCAGAAGGTCATGGTTGTCCCAAGGGAGAGATCAATGCCTCCGGAGGTGATGACAAAGGTGGCCCCCAGCGCCAGGATGCCGTTGACGCAGGTGGACAGCGCGATGGTCATCAGGTTGAGGTAACTGGCGAAGTTCGGCCTCATCAGCGAGAAGAAAACAAACAGGGCCAAAAGCGTCGCCAGAATGATCAGTTTTTGTGTCCCTACCCTGTTTTTCAGTTGAACCTTCATTTTTCTGCCTCCTGTTTGTTTTCTTCCCGGGCGGTAGCATATTCCATAATGCGTTGCTGATTGATATCCTCACCGACCACCTCGCCGGTCACCTTGCCTTCACACATCACGATCACCCGGTCGCACATGCGGATAATCTCAGGAAGCTCTGAAGAAATCAGAATGATGGCTTT
>DAISYX010000094.1:0-1026 GCA_036825095.1 Clostridia bacterium | reverse complement strand
ATCGCAGCCAGATCCCTGAGCAGCTTATAGATTTCATTTTTTGCCCCCACATCGATCCCGCGGGTGGGCTCGTCAAAAATCAGGATATCGCAGTTGCGCGTCAGCCATTTGCCGAGCACCACTTTTTGCTGGTTGCCGCCTGACAGATTACGGACCAGTTGCTTGACAGAGGGCGTGCGCACATCCAGTTCACTGACCTTCTCCTTTGCGTTTTGGCAGGCCTTCTGAAAGTTGATAAACAGCTTTCCGCGCAGAAAATCCTTCATGCTGGCAATGGAGGTATTGGTTTCCACATCAAGCCCCAGCAGCAAGCCGTATTGCTTGCGGTCTTCAGACAGGTAGGCGATTCCGTTTCTGACCGCATCGGCGGGGCTGTGAATCTCCACCGGAGCGCCGTTTACCAGCAGCTTGCCGCCTGAGCGCCTGTCCGCGCCGAACACTGCCCGCGCGGTTTCGGTGCGCCCGGCCCCAACCAGGCCTGCAAAGCCCAGAATTTCGCCTTTACGCACCTGGAAGGAGACGTCTTTCACCATTCTGCCGCATTGAATGCCCCGGGCCTCAAACAAGACCGGCGCATCACCGGGCAGGGTGCTTTGCTCCTTTTCTATAAACAGCTCGCGGCCCACCATCAGCCTGATGATGGTGTCCGTGCTTGCCTCCTGGGTGCTGAGGGTCTGGATTGTTTCGCCGTCCCGCATCACCGTAATGCGGTCGGAAATTTGCTTAAGCTCCTCCAGACGATGGGAGATATAGATAATTCCCTTGCCTTCGTCCCTTAGGATGCGGACCACGCGGAACAAATCGCTGATTTCAGCGTCTGTGAGCGAGGCGGTGGGCTCGTCCATGATGATGATCTCAGAGTTATAGGAAAGCGCCTTGGCGATTTCTATCATTTGCTGTTTGGCCACCGTCAGTTCCCCGACCTTGGCGGTGGGGTCAATGTCCATGTTAAGGTGGCGCAGGATTTCGGCCGCTTTTTTATTCAGGGTTTGATCATTGAGGAAAAAGGGCAGACGGCCGCGTTCC
>DAISYX010000093.1:0-7714 GCA_036825095.1 Clostridia bacterium | reverse complement strand
TCGCAAGACATTCCACATCAAAGCAGCGTTTTTGTTGCGAACCCTGGAACTGTCTCCTTCCAAAGTAATATCAAGGTGCCAGTGCACGCGGACAACGTGCGCGAAGGTATCAATATTTGATAGCCATATTTCCTTTTGCGCGACCGAATAACTCCAAGTTGTGATATGTTTTTGTTCCGCAAATGACAGCGCAAAATACTATAACCAAAACATCCGAGAGTTTTTGCAACAAATGCCCCCGCTTCCCCTTGTGTACTGCACTGATTCCGCTGTCTTTATCAGCTTTTTAACGTTTCCATTCATGTATATTTACCATAAAGACCCTGGTTTTTGAAGGATTATCCCAAATCTACGCAACTCTTATTCTCATAAAAGGCAAATGCGGTAGTCGTGATGGGAAAAGCCAGGCTAAACCTGTCAGAAATAAAATGGAGTTAAAATGGATGCAAATAACACAACGCGTCCATTGACGCCGCCCGCTTTATTTGCCACAATGGGGTGGAGAAAAAATACTGCGCCACAGGAGAGACAACATGCGGAACCGGCTTGTAAAACTGCGCGCCAGGGCCTTGGCCGATCCGGTCGCCGCTGTCCCCTTTTCCGCGGAAAGCAGCCCGGCGGGGCAGCTGGAATACGCCCTCATGGCCGGGTTTTCGCTGCTGGTTATCCTGTCCGGCTTTCTTTTTGGCAGCCTGGGGGATATCCTCCCGGGCCTGGGGCGCATCCTGCTGTCCACCTCGGTTCTGCTAAGCGACTATATCGCCATCGGCGGGGCGGGGGCCGCTTTTATAAACAGCGGGCTGATGATGGCCCTTGGCCTGCTGCTTGCCTGGAAAAACAGGGTGCCCATGCGGGGCGCGCTGATGGCCGCAATCTTCCTGGTGGGCGGCTTCTCGCTGTTTGGCAAAAACCCCCTAAACGCCCTGCCCATCCTTTTGGGGGCGTCCCTGTATGCCCGGTTTAAAAAAGAGGCGCTGGCCGGCCACCTGACGGTGGCCTACTTTGGCCTGGCCCTGGGCCCCCTGGTGAGCTTTCTGGCCTTTGGCCTGGGCTGGCCTGTCTGCCAGTCCCTGCCCCTGGCCCTTTTGGCGGGCCTGATTATTGGCTTTTTGCTGCCGCCTTTGGCCGCCCGTTTCCTCGCCTTTCACCAAGGCTTCAGCCTTTATAACGTGGGCTTCACCTGCGGCATGGTGGGCCTGGGGCTGATGGCCCTGCTGCGGGCCTTTGGCCTGGGCAGCGAGCAGAAGGCCAGCAGCGCCCCCGCGGTGGCGGACGGGCCGCTTTTTGTATGGATCATGGCGCTGATCGCCCTGGCGGCGGCGCTGGGCTTTATTTTATCTGTTAATCTAAAAAAATCCCTCCGGGCGCTGATGAAGGAATCCGGCCAGCTGCCGGCGGATTTTGTCGCCCGTTTTGGCATAGGGCCGGTGCTTTTAAACATGGCGCTGCTGGGGATGATGTCGGTCGCCTGCGTGTTTCTGGCGGGCGGGCACTTAACAGGGCCCACCCTGGGCTCCATCCTCACCGTGATGGGCTTTGCGGGCTTTGGCAAGCACCCTAAAAACGTCTGGCCCCTGATGGCAGGCGCCTTTATCACCGCCCTGCTTGGCATTTGGCCGCTCTCTTCTGACGGCATTGTCATCGCCATCCTCCTCTCCACCAATCTTGCCCCCATCGCGGGCGCTTTTGGCTGGCCCGCAGGCATTCTGGCTGGCTTTGTGCACGTGGCGGTCGCCTTTAATATCAACCACCTCCACGGCTACACCAACCTATACAACAACGGCTTTGCCGGCGGCTTTGTGGCCGCCCTCCTGGTGGCGCTGTTTAAGGCGCTGGGGCTTCGCTATGCCAAAGGCCCGCAGGAAAACGGCCAATAAAACCGCCTTAAAAAGAATATTTCGTTCCGTTTTTTGTTGACAGGCCCCCTGTTTGGTGTATAATTATCTTAAGGTCAGGGAAAGTCAATCTTTGGCCGATTTCGATGGATAAGGGGGCTGTTTATGAGCCAAAACCAGTATACGCAAAAAAGCATGGAGGCCATCCAGCGCGCTCAGTCGCTGGCGGGCGAGCATGCCAACCAAACCCTGGAGCAGGCCCACCTGCTCACCGCCCTGCTGGAGGCGCCGGACGGGCTGATTCCCCAGCTGTTAACCCGCATGGGCATCCCGGCGGACCAGGTGCGCCAAAGCGCCTTGAATGAGGTGGAGCGCCTGCCCAAGGTGCGCGGCGCGGTGCGGGAAGAGGGCAAGACCTATGTCTCCCAGGAGATGGACCGGGCCTTAAGGGAGGCCGCCGGCGCCGCCCAGCGCATGAAGGACGAGTACATCAGCGTGGAGCACCTCTTCCTGGCGCTTTTGCGCGGGGCTGACCGGAGCACCAAGGCGCTGTTTGAGCGCTATAACATTCAGGAGCCCGCCTTTTTGCAGGCCCTCTCCCAGGTGCGCGGGGCAGCCCGGGTCACCAGCGACAACCCGGAGGACAGCTATGAGGCCCTGTCCAAATACGGCATCGACCTGACCGCCCTGGCCCGCAGCCAAAAGCTGGACCCGGTGATCGGGCGGGATGAGGAAATCCGGGACGTGGTGCGCATCCTCAGCCGGAAAACCAAAAACAACCCCGTGCTCATCGGCGAGCCGGGGGTGGGCAAGACCGCCATTGCGGAGGGCCTGGCCCTGCGCATCGTGCGGGGGGACGTGCCGGACAATCTAAAGGACCGCACAATTTTCAGCCTGGACATGGGCTCTCTGGTGGCGGGCGCCAAGTTCCGGGGCGATTTTGAGGAGCGCTTAAAAGCCGTGCTGGCGGAGGTGAAGCAGTCGGAAGGGCAGATTCTGCTGTTCATCGACGAGCTGCACAACATCGTGGGCGCGGGCAAGGCGGAGGGCAGCATGGACGCGGGCAACCTCCTAAAGCCCATGCTGGCCCGGGGCGAGCTGCACTGCATCGGCGCCACCACCCTGAATGAATACCGCAACTATATCGAAAAGGACGCCGCCCTGGAGAGGCGCTTCCAGCCGGTGATGGTGCATGAGCCCACGGTAGAGGACACCATCTCCATCCTAAGGGGCCTTAAGGAGCGCTATGAGGTTTTTCACGGCGTCAACATTCAGGACGCGGCCCTGATCGCGGCGGCCACCCTCTCCCACCGCTACATCACCGACCGCTTCCTGCCGGACAAGGCCATCGACCTGGTGGACGAGGCCTGCGCCATGATCCGCACGGAGATGGACTCCATGCCCCAGGAGCTGGACGGGGTCAGCCGCAAGATCATGCAGCTGGAAATCGAGGAGGCGGCCCTTAAGAAGGAAACCGACGCCATGAGCCGGACCAGGCTTGAGGACCTGCAGGAGGAGCTGGCCCAGCTGCGGGATGAATACGCCCAGATGAAGGCCAAGTGGGAAAACGAAAAGCAGGACATCGGCAAGGTGCAGAAGCTGCGCGAGGAAATCGAGCGGGTCAATGCGGACATCGCCTTGGCGGAGCGCGGCTACGACCTGAACAAGGCCGCCCAGCTAAAATACGGCGAGCTGCCCAGGCTTCAGCAGCAGCTGCTGGAAAGCGAGGCCCAGGAGGGCCGGCTGGAGAAGGCCACCTATCTTAGGGACAAGGTGACGGAAGAGGAAATCGCCCGCATCGTGGGCCGTTGGACAGGAATCCCCGTTAACAAGCTGATGGAATCCGACCGGGAGAAGCTGCTGCGCCTGCCGGAAGCGCTGCATGAGCGGGTGGTGGGCCAGGAGGAGGCGGTGCAGCTGGTGTCAGACGCCATCCTGCGCTCCCGCGCCGGCATCTCGGACGAGGCCCGGCCCATCGGCTCCTTCCTCTTCCTGGGCCCCACCGGCGTGGGCAAGACGGAGCTGGCCAAGGCGCTGGCGGAAAACCTCTTTGATGATGAAAAGATGCTTATCCGCATTGACATGAGCGAGTATATGGAGAAGTTCTCCGTCTCCCGCCTCATCGGGGCCCCGCCCGGCTACGTGGGCTATGAGGAAGGGGGCCAGCTCACCGAAGCGGTGCGCCGCAAGCCCTATTCCGTCATCCTTTTTGACGAGATGGAAAAGGCCCACCCGGATGTGTTCAACGTGCTGCTGCAAATCCTGGACGACGGCCGGATGACGGACGCTCAGGGCCGCACGGTGGACTTTAAAAACGCCATCCTGATCATGACCTCAAACCTGGGTTCCACCCAGATTTTGGAGGGCATCACCCCGGAGGGCGCCCTGACCCAGTCCGCCCGGGACGCGGTGTCCGCCATGCTCAAGGTGCATTTCAGGCCGGAGTTTTTAAACCGCATCGATGAAACGGTGTTCTTCACGCCCTTAACCAGGCCGCAGATCCGCCAGATCATCACGCTGCAGTTCCGCCGGCTGCAAAACCGCCTGCAGGACCGTCAGCTAAGCCTCACTCTGAGCGCTGAGGCGGAGAACCGCCTGATGGAGCAGGGCTATGACCCGGTCTACGGCGCCCGGCCCATGAAGCGCCTCATCCAGAGCCAGATTGAAACCCAGGTGGCCCGCGCACTGATTGAGGGCCGCGCAGTCCCCGGGGATTCCCTGGAGATCGTGCCGGACGATAAGGGCAGCGGCTTTGAGGTGCGGGTGAGCGCCTCCCCACAGGAAGCCTTTGCTTAAAACAGAATAAAGCAAGGCATCAATAAAAAGGCCGGCGCGGTTCAAAACGAACTGCGCCGGTCTTTTTGCCAGGGCCTCAGGCCCGCACCCCCTCCATCACCTTGGGGAGGAAATAGGCCATCTGCCGCCGCCACCAGGGCCAGTCGTGGTTGACGTCCTCCCCCCAGATATCCACCCAGGCATGGATGCCTTTGCCTTCAAAAGCAGCTTTCAGCAGCCCCAGGCTGCGCAGCATCTCCTCCTCCCAGGCCCCTTTTCCGGCGCAGAACACCATCCGGCAGCTGTTCAGCGCGTTCACATAGGGGTCTTCCTGGGACAGGTTGGGAATGAAATGCACCGGGGAGTTCAGGTACACCAGATCATCCATATAGCCATACATCAGCCAGGAGGCGTCATAAGCGCCGGAGAGGGCGATGAGGCTGTCAAACAGCTGAGGAAAGCGCAGCACCAGGTTGGCGGCGTGGGTGGCGCCCATGCTGCAGCCGGTGGCCATCGCGCGGCCCTGCCAGCCCGTGTCCGCCTTTATAAAGGGCAGGAATTCCCGGGTTAAAAAAGCGATCCAGCGCTCGTGAAGCGCCATGCGGTCCCGGGGCGGCGCGCTGTAGTTTGACCAGGTTTCCCGGTCAATCGCGTCCACGCAATACAGGGTGATCTGGCCCTGGCTTAAAAAAGGCTCGCAGGAAGGCAGCATGCCAAAGCCCTCAAAATCCTGGCCGCTGCCGTCCTGGCTGGGCAGCACCATGACGGGCTTGCCCCCATGGCCATACACCATGGCATGGGTATCCCGGCCCAGAATATGGCTGTAGAAATGCTGATGTCTTCCTGTCATGTCAGGCCCTTTCCGAGGCAGCCTGGATAAAAGCCTCCGCCTCCTCCCGGCTAAAGCACTGGGCGATGTAATATTGGTTGCCCATGGCGCCGGAGAGCGCCTCCGGGTTGCGGCCCGCCTGCACGATGCGGTGGCCGTAGCGGCTCATGATATCCGAATGGTCCAGGCGATAGGCCCGGGTGTCCCGGCGTCCGATGAAGGCGCTGACAAAGACGCGCCGCTGCTCCGGAAGCCACACCCGGTCATGGCAGACCATGTCCGCCCAGAGCTGGTAGATGTCCAGGCTGCCGGCGTAGTTGATCATGTCCGGCGTCACGCCGCCGGAGGGTCGCATGTTCACCTCAAGACCCAAAAGCTCCCCCGCCTCCCCCAGGCCCTCCTGGGCCTCCAGCAGGCGGAAAAACTCAAAGTGCACCAGCCGGCTTTTAACCCCAAAGGCTAAAGCCGTCTTCCGCCCGGCCTCCAGCACATCCCGGGGCAATTGGGACAGGATCATAAAGGCGCTTTCCAGCCCCTCGTTCACCACATCCACCAGGGAGCTTAAGGTGACGTTCCCCGTCTCATACAGCGGCTGGCCCCTGGCGCCAAGCAGGGCGTCATAGGAGCACACCTGCCCTTTGACAAACACCTCCAACAGATAGGGTTCGTAGGGCTGCCTGTCATAAAAGGCGTCCAGCTCCGCCTGGTTTTGTATTTTATAGATGTCATTGGCCCCCACCCCCACATCCGGCTTTGCGATAAGGGGATAGCCATGGCGCGCGGCAAAGGCCAGGCCCCTCTCCCGGCTGCTTACCAATTCCCAGGGTGCGGTTTTGATGCCCGCCTTTTCATACAGCGCCTTCATCTGGCTTTTGCGCTTATAGCTGGGCATTTCCCCGGTCATAGGCCCGGTGTCGATGTGAAACATGGTGCGCAGCCAGGCGTCCTGCTCCAGCCAGTATTCGTTGTTGCTCTCCAGCCAGTCAATCTTGCCCCAGCGGTGGGTAAACCAGCCCAGCGCCCGAAGAAGCGCTTCCCCATCCTCCAGGCTGCCCACCTGGTAATAGTCCGTCAGGGCTTCCCTTACCTCCCAGGGCAGGCTGTCATAGGGCATATCCGCAATTCCCAGCACATTCATGCCGCCGCGCTTCAGGGCCCGGCAGAACAGATGGTAGTTGGACGGAAAATGAGGGGACACGAACACGAAGTTTGGCATGGCCTGCTCCCTCCCGGCGTTTTGCGGCAGGATAGCACAGGGGGCAGGCCCCGTCAAACGATAAACAGCCTCATCCCCCACTTGCCAGGGGCATGTGCAGACGCAGATAATCCAGCCACAGCCTCAGCGCCATTTGATGGACGCCCTCTTTGCGATAGATGACATAATACCGCACCGTAGGGATCTGGGTGTCCAGAATGGGGATTTCAACCAGTTTCCCTGAGGCCAGTTCCTTCTCCACCAGCTTTCTGGCCAACAAAGTATACCAGCCGGAACCCTCTAAAAAGGGGATGGTGTACTTCGCTATTTCCATTTCCAGGCGAAACTGCCGGCTTTGGGGAAACAGCCAGCTATGGGTGGTCGCGTACAGGAAGTTGGAGGAGATAAAAGGCAGCTCCTTGATTTTATCATGGGAAATCCCCTTAATATGCACTGTGTTTTTGGCATCGGTGACCAAAACCGCATTATCTTCCTCCACCAGCTGGCAAACATATTCCGGATGATCATAGGGGTGATGTGAGAAAGCGACATCCAGCGCCGCCCTTTTCACATCCGCAATCACCCGGCTGGAGTGACCAAAATTCACCCTGAGGGATATGTCCGGATGTTTCTCCAGGAAAACGCGGACGATTTCGTTCAGATAGGCCTCATAACAGGCAAACACTGTGCCGATGACAAGATAGCCTGCGTACTGGTTTCTTCGGTGTATCTGCTCCTTTGCCTTCTCCTCCATGTTGACGATTTGCTCCGCATACTCCAAAAGCGCCTTTCCCGCTGCTGTCAACTGCGCGCCGGAGCGGTCCCTCGTAAACAGCCGGGCCCCAAGCTCCGCCTCCAAATCGCTGATTCTTTTGCTGACCGTGGACTGCGCCACAAACAGATTCCCGGCTGCAAGGGAGAAGCTTTTCGTCTCCACCAGGGATAGAAATGTGCTGAGTTGTTCTGTATTCAAAGGCTTACTTCCCCTCTCTTATATCGGATATTGGAATTAAATTCATCTGAATGATAGTGTAAAGTTGTTGTAGGTAGAAACCGGGTCTTAAGGAGGAGCGCGTGCCC
>DAISYX010000092.1:0-7715 GCA_036825095.1 Clostridia bacterium | reverse complement strand
GCGCTTAACAGGGCAGGGCATTGTGTTGTTTTATGAAGGGATGTCCTATTATGCGGGCAATGCGCTTGAGTTTACGCGCCACACGGGACAGGAGGGGGAAGAAAACGGTCTGCGCCTGCAGGACGGCCTGAACCTCTACCCGGGGGATCTGCGCCTGAGCGTGCAAGGCGGCGCTCTTCAGGCGGTTTTAACGGCTCCCATTGAGGAATACCTTTTAGGCGTTGTGCCCTATGAGATGAGCGATGATTTCCCGCTGGAGGCGCTGAAGGCCCAGGCCATCGCGGCCCGGACCTATACCCTTAGAAACCTGAAGCCGTCGGAGCCCTATGACATGAGCGACACCACCAATGACCAGGTCTATTATGGCCTTAACCCTGAAAAGATAAACGCCATCAGGGCGGTTGAAGAGACCAGGGGCATCGCCTGCTTTTACGAAGGGGCCCTGGCCCAGTGCTACTACACCGCCAGCAACGGCGGCTATACCGAGTCCGCGCTTAACGCCTGGGGAAGGGAGAGCATTCCCTATCTTCGCATCACAGAAGACCGTTATGACCTGGAAAACCCCGCCAGCGAAGTGCGCCAGGCCACCGTTCCCAAGGCCATCACAGATCACAGCCAGCTAAACCCCGGCTTACTGTCTTTGCTTTTGGATAAGCTAAGCCCCCGCCTAAAGGCGCTGGGCTACAGCGAAGAAACCCAGGACATCCGCATTGACGGGGTGACCAACATCCAGCCCCACACCACCAAATTCGGCGGGGAGCATGGCGTGATGCGCTATCTGCGCTTTGACCTTCAGGTCAGCGGGAAAACCAGCCAAAGCCCGGACCAGGAGGTGTCCTTTGGCACCCCCGCGTTTGAAGTGGCGCCGCCCGCGCTCTCCGGCTTTACAGCGCTGCCGGAAACCATCTCCGTTGACTGCGAGATTTTCCCGGATCTTGAGGCAGCGCTTAACCTCTCCATCAACCGCAACCCCAATGAGCTGGTCAGGGTGGAGGCGCTTGAGAACAGCTTTCGCATTTCCTTCACCCGATATGGCCACGGCGTGGGGCTGAGCCAGCGGGGAGCGGAATGGATGGCTGCCACCTATGGCTGGAATTTCCAGCAGATCCTGCGCTTTTACTATCCAGGCACTGAGCTGGGCGTGGTGGACACCGCCCTTCAACTGCCGGAGGCCATCGGCCGGGAATACCTGACGACACCCGGGCCTGCGCCCACGGCTACGCCGCGCCCCACCCTGATGCCGGTTGACCCGGAGAAAGCCCAGGGCAAACCCATTGCCCGGGTGACGGAAATTCCGGCTAATTCCTCGCTGAATCTGCGCGCGGAAGCCAGCCTGAACAGCGAGGTGATCATGCGCCTGTTCTTTGGCCAGGAGCTGGTGGTGCTTCAGCAGTCTGAGGATGGCTGGCTGCTGGTTGAAACAGATGTTGTCCAAGGCTATGTGAGGGAGGAGTTTGTAAGCTTTGACTGAGTTAAATCAGGAGGCGCTGGCTTTCCATTTTAAGCCGGATATGGTGGATTTTATGATGCAGATCCGCCTGAACAACAGCAGGGCTTTTATGGACGCCAACCGCGCCGAATATATCCAGAAGCTGCGCACGCCGTATTACACTTTCATTGAAGCTTTGACGCCAACGGCTCTTGCCATTGACCCCCAGATGGAGGTGCGGCCCTCCCGGGTTCTCTCCCGTATTTTCAGGGACACCCGCTTTTCCCGGGACAAATCCCCTTACCGGGATCACCATTGGCTGGCTTTCAGGCATCAGGGAGAACCCCGGGAGAAGGCGGTTATGCTGTGGTTTGAGATCAGGGTGGAGTGGGTCAGCTGGGGCCTGGGGTTTTGGGGTCACAACCGGCCTGCCATGGACATCTTAAGGCGGCGCATGCTGGCCAACCCGGATGAACTGCTGAGCATATCACAGATGCTGAACAAACATGATTTTGCCCTGGGAGGGGACAGCTTCAAACGCCTGGCCATCCCCAAAGAGCTGAATCAGCAGCTGCTGCCTTGGTATACCCGGAAAGAGCTGCTGATTATGCGCCAGAACATCAGGCCCCAATGGGTGTTTGAGCCGGGGATTGCCAAGCGCCTGTCGGATGATTTTCTGCTGTTAAAACCCGTCTATCAGCTGCTGCGCGGCTGCTATGAGCTGAGCTTATAGAAGGGCACAAAAAAAGAGGGGCGGGAGTAAAACCCGTCCCTTTTGCTGAAATAAAATGTTTATAAGGAGCGGTAGACGGACACCACCTTGCCTAAAATGGTCAGCTCGTTAACAATAATGGGTTTCATGGCCGCGTTTTCCGGCTGCAGGCGGAAGTGGCCGCTCTCCTTGAAGTAGCGCTTGACCGTGGCGTCATCCTCCAAAAGCGCCACCACGATGTCGCCATTGGAGGCCACCGGCTGTTTTCTGACGATGAGATAATCTCCGTTTAAGATGCCCGCGTCAATCATGCTCTCTCCGCTGACCACCAGGGCGAAATAATCCCCCTCTTTTTTCAAGAAATGATCAGGCACCGGCAGCGTCTCATCCAGGCTTTCCTCTGCCAAAATGGGGCTGCCCGCTGCCACGGGGCCCATCAGGGGAATCAGGCGCACGCCTTGTTTGCCGGTGGGCTCCTCCTCTTTTTGCAGCAGGGTCATGGCCCGGGGCTTCATGGAATCGCGCTGAAGCAGGCCGGCCTTCTCCATGCGCTTCAGGTGCCCGTGAACAGTGGAGGTGGACTTAAGGCCTGTGGCGTCGCAAATCTCCCGAACAGAGGGGGGGTAGCCGCGTTCCTCGATCTGCTCTTGAATAAAGCGCAGGATAATGCCCTGCGTTTCTCCGTGTTTGCGCCGTCTTCCTGTTTCGCTCATGTTTACCTCCTGCAAAGGTCTGCCCCATTATAGCATGCAAACATATGTTTGCAAACTGCTTACATCTCAATTTTTTGGTATTTCCACGGTTTCTTCCTGAATTGTGGGCAGCTCGATGCGCTTGGCCGCTTCCCGGCGCTTGTCATCGGACATGGCGGCGTAATGGCGCCGGGTGGTGTTCACGTCCGCGTGGCCCAGGGTGTCCGCCACCAGATAGATGTCCCCCGTGGCGCGGTAGAGGTTGGTGCCAAAGGTGCTGCGCAGCTTGTGCGGGCTTAGTTTTGGCTTTAGCGGCGCGCCCAATAAGGCGTATTTCTTCACCAGCTTTTCCACCGCCCGCTGGGAGATCCGGCGCCGCTGAAGGGAGAGAAACAGCGCGTGCTCGTGCCCTTCAAGAGGCTGGGTTTCCCTTCTTTCCTCAAGATAATACAGCAAATAGCCGGCCACGCTCTGGGGGAAATATAGAATCGTCTGATCGCCCCCCTTGCGAGTGACTAAAAAGGAGTTGTCCTTAAAATTCAGGTGATCCATATCCAGCCCCACCAGCTCGCTCACCCGGATGCCTGTGCCCAGAAACATCATCACGATGGCGATGTCCCGCTTACGGGTGATATCCAAGTATTTTTTCTCTCGCTCATTAAGGCCCTCGCCGGACATCATGGCCTCAAGCATCCGCTGGACCTCTTCCTTTTCCATGTACAGAATGGGCTTCTGATGCCGCTTGGGCATGGACACCAGGGTGGCCACGTTGGCGGGGATCAGCTCATTTTTAAACAAATAGTCAAAAAAGGAACGGATGGCGCTCAGCTTGCGCATGATGCCCAGGGACTGATTGGTGATCACCGTCTCCTGCTCATTGTCAGCATCGTTTTTGACATACATCTGCAGATAGTCCTGAAAACCGGTGATATGCCGGGCATTGATTTGTGTCAGATGATCAGGGCCCATCAGCCGGGGTTCCGTGTCTGAAAAATCCGACTCCTCAGCGCAGAGATATTGGAAAAAAAGCCGCAGATCATAGGCGTAGGCCTGGCGGGTAAGGGCGCTGGTGGTCTGGGCGATGGCGCGGAAATAATCCGTGCAGACCCTGGGCAGCTCCAGCTGCAGCTGCCGCAGCTTTTCCATGGCCAGCCGGGTGGATTGGGTGTGGTAAGCGGTTCGTTTCAAGGCTGTCTCCCTTATGGGTGTCATTTGGATCATCAACCGCATCATTATACCCTGCCGTGCTTTAAGCCGCAAATCATGGCAGAACTTGCACCGGGCGCTACAATGTAAAATTCGGAACCAGATATTGACATTGTATATTGTGGTTGTCATAATAGGAGGCATGATGATGACGGAGGCAGGGAATGAATTCAATTGTTTTTAAATCCAAATTAGGGGAGAAGGAAGGCCAGTCCCTTCTGGTGGAGGGCATCCACAAGCCGGATCAGCTGGCACAAAACAGCGGGGTATGGATTGCCACCGCCGGTTCTGCTATGCTGACCCCCGGCAGCTATGAGCTTAACCAGCAGAATGCGTGGACGATGATCATCTGCCAGCAGGGCTCCTTTTACCTGAGCTTGAATGACCTGAAGATTAAGAGCCGGGAATGCTGCATGATTCCCCGGTTTCAGGAGAACGTCAGCCTGAGGATGGAGCAGGATGCGCGGATTATCTGGCTTCTGGTGGACGGGCCCTTAGCGGATGATTTCATGGCCAGGCTGGGCGCTATGCAGCACCGGGCCATGAAGCAGGGCGCTTTGCCCTCCCAGCTGAAGCTGGCGCGGCACATCGTGCAGGCGGCTGTGCGCATTGGTTCGGTGAAGGAAGCCTCTTCGGCCCAGCTACAGCAGCTGCTTTGGGGCCTGCTGGCCTCCCACTCCGGCCAGGCGGTGGCCATGGACGCGGTGCTTTCCCATGAGATCGCAAAGGTCATCGATGCCATGCGCAAAAACCAGTACCGCGATTCCTTTTCCTTAAGCGACATGGCCAGCCTTAGCCGTATGCCGGTGGAAACCTTCAGAAAGCGCTTTGTCTCCGAGGTGGGCATGCCGCCCCAGAGCTACCAGCTTTTTTGCAAGATGGAGCGCGCGAAGACGCTGCTGAAAACCGGGATGACCGTGCGGCAGACCGGCGTTGAGGTGGGCATGGAGGACCCCTATCATTTCTCAAAAACCTTTAAGAACATCGTGGGGATGAGCCCCTCCCACTACAGCAAGACCATCATGACCCACGTATGACCCTTTCACACCGGGAAACCCAGTTATTGCCCCCTTTGCAGCTGGCCTACATAGGGGACGCGGTGTATGCGCTGCGCATCCGGCTCAAGGCGCTGGAAACCGGCCGCGGCATGCAGCACCTGCACCGTTTCACCACCGGCTTTGTCAACGCCAGGGCCCAGGCGAAGGCCCTGGAGGCGATTGTGGACAGCTTGACGGACCGGGAGCTGGCGCTGGTGAAACGAGGCCGCAACGCCCATGCCCGTCACCCGGGGCCAAGGTCCGCCACCACTGCTGAGTATTCAGCGGCAACCGGGTTTGAAGCCTTGATCGGGTATCTTTATTTAACCGGGCAGGAAGAGAGGATTGACACGCTGGTGGAGTTGATAGAAACCCGCACAAACGCGCAGGAGGCGCAGAATGCCTGAAGCACATCTGAAGGTGGAGCTGCTGTCCATGACCCCGGAGGGGGAAACCCTGGTGGCCCTTGCGGCCAAGCTTTGCTATGCCAACAGCGATGTGGCAAGCCTTAAAGAAAAGGTGAGCGCCAATGACCAAAGCGCTTTTTTAAGGAAGATTCTGGAATCCGGCCATCTCTCTGTGGTGGAGCATGTGTCCCTCACCTTTGCCGTGGAAGGGGTAAGCCGGGCCCTTTTAGCGCAGCTGACCCGGCACCGCATCGCCTCCTTCAGCGTACAAAGCCAGCGCTACGTGTCGCTGGAGAAGGGCTTTAACTATATTCTGCCGCCCCGAATCCAGGAGCTGGGGGAGGAGGCCGCGGCCAGATATCACGCCCAAATGGCGCAGATGCATACTTGGTACCTGGAATGGCAGGAGGTCCTGGGGCAGGGGGAAAAAGGCAACGAGGACGCCCGCTTTGTCCTGCCAAATGCCTGTGAAACCCGCCTGGTCATGACCATGAACGCCCGGGAGCTGAAGCATTTCTTCAAGCTTCGCTGCTGCGAGCGCGCCCAGTGGGAGATCCGTGCCCTGGCAACCGAGATGCTTCGCATCGCCAGGGCTAAGCTGCCGGGCCTTTTTAGCGAGGATGGCCCCGGCTGTGTCTCGGGCCCCTGCCCTGAAGGCAGGATGACCTGTGGCAAAATCAAGGAAATCCGAGAAAAATTCAAGCAATTATGAAACAGAAGGTAAAAAAATGAAAGAAAAAAGCCCCGCCTCATCAGGCGGCGGCCGCCCAGGCGGTCGAAAACCACAGCAGAACAAGTCAAGAAGCGGCAGCGTAAAAACAGGCCAGCGGCCCGCCTGGGAAGGCAAAGGGCCGGCAAAGGGGAAGGGCGGCTTTAGCGCCGAGAATCAAGCCCCCTGGAGAAAGGATAAGCCGGCCGCGGGCCCCCGCGGCACAGGCCCTTATCGCAAAGATTCAGGCAGGCGCAATGAGCCGGGCTTTGAAAAGCGTTACAGCAGGCCCGGCAGCCGGGACACCTATCAGCCCCGCCAGGACCGCGGACGCCCGGAGCCTGGCATGCCGTCCCCGGCTTCCCGGCGTTTTGGCCCCGGCAGCGATTCCGGCTTCTCGCCACAGCCCAGGCGGGCCTTCCGGCCTGCGCCGCCGCCGCAGGAAGTGGTGGGGGAGGGGTCCTACCAGCCCGCACAGGAAGCCATTCCCGCCGGGATCAATCTTTTGACAGGGCGCAATCCCATCCGCGAGGCAATCAAAACCGGCCGGGACCTTGAAAAGCTGATGGTAGCTAAAGGCGATATCTCCGGTTCCGCGCGGCAGATCGTCAGCATGGCCCGGGAAGCGGGCGTCCTGGTGCAGTTTGTGGAGCGCAGGCGTCTGAACCAGATTGTCCAGAACCATCAGGGCATGGTGGCCTATGCTTCCGCCTACCAGTACGCCTCGCTGGACGAGATCTTTCAGGCCGCCAAGGATCAGGGACAGCCGCCTTTTGTGGTGATTTTAGACCAGCTGACGGACCCGCATAATTTGGGGGCCGTTATCCGCACGGCTGTTTGTGCCGGCGCCCACGGGGTGATTGTGCCCACACACCGGGCGGTGGGGCTGACCCCCGCTGCGGTAAAAGCCTCTGCCGGCGCTGTGGAGCATATCAAGGTGGTCCGGGTGGGCAACCTGAACCAGACCATCAAGAAGCTGAAAGAAAAAGGGCTTTGGATCTATGCGGCTGATCAGGCGGGGGAGGATTACCGAAAGGCCAAGATCACAGGCCCCTGCGCGCTGGTTATCGGCAGCGAAGGGGAGGGGATCAGCCCGCTGACGCTTACGCTCTGTGACCATCGCCTCAAAATCCCCATGAGCGGCACGATTGGTTCGCTTAACGCCTCGGTGGCCGCCGGCATTTTGATGTATGCTGTTTTCACCAGCCGGAATCCCCTGCCTTAGGCCTGGAATGAGGGCTTGCAACTGTTGACAAAGTGGGTGCTCTTGGATAGAATATCCAAAGCACTCACTGTGCGGGTGTAACTCAATGGTAGAGTTCCAGCTTCCCAAGCTGGCTACGTGGGTTCGATTCCCATCACCCGCTCCATGAGCCCACTGCGAATCCGCATGGGCAGGACGCCGGGAAACCGGCAAACCCGGCCGGCGTCTGCCCGGCACAACACGCAAAATCAGGAGGAGAAGCGAACCCATGGCAAAGCAAAAGTTTGAGCGGACCAAGCCGCACGTGAACATCGGCACG
>DAISYX010000091.1:0-7738 GCA_036825095.1 Clostridia bacterium | reverse complement strand
CGTCCTTGCCGCGGGAATAGGCGGCAAACAGCTGGTTCATGGTGGCGGCGTGGTCTTTTCTGGTCTTTCCCTCGCCGATACCCTTGTCCTTCAGGCGGGAGAGGGAAGGCAGCGCGTCGATGGGCGGCACGACGCCCTTGCGGTGCAGCTCCCGGCTTAAGATGATCTGGCCCTCGGTAATGTAGCCGGTAAGGTCCGGGATCGGGTGGGTTTTGTCGTCCTCCGGCATGGTCAGGATGGGAATCTGGGTAATGGAGCCCTCCTTGCCGATGATGCGGCCCGCCCGCTCATACATGCTGGCCAGGTCGGTATACAGATATCCGGGATAGCCGCGCCGCCCTGGCACCTCCTTGCGCGCGGCGGACACCTCCCGCAGGGCCTCGGCGTAGTTGGTCATGTCCGTCATGATGACCAGCACATGCATGTCCTTTTCATAGGCCAGGTATTCCGCCGCAGTCAGCGCCATGCGCGGGGTGGAGATGCGCTCAACGGCCGGGTCGTCCGCCAGGTTCATAAACAGCACCGCCCGCTCAATAGCGCCGGTACGGCGGAAGTCGGAGATGAAGTAGTCCGCCTCCTCAAAGGTGATGCCGATGGCGGCAAACACCACCGCAAACTTGCTGTCCTGGCCCAGCACCTTGGCCTGGCGGGCTATCTGGGTGGCCAGCTGCGCATGGGGAAGGCCGGAGCCGGAGAACACCGGCAGCTTCTGCCCCCGCACCAGGGTGTTCAGCCCGTCGATGACGGAGATGCCGGTCTGGATGAACTCACTGGGATAGTCCCGGGCGGTGGGGTTAAGGGGCTCTCCGTTGATGTCCATGCGCTTTTCCGGAATCACGGCAGGCCCGCCATCCTTGGGGCTTCCCATGCCGTCAAACACGCGCCCCAGCATCTCCATGGACACGGACAGCTCTATCCCCCGGCCTAAAAACCGGGCGGCGGCGTTGTCGATGCGCAGGCCGTGGCTGGCTTCAAACAGCTGAACCAGCGCCTTGTCCCCCGCCACCTCCAGCACCTTGCCGCGGCGGATTTCGCCGGAGGCCTGGCGAATCTCAACCAGCTCGTTGTAGGTGACGCCCTGAACCTGTTCCACCAGCATCAGCGGCCCCACCACCTCTTTGATGGTGCGATATTCCTTGAGCATCTTACATCCCTCCCCGGTTGATCAGCGCGGTGACCTGGCTGGCCAGCTCCGCCTCGATATCCTTGAAGTAATCAAGGGAATCCTCCGGAATATATTTCGCCCGGCCGATGCGTTCTCGCACGGGCATGTTGATCACATCCGAAAGGTTACACCCCGAGTCCAGCGCCATCCGGCCCTTCTCGCCATAGTCCAGAATCAAGCGCAGCATCAAAAACTGCTTGTTCAGGGAAGTGTAGGTATCGATGTCGTCAAAGGCGTTCTGGTGCAGATAGTCCTCCCGGACGGAGCGGGCCACCTCCATGGTCAGCCTGTCCTTCCAGGAGAGGGCGTCCGTGCCTACCAGACGCACAATCTCCTCCAGCTCGCTCTCCTCCTGGAGGATGCGCATGGTGCGGGCCCGCAGCTTGTTCCACTCCGGGGAGACATGGTCCGTAAACCAGCCAGCCAGGTTGTCCACATACAGGGAATAAGACAAAAGCCAGTCAATGGCCGGGAAATGGCGCTTGTAGGCCAGCTGGGCGCTTAAGCCCCAGAACACCTTCACAATCCGGAGGGTGGCCTGGGAAACAGGCTCTGAAATGTCGCCGCCCGGCGGGGATACCGCCCCGATGGCGGAGATGGAGCCGGTGCGCTCCTCCTGCCCCAGGCAGGTCACCAGGCCCGCCCGCTCATAAAACTCCGCGATGCGGCTGGACAGATAGGCGGGATAGCCCTCCTCGCCGGGCATCTCCTCCAAACGGCCGCTCATCTCGCGCAGGGCCTCCGCCCAGCGGCTGGTGGAGTCCGCCATGATAGCCACCCGGTAGCCCATGTCGCGGTAGTATTCCGCGATGGTGATGCCGGTATAAATGGAAGCCTCCCGGGCGGCCACGGGCATGTCGGAGGTGTTGGCGATCAGCACCGTGCGCTTCATCAGCGTTTCTCCGGTACGGGGGTCATAAAGCTCCGGGAATTCTTTAAGCACGTCCGTCATCTCGTTGCCGCGCTCGCCGCAGCCCACATAGACGATGATGTCCGCGTCCGCCCACTTGGCCAGCTGATGCTGCACCACCGTTTTTCCTGAGCCAAAAGGCCCGGGGATGGCCGCCACGCCGCCGGAGGCGATGGGGAAAAGGGTGTCGATCACCCGCTGCCCGGTCACCATGGGGACCTGGGGAAACAGTTTCTGACGGTAAGGGCGCCCCTGGCGCACAGGCCAGCGCTGGATCATGGTCAGCTTGTGCTCGCTGCCATCCTCCCCCACAAGCACGGCCACGGTGTCCGTGATTCTGGCTTGGCCCTGATGGATATCCTTCACCTTGCCGGAAAGCCCGCCCGGCACCATGATGCGGTGCTCCACCACCGCGCTCTCCTGCACCACGCCCAGAACATCGCCTTCCGCCACCTGGTCGCCCACCTGGGCTTTGGGAACAAAATCCCAAAGTCTTTCCCGGTCCAGGGCGGGCACCTCAATGCCGCGGGTGATGCGCTCGCCCGCCTTCTGACGGATCAGCTGCAGCGGGCGCTGGATGCCGTCAAAGATGGACTCTATCAGCCCGGGCCCCAATTCCAGGGAGAGGGGCGCGCCGGTGGACTCCACCGGTTCCCCCGGCCCCAGTCCGCTGGTTTCCTCATATACCTGGATGGACGCCCGATCTCCGCGCAGCTCGATGACCTCCCCTATGAGCCGATGGCGGGACACGCGCACCATGTCGTACATGCGCACGCTGGCCATCCCCTCCGCGACAATCAGGCTGCCCGCAACTTTGATTATTTTACCCTGGGCCATGCTGTTATCCCTCTTTCTTCTCTTGATCTATCAGTATGTCCGCCCCGATGGCCTTGATGACATTCTCATGCACGCGGGCGTCCCCAAAGCCGTCCGTTCCCACAATGCCAGGGATGGGTATGACGGACACCTCAGGGCTTGTTTCATAGCGTGCCAGCGCCTCCGGCGCCACGCGGGCGGCCTGCTCGGTGATGAAAATCACCGGAACCTTATCCTGGCTAAGCTTAAAAAGGGCGGCGCTTACTTCATCCGCCGTCAAGGCGGGGATGGCGACAGCGCCAATGGCCTTAAAAGCCAGGATAGCCTCCTCTTCCCCCACCACACCGATGCGCAATTTATTGGACATACGCTTCACGCAGCCTCTCCCTGATCAACTCCGGCTCAAACTGGCTGCGCTTGCCCGCCAGAATCAGCCGCACGGCGGCGGCCTCCCGCTCCAGCGCCAAAAGATACCCGGGCAGCACCTCAATGGCGAAGGGTTCATTGCGGTAGGGCCTGAAAAGAGCCAGCAGATAGTCATCCGCCGCGCGCTCAAGGGCTGGCAGCGCCTGCTTGTCCGAAAGCGCACGGGTCAGCGCCGTCTGAACCGTTTCGCCAAACCGCTTAAACAGCGGACGCAGCCTGTCCGGGCTTTCAGAGACTTTTTTCCAGTTCTGCCCTGTGATTGATCCGCCCGGCACAAGGAGCTTTGAAAGCTCTATCCCTACCAACGGCATATGCCTCAGCCTTAGATAAGTGAGGGTATTGATGAAGTCCGACTTTGCCTGAAAATATTCTCTGACCGCCTGTGACTTCACTTTTTTCATGTTCCCGGCAATCAATTCGTACAGCGCCTGGTCGATGCGCACATCGATGAGCATGGGGTCCACCCTCACGGCGCTTTGCTTTTCAAGCTCTTCCATCGCCCGGGCAAAGGGTTCCGGCAGCCGCTTGTACTGACGCTCCGTCACTGCGTGGGACAGGAGGCTGACCGGCACCGTGCCGCATTCAGACAGCCTCTCCGGCGCCACCTCAAGGATGCGCGCCTTATAAAGCGCCTTGAGATTTTGCGCGTCATGGCGAAGCATGAAGCTGTCGGTCACCTCCGGCTGGGGCGATATATCCTGGATGAGCTTGCAATTCTTTTCAAGCAGAGCGACGCTGGTGGCCTCCGCCCCCTTGTCCTCAAACTCGCTCCAGCCCATTTCGCTTAGAATCTGGCGCGCCTCGTCATAGCTGGAAGCGCTCAGCAGGCGCTCCAGTTGGGCGCCGGCCAGCGGTTTTCTAGCCAGGGAGCGCACCCTTCCAATGGCATAGGCTATGCTGGGTTGGGGCATGGATGCCCTCCTTTCAAATTATTCGCCAAAGAGCAGCTTCGCCAGGCGCATTTCCAGATCCAGGCGTTTTAGCTCCAGGGCGGATTCAAGGCTTAAAAACACCTCAGAGCCATGGCCAAAGAGCATAAGCCCGGTTATCCCAGGCGCCCGGCCGCCCTTGTCTTTAAGCTGGCCGGGTTTCCCCTGCTTGATCAGCTGAGCGTTGGCCTGCTCTAAAAATGCCGGCGTGAAGAAAGCGTCGTTATGCTCCCCCGCCTGCACCTGCTCATCCCCCTGGGCGGACATCAGCCGGCCCATCAGCCAGCCGGAAAAGGCCTCCTGAGGCAGCTGGCGCAGCTTCTCAAGGGCCAGATCAAAGGCCTTATCCATCAGCAGACGGCGCTGGCGCAAAAGCTCCTTGCGGTTTTCCAGCTCCGCCAGGCGCTCCATGCGCTGGACAACCTTCTGGCTTTCTGTCTCGGCCTCCTTTTGGGTTTGGCTCTTTTCCCTGGCCAGATTCATATCCGCCTGTTCGTGGATGGAAAGCACCCGGTCCTCGGCTTCCTTCAGGATATCGGCGACCGCTGCCCGCGCGTCCGATTCTATTTTGGCCAGGATGGGTTTAGTGTCCATCTGCGCCCCCATTACAGTACGATGGCGTTAACCATCAGGAAGGAAGCCAGCAGGGCCAGAACCGCGTAGGTTTCAACCATAACGGTCATCACAATCGCCTTGCCGGACATGTCCGGGTGTTGGCCCACCAGCAGCATGCCGGCAGCCGCCACCTTGCCCTGCTGGACGGCGGAGAAGTAGCCCACCAGACCAACCGGAAGCGCCGCCACGATGTAGGAGATGCCCTGAAGCAATTCAACCGTCTTCATGTCACCGGCAAGGGCGCCAGTGTTTACCAGGATGATAACGCCGATCAGAAAGCCGTAAATACCCTGGGTGCCGGGCAGAATCTGAAGCACCATCAGCTTGGAGTTGACCTCCGGGTTCTCGCTGGAGACGCCGGCAGAGGTCTGGCCGGCCAGCGAAACCCCCTTGGCAGAACCCATCCCCGCCACCACCACAGAAAACGCTGCGCCCAGCAAGGCCATTAGCTGTCCCAGTGACAATCCCAAGATTTCCATTTCCATGTAGTTCCCCTCCCGAATGATAGTAGATATTGGTATCTCAGGCGCGATGCGCCTTTACGAAGCGTCCTGGACGCGAACGTACCGGGGTGAATAGTTAAGCGGCGTGAAAGCAGTGCCGCCATCCTCAAAGAATTTGCCGAAGAACTCAATGTACTGAAGCCGGCTGGCATGCACATAGGCGCCTAAGATGTTGATGGCGGCGTTAAAAAGGTGTCCGCCCAAAAACAACGGAATGCCGATGATAATACCGATGATGCCGCTTTCCATTACCATCCCAACCAAAAGGTTAATCACCATGCCGATCACCCCGGTGGCTAAGCCCATGCCAAACAGACGCATATAGCTCAGCAGGTCGCTTAGCCAGCCGGAGACATTGTACAGCGCCCCCAGGCCGGAAATCAGGCGCTTAACGGGGTTTTTGCCATTGGCCCGCCCTGCAGTGAGCAGCACGATGACTGCGCCGCCGATGGCCATCCACTTGCCCAGCTCCGCCGTCTGAGGCAGGAAAAGCAGGCCAAGCCCAATCACCAGGGCAAACCAGCTGAGCTGATCATATACCATGTCCAGATACTGACCGCGGCGGATGTTGAGATAGGCCGCAAGGCCTAATCCTGTAAACAGATGCAAGGCCCCCAATGCAATGCACAGCATCATCACCGGCAGGCTGTTGTTTACCGGGTCAAACAGGCTGGGCCAGGGCCCAAAGCCAAACCAGGTGTTGTACAAAGCGCCCCAAAACACGGTGAAGATGCCGCCGATGCCAATCACCCAAAACAGCTTTCGCCCCTGTTTGGATGGCTTCATCAGCTTGATCAAAAGCGGCACCAGCAGGGCCATCATAATGCCATAGCCCGCATCAGAGACCATCATGCCAAAAAAGCAGGCAAAAAACGGCATCATGACGCCCGTGGGGTCCAGGCTATTGGGATGGGGCATGGAAAAGCCGGTGATGATGGAATCAAAGGGGGCCACAGCCCGGTTGTTTTGAAGCAGCACAGGCGGCTCCTCCCCCTCCTTGGGATCAGACAGCCCCACCACGGTGTCCGGGAACCGGGCCTTGATAGCGGCCTCAACATCCGGCGCCACCTCCGCGGGCACCCAGCCCTGAAGATAGCTGGTGGAGGCGGTGTGCACCATGCTGATCTGGGCCGCCTCCCGGTCCGTCTCCGCCTTGAGGGCTTCATAGCCCAGGCGCAGGACGGGTAAATCCAGGGCCGCCTTACGCAATTCCTCCTCCAGCGCCCCGTGTTTTTCTGTCAGCTCCGCAAGGCTTCTGTCCAAAGCATCCCGCTGATCCCCGGGTGTTCCGCTGCCCTCTGGCAGGGCCACCGGCTGATAGCCGATATGTTGCAGCGCCTGCAAAAAGCGCTCCGCCTTTGTCTTATGTACAGCTGCCCAGAAATACAGAGAATCCTTGGACGGCGCTAGGGTCTTGATCACCACCGGCTCCTTAGCCCAGGCAGCCCCCAGCTCTTCCAGGCCCTGGGCCTTGGCTGTGCCGGTAAAGACGGCAACCGTTCTGGTGCTGTGGTTGATCTGGGAAGGGATATCAAGGGTAAGCCAAGGGTTCAGCTGCTCCAGGGTGGCGCGCAGGCGGGTTTCTTGTCCCCGCAGCTCCCCAGCCCTGCGCTCCAGATCCTCCACGGCTTGAATTGCTTTCAGCGCGGTTTTATGATCCGCCTGCTCCAATTCGTCCATGGTGGCCTCCGGCAGCGGCCGGAACATGGAGGACTTCACCGGGTCGTACTTGGTCAGTTTTCGGATGGCCCACTGATAACGGCCCATCTCCGTTTCAAGCTCCGCCGCCCGGGCGGCGTCCCTGCGGGGACGCAGCTCCTCCGGAAGATCCGTCTCCGTCACCTGGACACAGCCCATCCGCTGGGTCAGCTTTAACAGCTGGTCATGGTCCCTGCGCATCATGAGCAGGCCAATCCGCTTCATCTCAGCGATGGCCATCGGCCAGCACCTCCTGAACGATCATCTCCGCCGCCTGAGCCAGGCGGGCTTCCGCGGCTTTCATATCGGACGCTATCTTCTGTTTTTTTGCCTGAGCGCCCGCGTCCAGCTCCGCCTGCACCTGGCGCTCTTTATCCGCCACAATCTGGCGGTAGAGCTCCCGGTGGGCAACGGCGGCCTTTCGCTCTTCCTCACGGATCTGGGCCTGGGCAATCTTGATGGCCTCGCTGGCCTCGGCCTGGGCCTGGGCGAGCATGGCCTCCGCCTTTTTTTCAGTATCCAATATTTCCTGGAGGATGTTTTCGGCCATAGCATTCACCTCTTATTGCTTATAAACTGGCGATATGGTAACACAGCCGACAACAGAAGGCAAGCCAGCCCTTAGATAGTGTGGACACGAGTTTATGCCAGCACGTTTGCCCACAGGGCTATGCAC
>DAISYX010000090.1:0-7866 GCA_036825095.1 Clostridia bacterium | reverse complement strand
TCATTGAGGCCGCCCAGTCCATGGGTTCCACTGATTGGCAGATTATCCGCAAGGTGCTGCTGCCCGAAGCCTTTCCCAGCCTACTCAACGGCGCTGCCATCTGCATGGTGACCATCCTTGGCTACACGGCCATGGCGTCCACCGCGGGCGGCGGCGGCCTGGGAGCCCTGGCGATCACCAAGGGGCTTAATATGCGCAACTTCCCCCTGATGTACTCTGCCAGCCTGCTCCTGGTGGCTCTTGTGCAAATCATGACCTACTTTGGCAACCGGATCAGCCGGAAATCAGACCACCGGAAAAAGTAAGCTTCTATTTTGAAAGGAGAACCCCATGAAAAAGTCTATCGCTTTGATTTTGGCCCTGGCACTTTCCTTGTCTGTCGTCTCTGCCTTGGCCGAAACCGCCCTGACCCCTATCCGCATCGCCGCCTCCGCCAACCCTCACGAGATTTTACTCAACTTCGTCAAGGAAGACCTGGCCCAGGACGGCTATGACCTGCAGATTACCTGGGTGGACGGCTATGTGCTGCAAAACCCTGCCACCTCGGCGGATGAGTATGACGCCAACTTCTTCCAGCACCGCCCTTATCTGAATGCCTATAATGCCACTGCGGGCGCTTCTGAGCAGCTGGCGGCGGTGATCCCGGTGCACTATGAGCCCTTTGGCATCTATGCGGGCACCAAGACCGATCTGAACGACCTGGAGGATGGGGACGCCATCGCCGTGCCCAACGACCCCTCCAACGAAACCCGCGCGCTTCTTCTGCTTCAGGAAGCAGGGGTCATCGCCCTGCCTGAGGACGCCAATGTGGACAGCGGGCTGACCAAGCTGGATGTTATCGTGAAGGACAAAAAGATCGAGATCATCGAAGTGGACGCCGAGCGCCTGCCGGCCACCCTGGCTGATGTGGCTTTTGCCGTCATTAACGGCAACTACGCTATCCCCGCCGGCCTTTATCCCACCCGGGACGCCATTTATCTGGAGAGCAGCGAGGGCGAGGCTGCCCAGCTGTACACCAACTATGTGGTGGTTAAGGTTGGCAACGAGGACGCGCCCTTTGTGGAAGCCCTGCGCAAGGCGCTGCACTCCGACAAGGTGAAGCAGTTCCTGCTGGAAAACGATGATTTCAAGGGCGGCGTGGTGCCCAACTTTGAAGGGGAAGCAGCTGCTGACCCGCAATAAGGAAAACCTGTGGCAAAAACAAATCGGAGAGGGCGGACAGACCATGCCGCCCTCTCTTTTCAATTGACAGGAAAGGCCCGCTGTCATATAATCCGCTCATGGCCTTGATGGGAAAAATCAGGCAGACGCGCTCAGAGAAGGGGGTCCGGGCTGAGAGCCTCCCGCGCTGAACCCTGAAGGACAACCCGGAGCCACCTGTTGTCAGGCGTTTTCCGCGTTAAGGAGTTTGAGTGGCGCCTTATTTGGCGCAAGCAGGGTGGCAACGCGAAGGAATTCGTCCCGCAAGTGAGCAGGGGCGCTTTTTATTAGGAGGGACTATGGCGATACAGAGCCCAAAAGGCACCAAGGACATGCTGCCCCAGGACAGTGCGGCCTGGCAGCGGATTGAGCAGACGATGCGGCAGGAGGCGGCCCTGGCGGGCTATCTGGAGATTCGCACACCGGTGTTTGAGCATACGGAGCTTTTTGAGCGGGGCGTGGGAGACAGCACGGACATCGTGCAAAAGGAGATGTACACCTTTCTGGACAAGGGGGGGCGCTCCCTCACCCTAAAGCCTGAGGGCACCGCCGGCACCGCCCGCGCCCTGGTGCAGGGGAAGCTTTATGCCGGTCCCCTGCCCACCAAGATGTATTACCTGAACGCCCCGATTTTCCGCTATGAAAACCCCCAATCAGGGCGCCTGAGGGAGCATCACCAGTTTGGCATGGAGTGCTTTGGCTCAAAGGAGCCCACGGCGGATGCGGAGCTGATCATCACGATTCTGCATATTTTAAACCGCCTGGGTCTTAAGGACCTGGGGGTTAGCATCAACTCCATTGGCTGCCCTGTTTGCAGGCCGGATTATCACAAGGCGCTGAAGGACTTCCTCAGGGAACGCCTGGATTCCCTTTGCCCCCAGTGCCGGGAGCGCTTTGAAAAAAACCCCCTCAGGGTGCTTGACTGCAAGGAAGAGCAGTGCATCCGCGCCACCCGGGAGGCCCCTAGCATCCTTGCGCATCTTTGCCAGGAGTGTGAAACCCACTTTTTAGCCCTCAAGGCGCTGCTTTCAGCCCAGGAAGTGCGCTATCAGGTGGATCCGCGGATCGTGCGGGGCCTTGATTATTACACCAAGACGGTTTTTGAAATCACCATGCGCACCAGCCGGGGGGACCTGGCGCTGTGCGGCGGCGGGCGTTATGACGGGCTGGTGGAGGAGATCGGCGGCCCCGCGCTGCCCGGGGTAGGCTTTGGCATCGGCACAGAGCGCATCCTGATGGAGCTGGCCAGCCAGGGGATTGAATCGCCCCTGCCCAGACCCTGTGATGTTTTTGTGGCCAGCCTGGGGGAAGAGGCGCGGATTCCCGCCTTCCTGATGACCCAGCGCCTGCGCCGTTTTCAGATAAAAGCGGACTGCGACCACAACAAGCGCAGTCTAAAGGCCCAGCTTCGTTTTGCGGACAAGCTGGGGGTGAAACTCCTGATGATTGTGGGCGGGGACGAGCTGGCCCGGGGGGCGGTGAAGGTAAAAGACATGGGCACAGGCGATGAAACCGAGGTAAAAACAGAGCAGGCGCCTGGGTATATTCAGCAGAAGCTGGCAGAGAAAGGGGAGGATGTGGGGCATGGCTGAGTTTTTGGGCGGATGGAAGCGCACTAAGCGCTGCGGCGAGGTGAACCTTCAGGATGTGGGCCAGGAATTGACGCTCATGGGCTGGGTGCAGCGCGCCCGGGATATGGGGGGCATTGTGTTTGTGTGGCTGAGAGACCGCTCCGGCATTGTCCAGGTGGTGTTTGACGCCAAAAAGCTGGACGCGGACGCCTATCACATCGGGGAATCGGTGCGGGGGGAATATGTGCTGGCGGTGCGGGGCGAACTGGCGCTGCGCGCGCCGGAGGCAGTCAACGAAGCGCTGCCTACAGGGCAGGTGGAGCTGATGGTAAAAGAGGCGAAAATCCTCAATAAGGCCCAGACGCCGCCCATCTACATCGAGGATGGAAAGAATGAAAATGAGGCGGTGCGCCTGAAGTACCGCTATCTTGATTTGCGCCGTCCCAGCATGCAGCAGATGCTGAAGCTGCGCGCCCGCACGGTGGATGTCATCCGGCGGCATATGACAGAAGAAGGCTTTATTGAGGTGGAAACCCCCATCCTGACCAAATCCACCCCCGAGGGCGCCCGGGACTTTCTGGTGCCAAGCCGCCTGCATCCGGGCGACTTTTATGCCCTTCCCCAAAGCCCCCAGATCTATAAACAGCTGCTGATGGTGGGCGGGCTTGACCGCTATTTCCAGATTGCCCGCTGTTTCAGGGATGAGGACAGCCGGGCGGACCGGCAGCCGGAGTTCTCCCAGCTGGACCTGGAGATGTCCTTTGTGGAGCCGGAGGATGTTCAGCAGGTGGTGGAGGGGGCCTTTGCGGATGTCTTCCGTGAGATCAAGGGCATAGAGATTCCCCTGCCCCTTAGGCGGATGACCTGGCAAGAGGCCATGGAGAACTACGGCAGCGATAAACCGGACACCCGCTTTGATATGAAGATTAAAACGGTGTCTGATTGGGCAAAGGACTGCGGCTTTTCCGTGTTTGAAGGGGCTGTCCGGGACGATCAGATCGTCTGCGGCCTGACGGCCACAGGCGGCGCGCGTTTCTCTCGCAAGGAGATGGACGCGCTGGCGGAGTTCGCCAAGGGCTACCATGTCAAAGGGCTGGCCTGGATGGCCCGTCAGGAGGACGGCAGCCTGCGTTCCAGCTTTGCCAAGTTCTTAACGGATGAGAAGCTGGCCCAGCTCTTTGAGCTGATGGCCATTCAGCCGGGAGACGCCGCCTTCTTCATCGCGGACAATCGGCTGACCGCCCTTACAGCCCTGGGCCAGCTGCGAAACCGCCTGGGTGAGCAGCTGGGGATGATCGATCACCAGCGCTTTAACCTCCTGTGGATTACAGAATTCCCCCTGCTGGAATGGAAGGAGGAGGACAAGCGTTTTGTCGCAGCCCATCATCCCTTCACCATGCCCATGGAGGCGGACCATCACCTGATGGAGACAGCCCCGGGGCAGGTGCGGGCCAAGGCCTATGACCTGGTGTTAAACGGCATTGAGATGGGCTCAGGCTCTATCCGCATTCACGCCCGGGACCTGCAGGAGCAGATGTTCAGCCTGCTGGGCTTTAGCAAAGAGGAGGCCCGGGAGCGCTTTGGCTTTCTTCTGGAGGCGTTTGAATACGGCACCCCGCCCCATGGCGGCTTCGCCTTTGGCATCGACCGGCTGATCATGGTGCTTTTGGACGTGGAGAGCTTAAGGGATGTGCTGGCCTTTCCCAAGGTGCAAAACGCCTCCTGCCTGATGATGGAGACGCCTGGGCCGGTGTCTGAGGAGCAATTGAAGATGCTGCACATCAAAAGGGTCACCGGGCAGTGATTGTAATGTCTGGTAATCTTTGATATACTGATCATGATTCCTCAAGGAGGTGCAAAATATGCCGCAAGCAAAGGATAATCTGCTGGTAAACGCGGAAGCGCAGGCTGCCGATGGCGGCACCATTACTTATGCCAATGAAGTTATTGCCATCATCTCAGGCATTGCCGCCAACGAGGTGGAGGGAATTGCCGGTATGGTCACCGCAGGCGGGCTGGGAGAGATCATCAGCAAAAACCGCAACATCACCCGGGGCGTGAAGGTGGAGGTGGGCACGGAAGAGGTCAGCGTGGCCCTGTATACCATTGTGGAATACGGCCAGCCCATTCAGAAGGTGGCCACCGAAGTGCAGGAAAACGTGCGAAAATCCATTGAATCCATGACCGGGCTGCATGTGGTGAGCGTGGACGTGCATGTGCAGGGCGTGAGCTTTGAAAAGGAAAAGCGGGATATCCAGAACCGCCTGGAAGCCGCCAATATCCCTGCCCTTGACAGCCCTGACACGGATAAAAAAAGCCGGAGAGATAAAAAGCAGGACAAGGCCCCGCCCAAGCAGGAAACGGAGCAAGCCGCAGAAGTAACGCCCGCTCCGGTTGAAGAACCAGAGAAGCCCGCGGAAAACGCGGAGGCCTCTTTGGACAAAGAACCCGCCGCGGCTGAGGTAGCGCCGGCAGCTGAGGCGCCGGCTGAACCCCAGGCAGAAGAAGAAAATGAAGAAGCAGAAACCCCTGAGACCAAGAAGCCGCCGGTCAAACGGCGCAAAGCCTGAGTAAGCGGGCGGGGCGCGCTGTGAAATTAAAAGTTTGGCATCGTATCGCCCTGTTTCTGGGCGCGCTGCTCTGCCTGGCGGTGGGCATTGCCCTGGTGATCGCCGGGCTGCAGTTTAATGAAATTCCCATCCGTCAGGAGGGGGACGGCTTCTTCACGCTCAACCGCTTGATTATCTTGGTGATGGGCTTGGTGACGGTGCTGTTTGCGCTGTTTACCCTGTCCTTGCCGGGCCGGATGAAGGCGGGGAAAAACGATTTTGTGCTCCAGAAGACCGGCTCTGGCGAGATGCGCATCAGCGTGCAGGCCATTGAGAGCATCGTCCACAGGAGCATTTCCGAATACAAGGAAATAAAATTGCGGGATTTGTCCGTGCAGTCCGCCCGGGACGGGGTGATTATAAGCCTCAAGGTGGACCTGGCGGACAGCATCAACATCCCCCTGGCCGTTGAATCCATGCAGAAGCACATCACCAGACAGGTGCGCGCCACCACGGGCATTGATATCAAGGAAGCCCGCATCCTGGTGGAAAGCGCGGATACTATCGTGAGTGATTCACCCTATGCCGTGAAGCGGGAAGAGCTCGCCTTCCCCGCCACAGCGCCCCAGGAAGAAGTGAAAAATGAGGGATCAAACCATGCATGACGTTCAAGAGAAGATTAAATCCCATATCAAGCCCGGCACCCCCGGGGGCAAACTCTTTTACGGCGCGGTGTTTTTTATAACGGGGCTTATGTTTGTGCGCCTGGGTTTCTGGAACACCCTGCTGGTGCTGGCGCTGACAGCCTTGGGGGTGCTGATCGGCTCCGCAGACACCCTGGGGAAGGCCGTGGCCAAGGTGGTGGACCGCGTCATCCCGCCCAAGAACCAGAAGGTGGTCTACACCTCTGAGGATTTGGAGAAGGTGCGAAATGCCACCCGGGCCAAGCAGGAAAAACCGGAGGATGAGGGAAGCGGCCCTCCCGCTGAGAAAACCCCGGAAAAGGAAGCGAAAGCTTAAATGGCGCGGCATGCGGCGCGCCGGGTGGCGATGCAGATGATTTATGCGCGCCTGGCCGGTGGCGAGCCGGGGGAGAGCGTGCTGGCGGAGGAAGCGGACTACCTGAACATCGGGGAGGACGCGGGCTATCTTGAAATCGCCGTTAAAGAAACGGGGGATAAGATGCCTGAATATGACGCCATCATCTCCCGCTTAAGCCCTAAACGGGCCCTGGAGCGCATCCCCCTGGTGGACCGGGCTATCCTGCACCTGGCGATGCATGAGCTGGATGCGGAAGGCGCCACCCTGGAGGTGGTTGTCAACGAGGCGGTGGAGCTGGCCAAACGCTTCGGGGATGAGACGGACAGCCGTTTTATCAACGGGGTCTTGGGGTCATTGATTCGGGAGAGGCAGTGAATACAGGCGCGGTGCTGGGCATTGACACCAGTTGTTATACCACCTCCTGCGCCATGGTATCCAAAGAGCATGAGGTGTTGGCCAGCGTCCGGCTGCCGCTGAAGGTTGACAGGGGAGAAAGAGGGCTTCGCCAGAGCGAGGCCGTTTTTCAACATGTGCGTCAGCTTCCCTTGGCCCTTGAGCAGGCGCTTGGCCGGGCGAACCGTCCGGCGATCCTGGCCGTTTGCGCCTCCGGCGCCCCCACAGACCGGGAGGCATCCTACATGCCGGTGTTTACAACGGGGCTTTCCTATGCCCAGGGCATCGCCCAGGCATTGGGCGTTCCCTGCTTTAGCACCAGCCACCAACTGGGGCACTTTGCCGCCGCGGGGATTGGCCTTAAGGCGCTTCCTGCCGCGCATCTGGGGATGCACTTGTCCGGCGGCACCACGGAGACGGTGCTGATCAAAGAGAGCCAAAGTAGGCTGATAAATGCCACCCGGGACATCAGCGCCGGACAGCTGATTGACAGGATAGGGGTGGCCATGGGGCTTTCTTTTCCAGCCGGGGAAGCGATGGAAAAGCTGGCCCAGGCCTGTGAGGCCAAAGGGCGTTATCCCGCCGTTTTTAAGGAAGATGCTGTCAGTTTTTCAGGCGTTGAGGCGGCAGCGCTCAGGGATTTGGCCGCCGGTATGCCTGGCCCGATGATTGCAGCGGAGCTGTTTGACTGCATCGCCAGGGCGGCGCTGAAGATGGGGGTGGCGGCCTATGAGGCCACTGGGGTGGATACGCTGCTGATAACCGGCGGCGTGGCCTCTTCCGCCCTGTTGCGCCGTCTGATGAAAAGCAGGTGCCTAAAGCGCGGCTTGCCCCTGCGGTTGCATTTTGGGCAGCAGCAATACGCCGGAGATAACGCCGCGGGGGTCGCGGTTATAGGACTTGAGAAGCTAAACCAAGCACTGGAGGTGTAGTATGGCTGTTATACTCAGCGGAAATGAACTGTCCCAGCGGCTCACCGGGGAGCAAACTGAGCGGGTGAAGGCGCTGAAAGCCCAGGGGATTCATCCGGGCCTGGCTGTGGTTTTGGTTGGAGAGGATCCGGCCAGCCAGATCTATGTGCGCAACAAGGGCATCGCCTGTGAGGCCATCGG
>DAISYX010000089.1:0-7930 GCA_036825095.1 Clostridia bacterium | reverse complement strand
CAACTCCATAATTTTTTCTTTATCCATCAGCGGATCACGAACATCAAACAACCGCTCAAAATATGCTCTAATGGCTTCAGGGCTTGTTACATCATCGAAATGGTCAAAAACATGCCTGGTAACCGCCGCAGCCTGTTCTGTCTCTGCGGGCAGTTTTGCGTCCGTTACACGAAAAACATACAGGAAGCTGCTTTCAAAGGGCTTTTTGCCCTCACGGTTCACTCTGCCCGCCGCCTGTATGATGGAATCAAGGCCCGCTTCTTCGCGGTATCCTGTGGGGAAATCGAAGTCAACTCCCACCTCAATCATGGAAGTTGCAACCACCCGACAGGGTTGATCCTCTTCCAACAAGCTTCTTATTTGATTCAGCGTTTCTTCCCGATCGCTGGGAAGCATGAGGGTGCTTAGATGGAAGCTGTTAGTATCCTGAACCAAAGCAAACAATTCACTGGCACGCTGTTTTGTATTGACCACACAAAAGACTTGCTGACGCGCCTTCAGCTGATCAGCAAGCGCCCTCAGGTCTAAACTGCCCTGATGCTGAATCTGAATCCGTTTTAGCGCTGAAAAGCTTGCATCAATATCTGGGTTTAACTCCATAACAGGCATTTTTGCAGTGAAAAACCGAGATAAACTGGGCTGAGTTGCGCTCATCAAAACAACTGTGCAGCCATAGTTAAGGCACAGCTCCTCAATCGCCCGGATTGTGGGCCTCATATAATCGCGTGGAAGCATCTGCGCCTCATCCAGCACAATCACGCTTTTGGCGATGTTATGCAGTTTTCGACATTTTGATGGTTTGTTGGCAAAAAGAGATTCAAAGAATTGGACATTGGTGGTCATAATCAGATTGTGATCCCAATTTTCGGCGGCCAGCTTCTGAGCAACCCCGTCATCTTCATCACTTTCGTTGCCAGTTTTCAAAAAGGCATCTGCGTAATGCATTAAAACATTGCCTTCTCCAACAATATCTCTAAAAACTCCGCCGTTTTGTTCGATGATGCTTGTATAGGGCATGCAATAAATAACCCGGCGCAGATTATTGGCCTTAGCGTGGTCTAACGCGAAACTGAGAGATGATAGGGTTTTCCCCCCACCTGTGGGAACGGTCAAAGAAAATAATCCGGGCGGCCTTGTGGCATTCCTTTTACAAGCCTCAAGAATACCATTGCGAATCCTATGCACAGAGGTTTTGGGAATTTTGAATTTTTGTACGTGCTCTTCGACCTTGGCTTGCAGAAAAAGCACCTCAGCAGATCCTTTGCGCGGCTGTTTTCCCAACATGAAATTTTCTGTATCTATAAAATCTGCGTCTACAAGACAGGAGTAGAGCATTCTAATCCAAAACGCGCTGGAAAAAATGATGCTGCCCGGAACAGCTTTCAATGGACATTGATGCATTAAGGAGAAATTGAGATACTCAACATATTTCCCTTCACAGGGCGCTACTGTCTTCTTGAATCTCCGGGCCAGCACCCGCTCTTCCGCGCTGGTTTCCGCCCCGCCATCCGGCATTCCGCCATGGTGCCCCGCAACAGGATATGCAAGCAGAGGCGCTCCCTGATTGTTGAGGGCCTGAGCGCCCAAGGTGGAGTGATCTACTTTTGGGCCATCATAAAACAGACGGCGCTCAAAGCCACCGCTTGCCTTTCCAAGATCATGGAGCTTTCCAAGCAGAGCAGCAAAATGTTCTGAAGCAAAAAAGCTCGCAAACTCTGCCGCCATCTCAGCAACCTGATCAAGATGTTCGCTTAACGGCTGTAAATCCCCTGCGTCATTTCTGTGAGCATAATATTCTTTCATGACATGCCACTATTGAATACTCATCTTGCTATAAATCATAAGCATGTTTGCTCCTTTAGGCGCTTGGCATAAAAGACAACTGGCAAGGTTATTTGTGATTCCAAGGATATTATATTCTGTTTTTTGTAAGACTGTCAATCAACTATTGCGGTTTTGATAGGATTTGCATCCGATTTTCTCTAAACTCCCCTACCCCCGCCCCATTCTCTTCCGCACCCCTCGCCGCAAGCTTTTCCACAGGCCTTGCAGACCCTTTTTCAGATAACCGCCCAGGGGCTTGACCGCGCGGCTGGCGGCCAGTCGCGCCTTCTGCCAGGGCGCAAGCGTCTGCCAGGCGGCGCGGTACTGGATACGGGCCAGGGCCAAGGTATCCGCGTCCGGGCTTGTGCGGCCATAGACCAGGGCGCTGTGGGCCCGGGCCAGGCCCATGAGGCCGGCGTCCCCCGGCGCGGTGCGGGCGATATATGAGATGGCTGTCTCCTGGGGCAGGATGCCCCGGTGGCCTGCTGCCTGGGCCGCCAGCAAGGCCTGCCAGAGGATGGCAAAGGCCCGGGCGGGATCGCGCTGTTTGGCGGCGCGGCGCTCCGGCTCCTCCTCCCTGAGGCGCCAGACGAACAGGCCCAGAAGCAACAGGATGATCAGCAGCCACCAGGGGAAGGGCCTGTCATCACCCTGACCTGCCCCCTGGGCGGTTTCGCCCGGGACGGGGCTTTGGGTGGGCGAGGGCTCACCGGGGGCGGGCGAGGGGCTGGGGCTCTCCTGGGGCGCCTCGTCCGGGCCGGGAGTTGGCTCCTGGCTGGGGGCGGGGCTTTGGGTGGGCGTGGGGCTGGGCGGCGGGCTCTGGGGCGGCTGCTCTCCCTGGCCTTCGCCCTCGCCGCTCTCAGGGGCGGTGGCGTCAAAGGTGACCCAGCCTAAGCCCGCGATGTAAATCTCCGTCCAGGCGTGGGCGTTGCGGGCGGTGAGGGTGACGGCCTCCCCGCCCTGGGGGTTGGCCAGAAAGCCCTCCACATAGCGGGCGGGAAGCCCCAGGGAGCGGGCCAAAACCGTCATGGCGGTGGCGAAATAGGTGCAGTAGCCCTCCTGAATATCAAAGAGGAAGTGGGAGGCGAAGTCCAGCGTGGGGGGCGCGTCCGGCACGTCCAGGGTGTAGCGGAAGTTGCTGCGCAAATAGCGCATCAGCGCCAGGCCCTGCCGGTAGGGGTCGTGGATATTGCCCGCCACCTCCCGGGCCAGGGCATCGATGATGCCCCCGGGCTCCAGATGATCCGGCAGGCGGGTGTAATCCTGAAGGATGCGCTCATAAGCCGGGTCCACAAAGCCCGCAAAGCGCTCCGCCAGGGCGTCCGTGTAGGCGCTGCCCGCGGTGTAGGCCTCAAAGCCCGCGGTGTAGCTGTCCCCCTGGCGCAGATCCCTGGTGATAAACAGCTCCGAGGAGGCGTTAAAATAGGGCACCATCCCCTCCCCGGGCGCCAAGGCCCTGAGGCGCTGGGGCACAAAGAGGGTGGAGGGCAGGGTGTCCAGCATTTCCACCCGCAGCTCAAGGGGCTGGCCCCGCTCGCCCGCGGGCAGGTCCTCATCAAACAGGGAGGCCTTCAGCCCCGCAAAGCGCACGGACTGAAAGCCATAGCGCTCGTTTGACAAGGTGTCAAACCAGGCGCGGCCATTATACATATCAAGGGCAGTGCCCCGCAGATAGGTTTTCTCGCCGGTCCACACGGTCATCAGGGGGGTGTCCGGAATAAGGGGCTTGCCCCCCAGGCCCGCCTCCCCCATGGGCTGATAGCCCTGGGAGGACAGGGAGAACATGCGCCGGGAATCGGTAAAGAAGAAATAGTCCTCAATGGACTGGCGCAGCCGGTCCGCCATCTGTTCCAGCTGGGGCACCGTCTGCCGGGTGGCCGGGGTGAGCCAGCTGGCAATGAGCGCCAGGGCCAGCGCCAGCGCCAGGGCCTTCAGCCCCCTGGTGCGCCGGGGCTTTGCCTCCGGCACCGTAAGGACGGCGCCCCCGGGCGCCTGATGCCCATGGGCATACAGCAGCGGCAGGGACAACACCGCCGGGAAATAGAGGGATAAATCCTCCCGCGCCCCCGCAAACCAGAACATGAGCAGCGGCGCTGTAACCAGGGGCAGGGAAAAGGCGGGGTCCCCGTCCAGCAAAAGGCGGGAATACAGCGCCAATAGCAGCATCACCAGGGGAATCAGCCCGTCCAGATGCCAGCGGAAGGCCTCCAGGGGCGCGGCGCCCGAGGCCAGCGACCAAATAAAGGCAAGCACCCGGGCCGGAAGGGACGCCGGCAGCAAAAAGGCGGGCAGGATAAGGGCCGCCAGGAGCCCCGCCGCGAAAACCAGCTGCAAAGGGGGCTTTAACCGGGCGGACAGCGCCATCACCAGGGCCCAGATCAGCGCCCACATCAGGGCGTACAAGTCCTCCGGCATGGCGCCCAGCAGGGCCAGCACCGGCCGGCACAGCCCCCAGGCGATCAGCGCCGTCAGCAAAAAGCGCCCCAGCTGGGCCCTTAAAAATTCACGCAGGCGTGACATAGCACACCTCCACCAGGTTCTGCTGAAGCAGCGCGATATAGGGGCTGTACTCCGGGGCGTTGATGGTAAAGGTGATCAGGTAAAAGCGCACGTTGGGGCCGGAGGCGCGGATGTTTTTAACCCCCTCCGCCACCGCGGCGTCCAGGCGCGTGGTGATGATGATGGTGGCCCCCGTTCTGCGCATGCGGCGCAGCTCCAGGTTCAGCACCCGCTCAAAGGACACCCCGCCGTTATAGGGCTGGCAGGCCAGCTCCTCCTTGAGCAGGGCCAGGGCCTCCGCCCGGTCCGCGTGGAACTCGCTTTGCTTCTCCCCGTACAGGGGCATCCGCACGGGCTGCCCCTGTGCCATCTGCATGGCGGCCACGGACAGCGCGGTCTCCGCCAGGGTGTCAATCAGCCGGGCCCGGCCGTCCGGCTTGTCTCCTGCCCCCAGGGGCGCGGTGCAGTCCAGCAAAATCAGGGTGTCCGGCGGCTCCGGAATCTCAAACCGGCGCACGATCAGCTCCCGGCTGCGCACGGACAGCTTCCAGTGGATGCGCTTGAAGGGGTCCCCCAGGCGATAGCTGCGGGTGTCCTCCGGGGAGGTCACATCCTCCCCGCTGCGGCCCGGGATGGCCCGGCCCTCATCCAGGCGGGCAAAATCAAGGGGCAGCACCTCAAAGCGCCGGGGCAGCACCAGGGCCTGGGGCAGGGGCGCCCTTAAGCGCACCGGCAGGCGGATCAGGCCGAAGAAGTCCTCTAAAATCAGCTTCTCCGTCCCCACGGCCCACTGCCCAACATGGGGAAAGCGCAGGGAAAAGGCGGCGTTCTCCTCCCTGAGGAAGCCCGCCTGCATCACCGCCTCCGCCTGGCCCTCCGGCAGCCTCAGCGGCAGGCGCACAGGGCCTATGGGCAGGGGGCTTTTCAGCCGGAGGCTGACGTGCAATTGCCCCCCGTCCCCCCGCTCTAAGGTGTGGCTGTCCAGGCGCTGGCTGAACTGAAGACCGAAGCGCGCCGCCATAAGGCTGATCACCGCATAAAAAATCATCATCAAAAGCGCCCAGGACACAAAATAAAAAACAGGCCCGCCCAGGGACAGGGCGGACAGCCCCGTCACCCCCAGCACGCTTAAAGCCGCCAGCAGGCGTCCGGTCATCCCTTTGCGCCTGGCACCGGCAAGGTGTCGATGACGTGCCGCAGCACCTCCTCCGCCGACACGCCCTTCATTCGCGCTTCCGAGGTGAGGATCAGCCGGTGGGACAACACCGGCAGCGCCATCTGCCTGACATCATCCGGCAGGATATACTCCCGCCCAAACAGCATCGCCACCGCCTGGGCCGCGCGGATCAGCGCGATGGCCCCCCGGGGGGACACCCCCAGCTGCAAGGCCGGGTGGCTTCTGGTGGAGGCGGCGATGGTGGCCACATAGCTGCGCACCTCCCGGCTGCAATACACCGTGCCCACCGCCCCTTGCAGGGCGATGATCTCCTCCGTGCCGCACACGGGCTGAAGGGTCTTCAGCGGGGATTCGCTGCCGGAAAAACGGTCCAGCACATCCATCTCCTCCTCAATGGAGGGATAGCCGATGCGCACCCGCAGGAAAAACCGGTCCATCTGGGCCTCCGGCAGGGGATAGGTGCCCACAAAATCGATGGGGTTCTGGGTGGCCAGCACCATGAAGGGCTGGGGCAGGGTGTGGGTGATGCCGTCCACCGTCACCTGGCCCTCCTCCATCACCTCCAGAAGGCTGGACTGGGTTTTGGGGGAGGTGCGGTTGATCTCATCCGCCAGGAGGATCTGGGTCATCACCACGCCGGGCTTAAACTCCGTCTCCCCCGTCTGCATGCTGTACATGGTAAAGCCCGTCACGTCCGAAGGGGTCACGTCCGGAGTAAACTGAATGCGCCTGAAAGAGCAGTCCAGAGAGCGGGAGAGGGCGGCGGCCAGCGTGGTCTTGCCCACGCCGGGCACATCCTCAATCAGCACGTGCCCCTTGCAGATCAGCGCGATGAGCGCCTGCTCGATGGCCTCATCCTTGCCCACGATCACGCGGCGCACGTTCTCCTTGAGCGCATATACCAAATTCCTGGGGTCTAAACTCATGGGGTTTCCTTTCGCGTCACGGCCCGGCTTCTTGGGGCGCGGCGCTCCCATTATAGGGGGCGGCAGAAATATTTGCAATCTTTTCGTAAAGATTGCGAAACAAATAGGCACTGATCCTGCCGCCTTATAACAGGGTTCCCTCGCTGAGGATATCCATGTATTCCTTATAATAATATTCCCTGTACCGCTTTTTTTCTTCCACCAATTCAATGATGGCCAGCCTGGTCAATTCGTCCAGCAAAGCGTACACCGTAGGCCGGCTCAGCCCCATGGCACCGGCCAACTCCGATGCGTCCACATAGGGATGCTTCAGAAGGTATTCATAGACCAGCAGCATGTTGGCGACATTGGTTCGGCTATTGTCCCGGATTTTTTCAGTATCCCTGTTCTTCATCTCCATGATGCGCTGGATGGAGTCTATTGCGTCTTGGGAAACAACGCAGATGCCTTTGATAAAAAACTTCAGCCACTCCTCATATTCTCCTTTAAAGCGCACATTGTTCAGCAGTTCATAGTAATAATTCCGGTGCGCTTTAAAATAATAGCTCAGATACAAAACCGGGCACTGAATCAGGCTGGTTTCTTTCAGAAACAGGATAATCAACAGCCTGCCTATGCGGCCGTTGCCGTCCAGGAAGGGGTGAATTGTCTCGAATTGGTAGTGAATCAAGCCAGCCTTTATCAGGTCTGGCTCGTTGTCGGGGGCGTGGATGTACTTCTCCAACTCGCTGAGAGCTTCCTCCATTTCCTTTGGCGCGGGTGGGATAAAACTGGCGGTATTGATAGTGGCGCCCGCTGGACCAATCCAGTTCTGCGTTTTGCGAAATTCGCCGGGCGACTTATCATTTCCCCGAACTCCGGACAGCAGCACTTTGTGCGTTTCTCTAATCAGGCGCATACATAAAGGCAACTCCTCCAGACGCCGGAATGCGTAATTTGTCGCCTTGATATAGTTGACGACTTCCTCGGTCTCCAGCCTTTTTTCACCGCTTTTGTTTTTTTGAAACACATCCGCCAAGGAGGCTTGAGTTCCTTCGATCTGGGAACTGATAACAGCCTCTTTTTGTACATACATGGACACAAACAGATCCGTATCCGGCAGTGTAATCGCCATGCCATCCAGCCGCCCCAACAGCAAATAGGCCTGGTTAAGCAGAGCAAGCGTCTCCTGATCCCGGGCCACTTCAATCTCTTGCAGGTTTCGTGGCACAAAGCAAGCATAATCGCTCTGCATCCTCTTTAGACTGCCTGCTCTTTCTGACTCTAATTTCATCATCCTGCCCATCTCAATCCTGGCGAATTTTACTTAAGGCGATTGTAATGCTTTTAATTAAAAAAATCAACCTAAAAATTTACTTAGAATGCTTTGACGCACGCTAAGTAAAAAAATCATAACTTATTTGGGGCGATAAATTGAAACGGGAAAGACCCGGCGTCTCAGCGCGTTCAGCGCTGTCAGTCCGGCACGTGGGCGACCTTGATAAGGTTGGTGCTGCCCACCTGG
>DAISYX010000088.1:0-7938 GCA_036825095.1 Clostridia bacterium | reverse complement strand
GCTGACAGAGGCACAGGCCCTTGAAATCGCCAAGGCTGCGCTGATGGACGAGTTCAGCCTGTCCAGGGAGGACATGGACCGGGCGGAGAGAACGGATAGCTTTTTCCGGGAGGAAACCAACAGCAAGGGCGCCGTCTGGAGTTTCCACCTGTACGTGGTAGTGGATGGGGTGGAATTGGGCCTGAATGCGGTGCTGGACGCCATCACCGGCGAAGTGCAGCACCTGAACATCACCACCGGGGGCAACGGCTGATACCGCTTACAAAAACCACTAAGAACCAAAGCTTAAAGGGCTGGCGCCAAATAAGAAGCGCCAGCCCTTTTAAGACGCGTCTTGTCCGGACTTTAAGCGTTCATGCGGTAGTCCAGCGTCTTTGGAACCTTGGCCGCGGCCCTGTCAAAGGGCTGGCCGGCCTTCATGGCCTGCTGCTCCTTGATATAAAACCACAGGTCTGACAGGGGCTCCGGCCCTTCCCGCATTCCGGGCATCTGGTAGGTGTTCTCCTCCATCAGGATGGCTTCCGCCGCCTCAAGGTCGCCCAGGCGCGAAAGCGCCACCGCCTCCCAGTAGCGCAGATGCCCGTCCCTGCGCATCTTCTCCGGCAGCGCCCGCAGGGTGGCCAGCGCTTCCTGGTGGGCATCAAGCGCGCAGAGCACCTGCATGTGCTCCCGGTTGAACTCCAGATAAGCCCTAAGCCCTTCTGCTGCCAGGCGAAGCGCCTCTATTGCCTTTGGGTCTCGGCGCAGATACAGGCAGACCCCCAGAGCATATTGGGCCAGGGGCGCTTCCTGAAGCGCCAGCGCCTCCCCAAGGCGGCTTTCGCAGACGGCCCTGTCCCCCTTAAAGAGGGCAATTAAGCCCAGGTGATACCGGGCGTACCAGTTGTCCTGATGGCGGGGCTCACGAAGCAGCGCCTCCCAGGCAGGGGACACCAGATAGCCGATCTGATCTATGGGCGGGGCAGAGAAAACCCCGCCTTCAAGCAGGGACAGCCAGGGCGCCTGAGCCAGGCCCATGGGGCCAAAGTCCAGGTGCTCTTCAAATAAGGGCTGGCCCTCTTTCTTTCGCCTTTCCTGCTCCAGCGCGGCCCAGGGGGCGTCCTCCCCCAATTGAAGAAGGCGGCCCGGCGTTTTGGCCGCGGGCTTGCTTCGGGCCAGCAGCTCCTCCAGATGGGCCGCCGGCACCTGGTGTTCGATGACCGCTTCCGCTGCCCTTGCCGCACTGGGATAATCCCCGTGGGCGGTCTTTTCATCCATGTTTAAAGGGCCGTAGGCCTCCATCCACTCCCAGGCCGCCCCGGGTGGCATGGGGAGGCATTCATACTGGGTGCGGTTAACGCCGGCCTGGATTTCCACATATTCGCCCGCGTTTTCCGTCAGCCACTTCTGCCAGGAGCGGCCGCCCTCCCCCTCCCCCCAGACGAAGAGCTTGCGGCCCTTCTGCCGGGCGGTGGAGGTTTGGTAAAGCCCCCGGCCCTTTTGGTCCGCGTAGGCGATGAACTTGCGCTCACAGTCCGCCAGGCGGAAAAAGTAATCCACGGACTCCGGCGAATTTTCCGCATAGGTGATGTCAAGGCCCTTGGGGCCTAAGGGCACCCCGCACCTGCTGATGCGCTGCTTGTCGCTGAAGTAGGCGGAATCAGCAGGCACGATCACCCGCGCGCCGGGCAGCCTGGCAACGGCGATGTTGCTGTACCAGTACATGGGGATGGTGCTGCCCAGGAGGTTTTTGATGCGCATGCGGCACAAAAGCGCAGGGGAGCCGGGGGGCAGGGCGAAATCCATCTGAAAGACCGCTTCCCGCAGCCGCTCATAGGCGTAAAAGCGCAGGGCGCTGCCGCCTCCCGGCCAGGGGGCCTCCGCCATGCTCATCTTGGCGCAGGTGAAGGGGGAGTGGCCGATCATTCCGATGTTCCACTCAACGCCCCCGGACATCCAGGCGTCCAGCAGCCCTAAGTTGCAGGGCTGGAGGCAGTCGTTGACGTAGAGCAGCTCCCGGCCCGCCGCCTTGTCATACAGCGACCAGAGCTTGCCGCCGTAATCCGGCAGGAACACCGCGCGCAGAAACTCGTTTTCCAATACGGCGGTGGGCACGCTCTGGATTTTGCGGCTGCGGGTGTACAGGCTTTTCATCTGATAGGGCAGGATGTTCTCCAGCCGGCCCAGATCAAAGAAAATCTCATCTTCCTCGCCCAGCTCCAGGCGCTTTGCGGTCTGGACATTCATCTGGGTGAAGATGGAGGGCAGCACGCTATCAGGCCCCAAGGGCGCCACAGGCAGGGACATGGTTTCCAAAGAAAGACGCATAGGCACAGCTCCTGTCGTTTTATTTCACCGGCTTTTCCGCCTGGGCCTCCTGCCGGAAGGCGGTGGGCGTTTTGCCGGTTGCTCGCTTGAAGACCTTGGTGAAATAGTTGTAGTCCGAGATGCCCACCATGGCCGCGATCTCGCGCACGCTGCGGGCGCTTTCCTTAAGAAGATGCCGGGCCGCGTTCATCCGGTGGCGGGTGAGGAGCTTGCCGATGGTGACGCCGGGCCCCAGGGAGGAGGCCAGGGCGCACAGGCGGCTGGGGCTTAGGTTCAGGGCCCTGGAGATACCCGCCAGGGTCAGGGGCTCGGTGTAGTGCTCCGCCAGGTAAAGCTCCAGCCGGCTTGCGTTGGCGGACACCACCCCCACCGAGCGCAGCTGCTCCATCAGGGTTTCTGATACGCAGGCGTTGACCAGCTCATAGCAGCCCCTGATCTCCCTTTGGCTAAGGCGGGGCAGCTGATAGAAGGCCTGGCGGAGGCCCTCCGGGTCCGGGTGCCAGCGGGTGAGGCGTCTGGCGTTTTCCCACTGGCTCTCCAGGGGAGAATCGTCCAGAATCTGGCCAAAGAGGATGACGGCATTGCTCTCCCCGCCGATGATCACCGGGATGGACGCGTCAATGGCGCCCGCGTGGCAGCGATAATGAAAAGGCGCCTGCATAAGCCCCGCCTGACGGATAGCCTTCTGGTCGCAGGCCAGGCAGCGGGCATAGCCGCCGGGGGCGCCGCAGATCATATCGCAATAGGCGCTGCGGGCGTTTGAGGAAAAAACCTCCGTGCCATCCAGGCTGTGCAGGGAGCACTGGATGCGTTTGACATCATAGAGGTAACCCAGAAGTTCGCGCAGTCTGTTTTTATTAAGCATGGCATTCACCTTCCATGGAGAGTATATCATACAATTAGGACAGAAATCACATAACAGGAAGATATTGCTATCAATGGATGATTTTTTTCTATTCATACTGTATTGAATGGGATTATAATAACCATAACAAAGCGCTCTGTTGCGCGAATAATTTCGAAACGGAGGAATCATCGTGAAGAAGATCATCGCCATGTTGCTTTTGGCAGCGCTTCTGCTGACAGGCGTCAGCGCGCTGGCTGAGGGAAAGACCATCGTCTACTGGACCATGTGGGAATCCACCGAACCCCAGGGCCAGGTGATCAAGGAAGCCGTGGCCGCCTATGAGGCGGAGAGCGGCAACACCGTGGACCTGCAGTTCAAGGGCCGCACCGGCATGCGGGAAGGGCTCCAGCCCGCCCTGGATGCAGGCACCGTCATCGACCTGTTTGATGAGGACATGGACCGGGTCAACGTTTCCTGGGTGGACTACCTCCTGGACATCGAGGAGATGGCCAAAGCCGCCAACTATGAGGAAACCGCCAACGCCGGGCTGATTGGCGCCGCCCGGGAGATCACCGGGGGCACCCTCAAATCCATCCCCTATCAGCCCTTTGTGTTCGCCTTCTTCTACAACATTGATATCTTTAACGAAGCCGGCATCGAAGCGCCGCCCGCCACCTGGGACGAGCTGCTTGAGGCCTGCGAAAAGATCAAGGCCGCGGGCTATGTGCCGATTACCTCGGACGACGCTTACATCATCACCAACCTGGGCTATCACATGGCCCGCCTCATCGGCGAGGAAGGCGTCCGCCGGGTGGTGGACAACGGGGAGTGGGCGGAGGAGCCCGCTGTGCTCAAGGCCGCTGAGGCCTATGCGGACCTGGCGAAAAAGGGCTATCTGTCTCCCACCATCGCCTCTTCCGTGTGGCCCACCAACCAGAACGGCGAGTTCGCCATGGGCGAGTCCGCCATCTACCTCAACGGTTCCTGGCTGCCCAACGAAGTTAAGGAGATGACCGGGCCTGACTTCAACTGGGGCTGCTTCTCCTATCCCGCGGTTGAGGGCGGCATCCACGGCGTGGAGGCGGCCAACTTCGGCTCCCAGGTGCTGGCCATCAACAAGGACAGCCAGGTGGCCCAGGAGGCCTTTGATCTGATCGTGAAGCTCACCAAGGGCGAGTTTGACGCCAAGCTGTCCATCGAATCCGTGGGCATCCCGGCTGATGCCAACAACACCGAGTGGCCCGCCATGCTGGCCTCTGCCAAGAGCGTCATGGATAACCTCAGCGTCCGCTACAGCTGGGCTGCCGGCATTGAGAACAACATCAACATGACCCCCTATATCAAGCAGGCTTTCCAGCAGCTCTGCGGCGGGCAGTTAAGCCCCGAGCAGTTTGTGGAGACCCTGGAGAACGCTTCCAACTAATGCCTTATCCCTGGGGCGGGCGTCCGTTTCGCCCGCCCCTTCTTCATTGGCACTGATCTGCGGAAAAGGAGGAGCCGCATGAAATTAAACAGAACCATGGTGGTCGTCTTTCTAACGCCTGCCCTGCTGCTGTTTTTTGCGATTTTTGTCTATCCCATCGCACGCACGGTGGTGATGAGCCTGTTTAGCGTGGAGAACGTCACTTCCTCCATGAACGAATGGACCTTCACCGGCTTAAAAAACTACCGGGACTTGGTCCAGACCTCCCTGTTTCGCCAGTCCATGTGGAACATTTTCCGCATCTGGCTGGTGGGGGGACTGGTTGTGATGAGCTTTGCCCTGCTGTTTGCGGTCATCCTCAACAGCGGGATCCGCTTCAAGCGCTTTTTCCGCGCGGTCATCTATCTGCCCAATATCATCTCCGCCGTGGCGCTGGCCACCATGTGGCTGCAGTATGTCTATGCCCCCCGCTGGGGCTTTCTCACCAACCTTTTCAGCTGGCTGGGCCTGGAAGGCCTGGCGGCCACCCAGTGGACGGCTGCCGGCAACAAGTTCTGGGCCCTCACCTTTGCCTACTGCTTTGGCATGGTGGGCTACCATATGCTGATTTTCTCCTCCGGGATTGAGAAAATCCCCCACGAGTTTTATGAGGCCTCCTCCATAGACGGCGCCAGCAAGCCCCGGCAGTTCACCCAGATTACGCTGCCGCTGCTTAAAGGGGTTATCAAAACCAACATCACCATGTGGACCATCACCTCGGTGGGCTTCTTTGTCTGGTCCCAGCTGTTTTCCACCGTCACCACGGACCTTGACACCATCACGCCCATGGTCTACCTCTACCTTCAGGTGTTTTCCACCGGCAACACCGTCATGACGCGCGAGGCGGGGCTGGGCGCCGCGGTGGGCGTCACCCTAGGGCTGTGCGTGGTGCTGATCTTTGTGCTGACCAACCTGTTCATCCGGGATGATGAGCTGGAGTATTAAGGAGGGCCCAATGACCACCATGAATAAAAAGACCCTCCGGCGCTCCCGGCCGCTAAACTGGAAGCACGAAGCCCGCCTGATTCCGGGCTACACCCTGCTGATCCTCTGGGTGGTGTTCACCACCATCCTCATCGGCTGGGTGGCGGCGGCCAGCCTGTCCACCACCCGGGCCATCTACCGGGGGGAGGTCTTTCATTTCGCCGCCAACGGCCTTAACTTCGGCAACTATGTAAAGGCCTGGAACTCACAGAATGTGTCCGTCTTTTTTGCCAACTCCCTGGGCTATGCCAGCATTTCCACCGTGCTTTTGGTGCTGGTGGCGGCCCCTGCGGCCTATGTGCTGTCCCGCTTCAAGTTTTTCCTTAACCACCCGATCCAGAATGGCTTTGTGGCCGCCATGGGGGTGCCGGTGGTGATGATCATCCTGCCGCTGTTCGCGGTGGTGACCCAGCTTCAGCTTTTAAGGCAGACCGTCACCATCCGGCTTCTGATGATCGTTTTGTATGTGGGCATCAACGTGCCCTACACCACTATTTTCCTGCTGAGCTTTTTTTCAAACCTGCCCCGCTCCTATGAGGAGGCGGCGGCCATAGACGGCTGTCCGCCCATGCGCACCTTCTGGAAGATCATGCTGCCCCTGGCCCAGCCAGGCATTGTGACGGTGAGCATTTTTAACTTCATCAACATCTGGAACGAATACTTCATGTCCCTGATATTCGCCAACCAGGATGCCACGCGGCCGGTGGCAGTGGGGCTTTACTCCATGATCAACTCCATGAAGTACACCGGGGATTGGGCGGGGATGTTCGCCTCGGTGATGATTTTGTTCATGCCCACGTTTATCCTCTATCTCTTCCTGTCCGAGAAGATCATCGCCGGGGTGACAGGCGGGGGCCTGAAGGGCTGACTTAATCCTATTCAGTCCTGCCTGTCCCTGCCATCGGCTTGCCCACCTATGCGCCATCTCACCTGTGAAAGGACGCCATATGCTTGAAGCGGCAAAACAGTTTCAGCTTCAGGGAAACCCTGAGAGCTGCCGGCCCTACGGGGAAGGCCACATTAACCAGACCTACCTGCTGATAACGGACGAGGGGGTTTGGTATATCCTGCAGAAAATCAACCCCCGGGTGTTTCGGGACATCCCCGCCCTGATGGAAAACATCGGCCGGGTCACCCGGCATCTGGCCCGCCATGACGCAGACCCCCGCCGCGTGCTGACCCTGGTGCCTACTCATAGCGGGCAGGATTATCACCAGGACCCTGAAGGGAAATGCTGGCGGGTGTATGTGTTTGTCCGGGACAGCCTCTGCCTTCAGGCGCCGGAGTCCTCCCGGGATTTTTACAGCAGCGGGCAGGCCTTTGGCCGTTTTCAGCGCCAGCTGGCGGATTTTCCGGCGGACAGCCTGCATGAGACCATCCGGGATTTTCACAACACGCCGGAGCGCTTCAGGCAGCTTGAAGCGGCGATTGCTGCGGACCCTTCGGGAAGGCTTTCGGACGTTCAGGCGGAGGTGGACTTCGCGCTGGCGCGCCGGGAGCGGGGGGGCAGGCTTCAGCGCCTGCAAAAGGAAGGGCAGCTGTTAAGCCGGGTCACCCACAATGACACCAAGCTCAACAACGTGCTGCTGGACGCCGCAAGCCGGGAGCCCCTGTGCGTGATTGACCTGGATACCGTGATGCCAGGCCTGGCCGCCCATGACTTTGGTGATTCTGTGCGCTTTGGCGCCTCCACCGCAGCAGAGGACGAGACAGACCTGAGCCTGGTCAGCCTGTCCCTTGAGATGTATCAGGCCTATGCCCAGGGCTTTTTAGCGCAGTGCGGGGAAAGCCTCACCCAGGCGGAGCTTGATTGCCTGCCGGAGGGGGCCTGGGCCATGACCCTGGAATGCGGGATTCGCTTTCTGGCGGACTACCTCTTGGGGGACACCTACTACCGCATCCGCCGGGCGCGGCACAATCTGGACCGCTGCCGCAGCCAGTTTAAACTGCTTGAGGATATGGAGGCCAAATGGCCCCGGATGGCGGAGATCCTTGAGGGCCTGACAGCCCGGTAGTTTTCCTGGAAACCCCCTTTTAACGCGCCCGGAAGCGGCGCGTTTTTTTGATCAAAAAAGCGTCCCGCACAAAAATGGTTATACTACCTATGGAGATATCTATGCTTTTTTGGGAAAGGGGGACAATGGATGTTTGCCAGAAAGAACGGACTGCCCCGTTGGGCGGATACAGGGGTTAAGCTGCCGGAGGGCACTGGCCCCCAGGAGTGGGCGGAGCAGATGGCCCGGCTTTCCGGCAAGCTGACACAGGTGCGCTGGCAGAAGCACAACCTCGTTATCAGCCACAGCAAAAAGATTCATAAGCAAATGAATGAGATCCGCGA
>DAISYX010000087.1:0-8011 GCA_036825095.1 Clostridia bacterium | reverse complement strand
TGGCGCAATACCTTGCCGCGCTGGATCAGGGGACCACGTCTTCCCGGGCCATCGTGTTCTCACTGGAAGGCCGCCCGAAAGCAACGGCGGCCTTTGAATTCACCCAGCACTATCCCCGCCCCGGCTGGGTGGAGCATGACCCGCAGGATCTGATCTCAAGCCAGGTGGAAGCCTTGAAAAAGGCGGTGGTCCAGGCGGGGATCAAGGCCCGGGACATCGCCGCCCTGGGCATTGCCAACCAGCGGGAAACCACCCTCATCTGGGAGCGGGAGAGCGGGGAGCCCGTCTACAACGCCATCGTCTGGCAGTGCCGGCGCACCGCGGGCTATATCGACCAGCTCAAACAGGCGGGCCACGCGCAGCTGATCCAGGAAAAAACGGGCCTCTTGCCGGACGCCTATTTTTCCGCCTCCAAAATCCGCTGGATTCTGGACGAATTAAACCTCCAGACCCGGGCGGAGGCGGGGGAGCTTTGCTTTGGCACGGTGGACAGCTTTTTGGCCTTTCACCTGCTTGAAGGCCGGCCCCATGTGACGGATGCCACCAACGCCAGCCGCACCATGCTTTTTAACCTGGCCACCCAGGACTGGGATGATGAGCTGCTCAAGATCTTTGGCGTGCCCAGGGCCCTTTTGCCTGAGGTGCGGGACACGGCGGGCCCCTTTGGCATCCTCAGGGAGGATATCCTGGGCGTGCCCCTGCCGGTGTGCGCCATGGCGGGGGACCAGCAGGCCGCCCTCTTTGGCCAGGCCTGCTTTGCCCCGGGCGAGGTGAAAAACACCTATGGCACCGGCTGTTTCATGCTGATGAACGCGGGGGAAACGCCCCCTGTGCCGGAGGGCGGGCTTTTAGCCACCACCGCCTGGCGGATTTCTAATAGGGCCACCTATGCCCTGGAGGGCAGCGTGTTCACCGCGGGGGCGGCGATCCAGTGGCTCAGGGATGAGATGGGCATCATCCAGGACGCGGCCCAGAGCCAGACCCTGGCGGAATCCGTGGCCGACACCCAGGGGGTGTATCTGGTGCCCGCCTTTACAGGGCTGGGCGCGCCCCACTGGGAGATGTACGCCCGGGGCAGCGTCACCGGCCTGACCCGGGGGGCAAACAAGGCCCACCTGGCCCGGGCGGCGCTGGAGGCCATCGCCTACCAGTCGGATGATCTGCTGAAGATGATGGCGGCCACCCTGGGCCGCCGTCCCCAGGCCATGAAGGTGGACGGGGGCGCCACGGCCAACGGCTTTTTGATGCAGTTCCAGGCGGACATCAGCGGCCTGCGGGTGCTGCGCCCTGCGGTCAGGGAGACCACCGCCCTGGGGGCGGCGCTTTTGGCGGGGCTGGGGGCCGGGGTGTTCAAGAGCCCCCAGGAGGCCGCGGCCCGCTGGCAGCTGGAGCGGGAGTTTGTGCCCGGCATGGCGGACGACACCCGCCAAACGCTGCTTTCAGGCTGGGAGCGGGCGGTGAAAACCACCTTGTTTGAGGCGGCCTGCCGCCAAGAGGCGCCGTGTTCATAAGCGAGAGCTGGAGGGATTACGAGCTGCTGGACACTGGCGAGGGGATGAAGCTGGAGCGCTGGGGCCAGATCATCCTGGCCCGGCCGGACCCCCAGGTGATCTGGCCCAAAAGCCGGCCGGAAAGCTGGCAGGAGGCGGACGGCAGCTACCTGCGCTCAGGCGAAGGGGGCGGCAGCTGGCGCTTTAAAAGGGCCCTGCCCGAGCGCTGGGAGATCGGCTACCGGGATCTGAAGTTCTTTGTGCGGCCCACCGGTTTTAAGCACACGGGCCTGTTTCCGGAGCAGGCGGCCAACTGGGACTGGATGCGGCAGTGCCTTCTGCCCCGCCCGGGGGCCAGGGTCTTAAACCTGTTTGCCTACACCGGGGCCGCCAGCCTGGCCTGCATGATGGCCGGCGCCCATGTGACCCATGTGGACGCGGCCAAGGGCATGGTGCGCTGGGCCAGGGAAAACCGGGAGCTCAGTGGGCTTCCGGAGGAGCGCTGCCGCTTTATCACCGAGGACGCCCAGGCCTTTGTGAAGCGGGAACTGCGCCGGGGCAAGCGCTATGACGCCATCCTGATGGACCCGCCCAGCTATGGCCGGGGGCCCTCAGGCGAAATCTGGAAGCTGGAGGACGCCCTGTTTCCCCTTGCGGAACTCTCAGCCCAGCTGTTAAGCGACCAGCCCCTGTTTTTCTTGATCAACGGCTACACCACGGGCTTTCAGCCCACGGTGCTTGGCAACATCCTGCGCCTGACGGTAAGCGCCCGCTTTGGCGGCAGCATCGACGCCCAGGAGCTTTGCCTGCCCGTGAGCGCGGGGGGCTTCCTCCCGGCGGGGGCCAGCGGCCGGTGGCGGCCATGAAGGAGACTGCATTGGAACAAACCCACCCACCCATTTTGTTTGAGGATAACCACCTCCTGGTGGCCTTAAAGCGGCCCATGCTCCTCACCCAGTCGGACCGGACGGGGGATGAGGATTTGCTCAGCCAGTTAAAGGCCTATGTCAAGGAGAAGTATGAAAAGCCCGGGGAGGTTTACCTGGGGCTGGTGCACCGGATGGACCGGCCTGTGGGGGGGCTTCTGGTCTTTGCCCGCACCTCCAAGGCGGCGGCCCGCCTGTCCCAGCAGCTGCGCCAGGGGGCCCTTCAGCGGGAATATGTGCTGGTCTGCCAGGGGCAGACGCCGGACCGCTTTACGCTGAAGGATTATCTTAAAAAGGACGAGGCCACCAACACCGTCACCGTGCTGCCCTCCTTTCTGTACCGCCAGGGGAAGGAGGCCATCCTCCACGGGCAGACCGTCCACCACGCGCCTGAGAAGAGCCTGGTGGCGGTGAAGCTTCAGACCGGGCGGGCCCACCAGATCAGGGCCCAGATGGCCCATATGGGGCATCCTCTTTTGGGAGACGCGCGCTATGGCAAGGGCACGCCGGGCGAGCTGATCGCCCTTTGGGGCATGCGCCTGTCTTTTCTCCACCCGGTCACCCAGCGGGCCATGGTCTTCATCTGCGCGCCGGACGCGGCGCCCAAGGGCTTCCCGGTGAGCGGCTTTTTTAAGGACTATCTCAGGGAGCTGGACGGCCTGGGCCGCATCTGGCCGGACATTGCCCCATGACTGACACAGGCGCGCCAGTGCGCTATGAGCTGATCCGCCAGTGCGCTGTCACCGGCGCCCGGGCGGGCATCCTCCACACTCCCCATGGGCCGGTGGAAACCCCGGTGTATATGCCCGTGGGCACCCAGGGGGTGGTGAAGGCCATGACCTCCCGGGAGATGGCGGAGATCGGCGCCCAGATTGTGCTGTCCAACACCTATCACCTAAGCCTGAGGCCCGGGCCTGAGGTGGTGGAAAAGGCTGGGGGCCTGCACCGCTTTATGGCCTGGGACAGGCCCATCCTGACGGATTCGGGGGGCTTCCAGGTGTTTTCCCTGTCCGGGCTTCGCAAAATCACGGAGGAAGGGGTGCGCTTCCGCAGCCATCTGGATGGCTCGGCGCTGTTCATGGGCCCGGAGGAGTCCATCCGCATCCAGGAGCAGCTGGGGGCGGACATCATCATGGCCTTTGACGAGTGCACAGCCTGGCCCTGTGATGAAAAGACCGCCCGGGCGGCCATGGAGCGCACCCACCGCTGGGCCAAACGCTGCCAAAAGGCCCACCGGAGGGAGGATCAGGCGCTGTTTGGCATCGTCCAGGGGGCTTTTTCTGAGCAGTTGAGGATAGAGAGCGCCCAGACCCTGGCGGCCATGGATTTCCCCGGCTATGGCATCGGCGGGCTTTCCGTGGGGGAACCCAAGGATCTGATGTACCGGATGCTGGACGCCCTGATGCCCCATATGCCAAAGGACAAGCCCCGTTATCTGATGGGCGTTGGCACGCCGGACTGCCTGCTTGAGGGGATCCTGAGGGGGGTAGACATGTTTGACTGCGTGCTGGCCACCCGCATCGCCCGAAACGGCACCATTCTCACGGGCCAGGGCCGCCTGGTGGTGCGCAACGCCCGCTACCGGGAGGATTTCCGCCCCCTGGAGGAGGGCTGTGACTGCGAGGCCTGCCGGCACTATTCCAGGGCCTACATCCGCCATTTGATCAAGGCGGGGGAGATCACCGGCGCCCGGCTGTGCAGCATCCACAACCTGCGCTATCTTAAGCGCCTGATGCAGGGCGCGCGCCAGGCCATCCTTGAGGACCGCTTCCCGGCCTACCGGGAGGCCTTTTACCAGCAGTTTGATATGCGCGGCGCCTTTAACCGCAGCGAGGAGACCCAATGACAACGGACAGCGACCACCTGGTCCTGGACCAGGTCACCTACCGCTATGAGCCCCAGGCGGAGCCAGCGGTCAGGGACATCAGCCTCACCATCCCCAGGGGGCAGTTCACCGCCATCCTGGGGCATAACGGCTCGGGCAAATCCACCCTGGCGAAGCTGTTCAACGGGCTTTTTCTGCCAAGCCAGGGCCGGGTGACCGTCAGCGGCATGGACACCCGGGAGGACCAATACACCTGGGACATCCGCCAGGCGGCGGGGATGGTGTTTCAAAACCCGGACAACCAGCTGGTGGCCACCCGGGTGTATGACGATGTGGCCTTTGGGCTGGAGAACACCGGGGTGCCCACCGAAGAGATGCCCCCCCGGATTGATGAGGCCTTAAGGCTTACCGGCATGAGCGCCTTTCGTGACCGGCCGCCCCATCTTTTGTCCGGCGGGCAGAAGCAGCGGGTGGCCATCGCGGGGATTCTGGCCATGCGGCCGGAGGCCCTGATTTTGGACGAGGCCACGGCCATGCTGGACCCCCAGGGCCGCAAAGAGGTTTTTGATACCGTGGCCCGCCTCAACCGGGAGCAGGGCATCACCGTGGTGTGGATCACCCACTTCATGGAGGAGGCGGCCCGGGCCCAGCGGGTGATGGTGATGGATCATGGCCGGATCGCCATGGACGGCAGCCCCCGGGAGATTTTTGCCCGGGTGGAGGAAATCAGGGCGCTGCGCCTGGACGTGCCCCCCATGACCAGCCTGGCCCATATGCTGATTGCCCGGGGGATCAAGGCGGCGGGGGATGTGCTGACGGTTGAAGAAATGGCCAGGGAGGTGATCAGGCTGTGCCCATCGTGCTGGAAAAACTAAGCCATATTTATCAGCAGGGGGGCCCTGTGGCCACCACGGCGCTGGAGGAGATTGACCTCACCATCGGGGATGGCGAGCTGCTGGCCCTCATCGGCCACACCGGCTCGGGCAAGTCCACCCTGGCCCAGCATCTCAACGGCCTGATCAAGCCCTCCTCCGGCCGGGTGCTGCTGGACGGGCGGGACATCAACGCCCCCGGGGAGGACACCCGCAAGCTGCGCTTTAAGGTGGGGCTGGTGTTCCAGTACCCGGAGCATCAGCTCTTTGAGGAGACGGTGTATAAGGACATCGCCTTTGGCCCTAAAAACATGGGGCTTTCAGGCGAGGAGATCGAAGCGCGGGTGCGGGCGGCCATGGACATGGTGGGCCTGCCCTTTGAGGAGATCAAGGACCGCTCCCCCTTTGAGGTGTCCGGCGGCCAGATGCGCCGGATCGCCCTGGCGGGGGTGCTGGCCATGCGGCCCCAGGTGCTGGTGCTGGACGAGCCCACAGCAGGCCTTGACCCCCGGGCCCGAGAGCTGCTGCTCTCTGACATTCAGCGCCTCCATAGGGAGGGCACCACCGTGGTGATGATCTCCCACGCCATGGACGACGTGGCCCGCCTGGCCACCCGCATCGCGGTGCTGGAAAAGGGCCGGCTGGCGATGGAGGGGCCGCCGGAGGCGGTGTTTGCCCGCTATGAGGAACTGACCCGGATGGGCCTGGACGTGCCCCAGGGCTGCCAGCTGACCCGGGCGCTTCGGGGAATCGGCGGGCCGGAGATTCCGGACTGCTATTTGCTGGAAAGCCTGGCGGACGCCCTGGCGGCCTTCTTGAAAGGGGGTGGCGGCGATGCTGCGTGACATCACCCTGGGCCAGTATTACCCGGTGGACAGCCTGGTGCACCGCCTGGACCCGCGCACCAAAATCCTGCTGACGGTGCTGTTTATCATCGCCGTGTTCATGGCAGGGCAGCTTTATCTCTACGGCTTTATCCTGGCTTTCCTGTGTCTGGCGGTGTATCTGGCCCGCCTGCCCGCCCGGATGATCATCCGCAGCATCCGGCCCATGCGCATCCTTTTGGTTTTCACCTTTGTGCTGAACCTCTTTTTTGGCTCCGGCGAAACCGCGCTTATCCGGCTGGGGCCTGTGGTGATCTGGCAGGAGGGGCTGTTAAACGCCCTGCACTTCACCTTAAGGCTGATCTTTCTGGTGATGGGCAGCAGCGTGCTCACCCTGACCACCTCCCCCGTCACCCTGACGGACGGGCTGGAAACCCTGGCCTCCCCCCTGAAGGTGATCAAGTTCCCCGCCCATGAGATGGCCATGATGATGACCATCGCCCTGCGCTTTATCCCCACCCTGGTGGAGGAGGCGGACAAGATCATGAAGGCCCAGACCGCAAGAGGGGCGGACTTTGAGTCCGGCAACCTCATGGCCCGGGCCCGGGCCATGGTGCCCCTGCTGGTGCCCCTGTTTGTCAGCGCCTTCAGGCGCGCGGGGGATCTGGCCATGGCCATGGAGGCCCGCTGCTACCATGGCGGGGAGGGGCGCACCCGGCTGCACGTGCTTAAAATCGGGAAGCGGGATCTGATCGCCTTTTTGGTGATGGCGGCGCTGTATCTGGCGCTGCTGCTGCCCCGCTGGCTATGAGAGGGACCCGCCGCATCCTCCTGACCCTGGAATACCAGGGCACCCGCTACTCCGGCTGGCAGCGGCAATTAAACGGCCCCAGCGTCCAGGAGGAGGTGGAAAAAGCCCTCTTAAAGCCCCTGGGCCGGCCCGTGACCCTCACGGGGGCCAGCCGCACCGACGCGGGGGTGCATGCCCTGGGCCAGCGGGCGCATTTTGACACCGACAGCCGCATCCCGCCCGCCAAATGGCCCTTTGTGCTGAACACCCTTCTGCCCCGGGATATCAGCGCGGTGGCGGCCAGGGAGGTGCCGGACAGCCTCCACGCCCGTTTCTCCGCCCTGGGCAAGCGCTATTCCTACCGCATCCTGAACCGGCCCCAGCCCTCAGCGCTGATCCGTGACTTCAGCGCCTTTGTGCCCCTGCCGCTGGATGAGGAGCGCATGGCAAGAAGCCTTGGCCCCCTCATCGGGCGGCATGATTTTAAGGCCTTTGCCGCTTCCGGCCACAGCGCCAAAACCACGGTGCGCACCCTGCGCCGGGCCCAGATCACAAGAACGGGCAAGGAATTGACCCTTATCATCGAAGGGGACGCTTTTTTATACAACATGGTGCGCATCATCGCGGGCACCCTGATTGCCATTGGCCTGGGCCGGCTGGGGGAGGAGGCCTTTGAACAGGGCATCATGACAGGGGACCGCCTGGCCCTTGGCCCCACGGCGCCCGCTTGCGGGCTGACCCTGGAGAAAATATGGTACCCGGGGGAATGAAGGCGCCCCTGCGCGTCTCCGTCCGGGCCTTGGTGGACTTTTCCCTTTTCCCGCCTGATATTATGCCCGTCTCCAGCCGCCTTTTGGCCCAGGGCCGGGCGGGGCATCTGGCCTGGCAGGCCAAAAGCCAGGCCCAGGCGGAAATCTCCCTGCGCTGGGAGGGAATGTGCGAGGGGGCCCGGGTGGAGGTGCAGGGCCGCATGGACCTGTTTGATCCCAAGGCCCAGCCCCCGGTGATTGAGGAGATCAAGCTGTCAGGCGACAGCGTGCCGGAGGAAGCCCGGCCGGAGCATCTGGCCCAGGCTGCCTGCTATGGCTTTATGCTCTGTGAGCAGGAAGCGCTCCCCGAAGTGGCCCTGAAGATCAGCTATGTAAGCGCCGCCGGGGAAGAGCGGGCCGCCTTTTATGAGCTGCTGGACAGGGAGGAGCTGAAGGAAAGATTTTTTGAGCTGCTGGCGCCCTATGTGCGCTGGCAGCTTCGCCTTGAGGACTTAAGGGCGGCCCGGGACGCCTC
>DAISYX010000086.1:4612-8229 GCA_036825095.1 Clostridia bacterium | reverse complement strand
CAGGTGCAGCAGCGGTTCTGCACGTCAATGCCCCAGGCGTTGACCGCGCCGATGCGGTCCTGGATGTAAAGGGCGGAGGTGGTGAGGGGATATTCCTTCCATTCCTCGCCGATGCAGAGGATCAGGTCGATGTCCTTGGGATCGGTGCCGGTGTTTTTCAGGCAGTCCAGCGCCGCCAAGGCGCCCATCTCCTGGGTGCCGTCGGTGGCGGGGTCCGCGGGGATCAGCTTCTGGTTGATGCCCAGCTTCTCCCGCACAGCGCTTTCAGCCCAGACGCCGTTTGTTTGTTCGGCAATCTCGGCAGCGGTCATCACACCCTTTGGCAGGTAGATGCCGGTGCCCACAATGCCCACATGGTTTTTCATGATGATCTACTCCTTTGGCCCGCGCGGCTTACAGCCGCATCCCGCCGTCCACCTGAAGCGTCTGCCCGGTGATGAAGCTGGCATCGTCAGAGGCCAGGAAAAGCGCCGCGTTGGCGATTTCAATGGGCTGGCCCAGGCGGCCCAGCATGGTCATGGCGGCGAACTTGTCAAGCAGGTCCTGGGGCACGGTCTTTAAGATGTCCGTCATGGTGTAGCCGGGGGCGATGCAGTTGACCCGGACGTTGCCGCCCTTTAAGGAGAACTCCTTGGCCCAGGTTTTGGTCAGCCCAATAATGCCCGCCTTGGTGGCGGCGTAGTTGGCCTGGCCGATGTTGCCAAACACACCCACGACGCTGGAAATGCTGATGATGGAACCGCCGCCCTGGGCCTGCATATAGGGGCCCACATGGCGGGTGAGGTTGAAAACGCCCTTGAGGTTCACGTCAATCACGGCGTCCCACTGCTCGTCGGTCATCTTGCGGGTCATGGCGTCCTTGGTGATGCCGGCGTTGTTGACCAGAATGTCAATGCGGCCGTATTTGTCCTTGGCGTAGTTGAACAGCGCCTCGCAGGCCTTGCTGTCGGTGACGTTTAATTGGTAGTATTCAACGCCCTGGGCCTCATAGGACATCTCCGCCATGTCGCAGGCGATGACTTTGGCGCCCTCTTTTGCAAACAGCTGGGCCATCTCGCCGCCCAAACCCTTGGCGGCCCCGGTGATAATCGCAACTTTTCCTTCCAGTCTCATTTTCTTTCTCCTCTGCTTCTTTTTCTGTATCAGACGATGGTCAAACGGTTTTCACGATGACGGCGGTGCCCATGCCCCCGCCGATGCAAAGCGATGCCAGGCCGGTCTTTTTGCCCAGGCGCTTCAGGCCGTACAGCAAGGTGACCAGGATGCGCGCGCCGGAGGCGCCCACCGGGTGCCCCAGGGCGATGGCGCCGCCAAAAAGGTTGGTGCGGGCCTGGATCTCTTCCTCGCTGAGGCCGTGCTCCTGGCTGAGCTCCTTGATCACGCCCAGGGACTGGGCGGCAAAGGCCTCGTTAAGCTCGATCAGCTCCATATCACTGAGGCTGAGCCGCGCCTTTTCCAGCGCCTTGCGGATGGCGGGCACCGGGCCCAGGCCCATCACGGAGGGCTCCACCCCGGCCTGGCCGCAGGCCACGATCTCAGCCATGGGCGCAAGGTTTAAAGATTTTATAGCGTTCTCCCCTGCCAAAAGCAGGAAGGCGGCACCGTCGTTGATACCCGACGCGTTGCCGGCTGTGACGCTGCCGTCTTTTTTGAAGGCGGGGCGCAGGCCGGCCAGTTTTTCCGGGTTGGTCTTGCGGTTGGGGTATTCATCCCGGGCGAAGGTGACCATCTCCCGGCCCGCCTTGACCTGAAGGGGCACGATTTCCTCATCAAACAGCCCCTCGTCCACCGACTTGATGGCCTTTTCCTGGGAGGCGTAGGCAAAGCTGTCCTGGGCCTCCCGGCTGATGTCATGGCGCTGGGCGATGTTTTCCGCGGTGATGCCCATGTGGATGTTGTCAAAGGCGTCGGTGAGGGCGTCCTTGATCAGGTGGTCCTCCACCTGGTAGGCGCCCATCCTGATGCCCTTGCGGGTCTCCTTGGGCAAAAGATAGGGGGCGCCGGACATGTTCTCCACGCCGCCGGCCACGATAATGTCCGCTTCCCCCGCGGCGATGCTGGTGGCGGCGTTCATCACCGCCTTCATGCCGGAGCCGCAGAGCATGTTGAGCGAATAGGCGCACACGGACACGGGGATGCCAGCCTTGACCGCGGCCTGACGGGCGATACCCTGGCCCAGGCCGGCGGAGAGGATGTTGCCGCAGATTAATTCATCCACCTGCTCGGGCATAACGCCGGCGTCCGCCAAAAGGGGCTGGATGACTGCCGCGCTCATGTCCGCGGCATGGGTAGCGCTTAAAGCCCCCATGAAGGCGCCCACGGGGCTGCGCCTGGCGGAGACGATGTAGACCTTTTTCATGTTTTCCTCCTCGCGCGTTTTCCTTGGCGGCGCGGCTTGATGGCCTCCCCGTCAATTATGAAAACTGATTCATGTTCCATATTGGTTTTACTCCATTTGGCAGGGAGTTAAAATGGACGTTCCGGAAATATTTTTATACATCATAGGCTTGTGACTCTGCGGGACAAAATTAACCCGAATCGGTAAAAACCTTGTGTTTGACAGGCTGCCAGGGCCTTCGTATAATACGAATCAAGCAAAGTTCGCCTGAAAAAGAGATTTTAAGAAAGGCAAGAAAAATGGAAAAGAAGAAATATATTCAGACCCGCGGCCTGAAAACCGCCTATTACCGCCTGGGGGAGGGGAAGCCCCGGAAGCTGATCCTGGTGCATGGCAACGCCTCTTCCTCCGCCTTCTTTTTCCCGGTGATCAGGCGCCTGGCCCAGCGCTATGACGTGGTGGCTCCGGATTTGAGCGGCTTTGGGGACAGTGAGGCCCGGCCCGTCAAAGCGGCCACGGCGCTTTCGGACTGGGCGGAGGATATCGACGCCCTGTCCCAGGCGCTGGGCTTTTCCCGCTTTGCCCTCCTGGGCTGGTCGCTGGGCGGCGGGGTGGCCTGGCGCTACTGTGCCCTGCACCCGGAGAAATTAAGCCACCTGTTGCTGCTCTCCCCCATGTCGCCCTATGGCTTTGGGGGCACAAGGGGAGAGGAGGGCAAAATGTATGACGAGCGCGGCTGGGGGGCGCCCGGCGGTTTTGCCAACCCTGCCTTCATCGGGAAGCTGGCGGAGAAGGACCGGGGGGACGACCCCATGGCCGCCCGCAGCGTGCTGGGAAAATCCCTCTTCGCTTCCGGTTGGCCGGTGGAAACGGAATGGCAGGATTTGTTTGTGGAGGAACTGCTTAAAATCCGCCTGGGGGAGGACTATTATCCCGGGGACTACCGGGCGATTGCGGAGTTCCCCTATGTGCTGCCGGGTGAGCGGGGCATCTCAAACGCCCTGGCGCCCCAGTACGCGGATGTGTCCGGCATCGTGGATATCAGCCCCAAGCCGCCCATCCTGTGGATCCGGGGAGATCAGGACAGGCTGGTGTCCGACCAGTCCCTGTCCGACCTGGCGGTGCTGGGGCAGATGGGCGTGCTGCCGGGCTATCCGGGGGAGGAAGTCTTCCCGCCCCAGCCCATGGTGGCCCAGACCCGACGGGTGCTGAAGCGCTATCAGGAAAACGGGGGCAGCTATCAGGAAGTGGTGATGGCAGGCTGCGCCCACGCCAGCCA
>DAISYX010000086.1:0-4512 GCA_036825095.1 Clostridia bacterium | reverse complement strand
GGGGGCGGAGTGCGGGCAGTTCATCGCGGGGAAAACCCCGGTGGACATCGTGCTGGTGCCCGTTTTCGTCATTGTGTCCGGGGGTATTGTCGCCAACCTGGCGGGGCCGGGAATCGCCGCGGGCATGAATGCCCTGGGTGGCTTTATCAACCGGGCCACAGAGATGCACCCCATCCCCATGGGCATCCTGGTTAGCGCGGCAATGGGCATGATTTTGACCGCGCCCATCTCTTCCGCCGCCATCAGTATCTCCCTGGGTTTAAGCGGTATCGCGGCGGGGGCCGCCTGTGTGGGCTGCTGCACCCAGATGATCGGCTTTGCGGTGCAGTCCTATGGGGACAACGGCGTAGGGGGGCTGATCAGCCAGGGCATCGGCACCTCCATGCTGCAGTTTGGCAACATCTTAAGAAAGCCGGTAATCTGGCTGCCGCCCACCCTGGCCTCCGCGGTGCTGGGACCTCTCTCCACCGCGGTGTTTGGCATGACCAACACACCCTCTGGCGCCGGCATGGGCACCAGCGGCCTGGTGGGCCAGTTTGGCGCCTGGGCCGCTATGTCAGAAACCACGCCGCCTTTTGAATCGCTGGGCCTTATATTGCTGATGCATTTTATTTTGCCTGCCGCTTTGACGCTGGCGTTCTGGTGGGTGTTTAAAAGGCTGGGCTGGATTAAGCAGGGGGATATGAAGCTGACGCTTTAAAAAACGCCAAAGCATCAAAAGACGCTTTGGCGCGGGAACCTTTTCTTTGCGTTAAAGCACCAACAGGGAGACCGCCATAATCGCCATGCCCGCGATCAGGCCCGCGATGACGATGTGATGCTCCCCCTGTTTTTCCGCGGAGGGCAGCAGTTCGTCCAGGGAGATATACACCATGATGCCCGCTACGGTCGCGAAGATAATGCCCATGAGGGCCTCGCTTAAGAAAGGGCGGAAGACTAAAAAGCCCACCAAGGCGCCGACAGGCTCGGCCAGGCCAGAGAGCAGCGTCACTAAAAAGGCGCGCTTTTTGTTGCCGGTGCCCGCATACAGCGGCACCGCCACCGCGATGCCCTCGGGGATGTTATGGATGGCAACCGCCACCGCGATGCTGATGCCCACAGCAGGGTCCGCCAGAGCGCCTACGAAGGTGGCCATGCCCTCAGGCAGGTTATGGGCCATGATGGCAACGGCGGATATCAGGCCCACCCGGGTCAGCTCCTTTTTGTGCTTGACGCGCTGGCGGGGGATGATGCTTTCATGGGCGGCGTCCGGCTGGTCCTCCGTGTGGGGGTCATAGCTGACCTCGTCCACCCCGCGCATCTCATGGGGGTTGCTCTCCTCGGGGATGAGAAAGTCAATCAGCATGCTGAACAGGATGCCGCCAAAAAAGGCAAGCACGGTGTACAGCTCGCCCCGCGCGCCATAGACCTCGCCCAGGGTTTTAAAGGAGCCGCTGAGCATCTCCACAAAGGAGATGTAGATCATCACGCCGGCGGAAAGGCCCAGGGCCCCTGAGATCAGATGTTGGTTGATGGGCTTTTTGCGGAAGACGACCAGGCCGCCGATTCCCGTCGCCAGGCCGGCAAAGGCCGTCAGGCCAAAGGCCCGGAGGTAATCAAGCGTTGTCAGTTCCATATGCGTGTCCCCTTTCCCGCGGCCTGGCCGCCAGATTATCTGCCCCCATGTTATAGGAAATTCACCTTGGCCGTCAAGACATCCCGCTTGTGAGGGAGGACAGAAGGGACAGGGAGGTGTATGATGGCAGGTAAGGAGGTGAGGGGGATGATCGTGGTGAAGGGCGCGCACAATACCGCCCTGTGCTTCACCCGGGAGCTGGAAGCCAGCGCCAGACAGCAGATTCAGGCGGTGTGTGATCAGGAGGCTTTTTCTGACAGCCGCATCCGCATCATGCCGGATGTGCATGCCGGGATGGGATGCACCATCGGCACCACCATGACGGTCAGCGACAAGGTGGTGCCCGGCATGGTGGGGGTGGACATCGGCTGCGGCATGGAAACCGTGCTGCTAAAAGAACGCAGCCTTGATTATGGGCGCCTTGACGCGTTAATCCGCAGGCGCATTCCCTCCGGGCGGGCGGTGCGCCTGCAGCCGCATCCCTTAAACCAGCAGATCGACTTAGCGCAGCTGCGCTGCAAAAGCCGGGTCAAACTGGACCGGGCCCGCCTTAGCATCGGCACCCTGGGCGGGGGCAACCATTTTATCGAGGTCAACCGGGATGAAACAGGGGCTTTGTACCTGGTGGTGCATTCCGGCAGCCGGCATCTGGGCCACGAGGTGGCCAGCCACTACCAAGCCCAGGCGCTAAGACAGCTAAGCGGCCCGGAGCGGAGCAAAAACCGGCGAATGAAGCAGCGGGCGGAAAAAGCGCTGCCCGTCCCCCGGGACCTGGCCTATTTAAGCGGGGAGTTGCTTGCGGATTATCTGCATGACATGCGGCTGATCCAGGCCTTCGCCTCCCTTAACCGCCAGGCCATGACGGAGGAAATTCTGGCAGGTATGGGCCTTGAGGCGGAGGACCGTTTCAGCACCATCCACAATTACATCGATCTGGACAGCATGATCCTGCGCAAGGGCGCGGTCTCAGCCCGGGAGGGGGAGTGCTTGCTGATTCCCATCAACATGCGGGACGGCAGCCTCCTGTGCCGGGGCAAGGGCAATCAGGATTGGAATGAGTCGGCTCCCCACGGGGCCGGGCGGCTGATGAGCCGCCGGGAGGCCAGCCAAAGCCTCTCCCTTCAGGAATACCAGGCCCAGATGGCGGGCATCTACACCACCAGCGTCAGCCGGGAAACCCTGGATGAGGCGCCCATGGCCTATAAAAGCATGGACACCATCCTGGACGCCATCACCCCCACGGCAGATGTGCTGAACCACTTGAAGCCGGAGTATAATTTCAAGGCCAGGGAATAGGCGTCTTCCTTTTATCAGGGCTTTGCCGCGCTTAACAACAGAATATTTGGTTAAAACAGTATGCCGCGTCCGGCAATTTTATCTGTCATTCTATATATTCAGGCGCTGTTTCGTCTATATGGGTGAAAGGGGGTGTGGGCGCTGGAGAAGGAAAGGGTTTGTGACGGCGGGCGGCAGGCGCAGCTGGCGGACATGGTGGCGCAATACGAGGGGCTTTTGATGAAGGTGTGCTACACCTATTTGTGCGATGTGCAGCAGGCGCAGGACGCCGTGCAGGAGACTTTTTTAAAGGCCTACAAAAGCCTGGGGGGCTTTCGCGCGGAAGGCAGCCGGCGAAACTGGCTGATCACCATTGCCCGCAACACCTGCCGGGACATGGGGCGCTCCGGCTGGTTTCGCCATGTGGACCGGCGGGTGCGGCTGGAGGATCTGCCGGTGGCAGGCGCCGAGGAGGTGCCGGAGGAGGAAAAAGAGCTGACGGCAGCGGTTTTAAGCCTGCCGACGAAGCTGAAGGAGGCGGTGGTGCTGTATTACTACCAGAACTTTTCCGTGAAGGAGACGGCTGAAATTCTGGGCATCACCCAGCCCTCCGTCTCCAACCGCCTCAGCCGCGCCCGAAAAAAACTGAGGGCGCAGCTGGAGAAGGGGGATTAAGCATGAGGGACAAAGAGTTAAGGGAAAAAATCCAGCGGTCCATGGACCGCTCGCTCTCCGGCCTGCCCCGGGACAGTTTTTTGACTGAGCGGGTGCTGAACAAGGCGCAGGAGGAAGAAGGGGAGAAGAAAGTGATCAAAAAACAGACCGGACGCCTGGTGCTGGCGGTGGTTTTGATTGTAGCGCTGGCAACGGCCGCCCTGGCGCTTGGCAACTGGGAGACGCTGAAGACCTACTTTGAGGCGGTGCGCGGCATGGAAAGCACCGGTGAGCTGGCCCGCTGGTCGGCGGAGGACAAGATCAAACTGGCCCGCGCCATGGCGGAGGCAGGCATCGTGACAGAGGAGGATGCCCGCCTTCAAGCCGCCCTGGACGAGGGCAAGCCCCTTTCCCAGCGCGGCGAAGCGGCGGATGCCCTGATCAGCCAGCGCTATGGCCCGGATTATTTTGACAGCTATACCTTAGAACAGCTGGAGCTGCTCCAGGCGGGGCTGAGCCCCACGGATCAGACGGCCTATGGGCAATGGAGCGAGGATTACTGGGCCCGGTGGAGCCAGAAGGAGAAGCAGCCGCTGACGGAAAGCCGCATCTACCTGGCCACCATGAACAACCTGACGGAGGTGGGCGACTTCCCAAGGGAGCTGCTGCGGGAGGTTAAGGTGGCCGGCGCCTGGGACGAGGGGGAAGGCATCTATGCCGTGACCGCGTCCATTGACAAACAGACCTACCGGGCCGCTCAGCGCCCGGGGAGCTTAAGCCTCTTTGACACCCACTCCCTTGAGCCGGAAGAGGGGGACACCCTAAGCTTCCGGTTCTGGCTGGATGAATATGGGGCTTTTCTGGGGATTTATGACCCGAACGCCCCGGAGAACCGCGCGGAGATCACCCTGAGGGAAGCCCAGGTTATCGCGGAAAAGGCGCTGAGTGTGCGCTTGGGCGTGGACGAA
>DAISYX010000085.1:5576-8245 GCA_036825095.1 Clostridia bacterium | reverse complement strand
GGCGCCAGGATCACCAGCAGCATGGGGATATTCAGCAGCATATTGCCCAGCTTGGTGAGGTTCTTGCGCGCGGCTAAACTTGTCATCAGTAGTGCACGCTCCTTTTCTCAAAGCTGAACTGGATGAGGGTAATCACCAGCACGATCACAAACAGGATGATGGAACGCGCGGCCGCCGTGCCAAAGCGGAAGTTGAAGAAGGCGTCCCTGTAGATGGCGTAGACGATGACGTTGGTGGCGTCCCCCGGCCCGCCCTCGGTGAGCAGGCGGATCTGGCTGAAGGACTGAAAGGCGCTGATGATGTTGATGATAATCTGAAAGAACAGCGTGGGCGAGATGGAGGGCAGGGTGATGGAAAACAGCTTGCGCCAGTAGCCCGCCCCGTCGATGGAGGCGCTCTCGTACAGCTCGTCCGGCACGCCTCTTAAGCCCGCTGAAATAAAGATGAAGTTGATGCCGCTGGCCAGCCAGATGGTGACCATGGACACGGAGAAAAGCGCCCAGTTCGGATCCCCCCGCCAGTTGATCTGCGTGCCTAAAAGGATGTTTAAAAGCCCGTTGGTGGGGTGCAGGATCATCCGGAAGGCCATGGACGCCGCCGCCGAGGCGATGGCCACCGGCATGGCGTAGGAGGCGGAGGCAAAGGTGACGCCCGGGTATTTCCTGGTGGTGAGCAGGCTGGTGGTAAGGCCCGCAATCAGCCCGCCAAAGGCCACGATGGCCACAAACTGGAAGGTGACCCCCACGCTGGCCCAAAAGGAAGAGCTGGCGAAAAGGTCCCTGTAGTTCCCCAAGCCCCAGAACACCTTGGCGTTGCCCAGCTTATCCGTCAGAAAGGTGCTTAGATAAATGGTGCGGCCAAAGGGATAGAACAGGAACAACGCGAAGATCGTAAACGCCGGGAGCAGGAAAAGATAGGGTTCAACGGTGGCGTAAAAGCCCTTCTTAACCGTGATCCGGGGTTTTGCGGTGCGCGTCTTCAAGCTGTCTGACAGAGACATCTTCACTCCTCTGGGGCCATGGCCCTTAGATTTTGTCGTTGCCTGATACTAACACAGGAATTGTAAAATTTCAAGGCTGCGGGAAGGTTTATGCAAACAATGTATAAAAAGCAGGTGAAGCCCAGGACAGGACAGGGTAAAATGCCAGGGAAAAGATAGAAAAGGAGGGCGGGGATATGGCATGGAGGGGTAAAACGGCGCTTATCACCGGGGCGGCCCGGGGCATCGGGGCGGCGGTGGCGCGGGCGTTTCGGGAAGCGGGGGCGCGGGTGGCCGTCATTGACCTTAGTGAGCCCCTGGAGAAGCCGGATCTTTTCATCAAAGGGGATGTGGCAAACCCTTTGGACCTGGAGCGCTTTGCCGCCTTAAGCATTCAGGCCTTTGGCCAGGTGGATTACCTCATCAACAACGCCATGGGGCAGGCCCGGGGGATTGACACCTGCGGCTATGAGGATTTTCTGCTGGCCCTTAAGGTCGGGCTGGCGGCACCCTATTACCTCACCCGCCTGCTGCGGGGTCACCTGGCCCCCGGGGCCTGCATCATCAACCTTTCTTCCACCCGGGCCTTTCAAAGCCAGGCGAACACCGAAGGCTACACCGCCGCCAAGGGCGGCGTGAGCGCCCTCACCCATGCCCTGGCCATCAGCTTAAAGGGCGAAGCCCGGGTCAACGCCATCGCCCCCGGCTGGATTGACACCGCAGGCGCGCCCCTCTCCCCGGGGGACATGGCCCAGCACCCGGTGGGGCGCGTGGGCAGGCCGGAGGATATCGCCTCGGCCGTTCTCTTCCTCTGCGGGGAGGGGGCCTCCTTCATTACCGGGCAGACCCTGGTGGTGGACGGCGGGATGAGCCGGCTGATGGTCTACCACGGGGATGATGGCTGGGCCTTTTCCTGAGACGAAGGGGCTGTTTACCGTTTCTTTTGCCGGGGTATACTTCCCCTGACAACGGCGCTAAGCAAGAAAGGTGGAGACAGCATGTCCGTGATGGAAGTGACGAAAGACAATTTTGAGAAAGAGGTTTTGCAGTCGGACAAACCCGTGCTGGTGGATTTCTGGGCGGCCTGGTGCGGCCCCTGCCGCATGGTGAGCCCGGTGGTGGAGGAAATCGCCCAGGAGCACCCGGAGATCAAGGTCTGCAAGGTCAACGTGGATTCAGAGCAGGAGCTGGCGCGGCGCTACCGCATCATGTCCATTCCCTCCCTGTATGTGTTCAAAAACGGCGAGGTGGCCAACAAGACCATCGGCGCTGTGCCCAAGCAGAACATCCTGGCCATGCTTGACTAAAGGCGGGCCCGGGGGCTTAAAAGCGGCTGACAGCCGCTTTTTTCAGATGGAAGGCTTAAGGCCAAAGGAGGCTTGCGGATGCGTTACTGCGTGCAATGCCGCGAACTGAGGGAAACGCCCTGCCCCAAGCGCCGCCACCAGACCCGCGCCCCCCTGGCAGGGGACCAGGTGCTGCTTTTTAAGGGGGACAGCGTTCAGGCGGGCATCCTGGACGCCATGCTGAAGGAGGCGGGGCTTCCCTTCCTGCGGGAGGGGCGGCTGGGCTCCGGCTTTACCGCCTGGGCGGGGGAGATGCTGGAATACTACAGCATCTTTGTGCCCTGGGCGCTGTATGACAAGGCCAACGCGCTGGCCATGGTGCTCAAAGCGCCGCCCCAGGGGCC
>DAISYX010000085.1:4329-5476 GCA_036825095.1 Clostridia bacterium | reverse complement strand
TTAAACAGGCGTCTGAAATCCATCAGCAGGTAGTTGATCATGCTTCGTTCCCTCCCGTCAGGCCCATGAAGTAATCCTCCAGGGAATGCTGGCGCACATATAATTGGCTGACATAGATGCGCTGATCAAACAGAAAACGGCTGACCTGATCAGGGGCCTCCACCCGGTCCCTGATGACCAGGCGCTGGGGGGAGCTTAGGCGGATATCCTGAAGATGAAGGCCCTCTTTAAGCGCTGCGGCCACCGCCTGGGCATCCGGGGCGGTGATCTCAATGCCGGAGGTGTTGCGGACCTCCAGCTCCTCCCGGCTAAACTCCGTGATCAGAAGGCCGTCCTTGATGATGCCGTAGGTGGTGGCGAACTTGGCCAGCTCGTCCAAGATGTGGCTGGAGACTAGGATGGTCACCCCCCGCTCCCGGTTGAGCTTCACCAGAAGCTCCCGGATGTCCTTGATGCCCTGGGGGTCCATGCCGTTGATGGGCTCGTCCAAAATCAACAGCTCCGGCTCGTCCACCAGCGCCAGGGCGATGCCCAGGCGCTGCTTCATACCCAGGGAGAACTGCCTGGCCTTTTTGCTGCCGGTATCCGCCAGCTCCACAATTTCAAGCAGGCTTTGGGCATAGCCCTTCTTGTCCCGGCCCATGGCCTGGCACTTGAAGCGCAGGTTGTCCAGGGCGCTGAAGTCCGGATAAAAGCCCGGGCTTTCCACCAGCGCCCCCAGGGCGATGCCCGGGCTGCCGTAAACCAAAGGCCGCCCCTTCATCAGCACCCGGCCTTCGCTGGGCCGGATCTGGCTGTTGATCAGCTTTAAAAGGGTGGTCTTCCCCGCGCCGTTTCGCCCGATCAAGCCATAGATATCGCCCTGAGAGATATGCAGATCCGCATCCTTCAGGGCGTATTTGCCGCGGTACTTCTTGGACAGCTTGTCCGTGGAAATCAGTTCGCTCAAATCAATCACCTCCCCCGGAATATACCCGCCCCTGGGGCCCGCCCCCGCGCAGCAGGTGAAAATCGTTTCGCTCATAGGCGATCAGGCCCTCGCCTGCCATGCGGGTCATCTCACGGCTTAGCGCGCTGCGGTCCACCCCCAGGTAGTCCGCCAGGGCCTGGCGGTTAAAGGGGATGGTAAAGCGCGCGCTGCCCGCGG
>DAISYX010000085.1:0-4229 GCA_036825095.1 Clostridia bacterium | reverse complement strand
GTCTGCGGCAAGGACGCCGCCACCTCCAACCGCCAGGACGACCTGACCCGGGCGCTGATCGCCTTGGCGATGGGTTCAGGCGGCAAGGCGGTGGGCGACAGAGAGGATTTGCTGGTGCTGGAAGGCCTGTTTACCGCCATCACCAACGTGAACTTCGATGAGAAGAGCGTGGCCCATATGACCCGCCAGGTGGAGGAGGCCGCAGGCAAGCTGGGCCCCCTGCCCCAGGGGGTTAAACTGCCCTGGGAGGATACCGATCCGGACATCGCCTCGCTGAAGGCCCTGGTGCTTCTGGGCATCCGGGGAACAGCCGCCTATGCCCACCATGCCTGGGTGCAGGGCCATAAGGACCCGGCGGTCACCGGCTTCCTCTACGAGGCCCTGGCGGCGCTTGGCGGCGGGGGCGATCTGGCCTATTGGCTTAAGATGGTGGACAGGGCGGGCGAGGTGAACCTGGCCTGCATGGCGCTTTTGGATCAGGCCAATACCCAAAGCTTCGGCACGCCCACCCCGGTGGAGGTGCCCCTGACGGTGGAAAAGGGCCCCTTTATCGTCATCAGCGGGCATGACCTGCGGGATTTGAAAATCCTGCTGGAGCAGACGGAGGGAAAGGGCATCAACATCTACACCCACGGGGAGATGCTGCCCGCCCACGGCTATCCGGAGCTGAAAAAACACGCCCACCTCAAGGGCAACTTCGGCACCGCCTGGCAAAACCAGCAAAAGGAGTTTGTGAACCTGCCCGCTCCCGTGCTGTTCACCACCAACTGCATCATGCCGGTGAAAGACAGCTATGCGGACCGCATCTTTACCACCGCGGTGGTGCGCTACCCCGGCATGGCCCACATCGGGGAAGAGAAGGACTTTGGCCCCGTGATTGAAAAGGCGCTGGCCCTGGGCGGCTATCAGGAGGACACCCTGATCAGGGGCATTAACGGCGGCAGCACCGTGATGACCGGCTTTGGCCACGGCGCGGTGCTGGGGCTGGCCCCGGTGATCGTGGAGGCGGTCAAGGCGGGGGAGATCAGCCATTTCTTCCTGGTGGGCGGCTGTGACGGCGCCAAGCCGGGGCGCAACTACTACACGGATTTCGTCAAGAGCACACCCCAGGATTCCGTGATCCTCACGGTGGCCTGCGGCAAGTTCCGCTTTAACGACCTGGACCTGGGCACCTTAAAGGGCCTGCCCCGCATCCTGGACATGGGCCAGTGCAACGATTCCTATTCCGCCATCCGTGTGGCCCTGGCCCTGGCGGAGGCCTTTGACTGCGGGGTCAACGACCTGCCGCTGTCCATCGTCCTCTCCTGGTATGAGCAAAAGGCGGTCTGCGTGCTGCTGACCCTTTTGCACCTGGGCATCCGCAATATCCTCTTGGGGCCCACCCTGCCCGCCTTTATCAGCCCCAACGTGCTTCAGGTGCTGGCGGACAACTACAACATCGGCCCCATCTCAGACCCCGAGGCGGACCTTAAAAAGCTGCTGGACAAATAAAAAACGCAAATCAAACAGGAGGGAGCAGGTCGTCTGCCCCCTCCTGTTTGACGGTGGTTGCCATTGTAAGGGGTGTATCTGTTTCCCCAAATGAACCGCTGTAAATCCGCGTTACAAAGCATGGGGTGTTCAAGAAGAACTGAATCAGCCATTATTGGTTGCTTTTTGAATCAGCCGCCTTATTTCATTGCTTTCATAAGCCTGTTCTTTGGAATATTATCAAAAATAGCATCTTGTTTCGGTTGCTATTGACAATAGCAACCGAAAACAGTTGATTTCTGGGGTTTAGATGATATAATCATCATTCTTTCTGATTGACTGGATTAAAACCCGGATGGACAGAAAGAAAATCGGGAGCGCCTCTTCCTTCGTATTGTTTACGGTTGATCAGGTTTTGCATATCGCGGTCGTCGTCGCCTCATATTTCCTCTTCCATCTGGGGGAGAAGGGCAATGCCTTTTTTGAAGTCTGCCGTCAGTGGGCTTATTTCAGGGAGGCCGTCATCGCCATGCTGATACTTGCGATCATCTGCGACCCCGCCGCAATTTTCATACAAAAACTTATCGCGCTCATTTTCTCTCCCGGAAACGGCGAAGAGCAGGGGCCTGGGGTAGGAAAAATCATCGGGAAGCTGGAGCGCGTGATCATCTCAACCCTGATCCTTTTCAATCAACCGGGCGCTGTTGGTTTTGTTTTGACAGCCAAAAGCATTGCGCGTTATAAACAACTTGAGGATCAGGGCTTTGCCGAACGTTATCTGGTCGGCACCTTGCTGAGCGCCAGCATCGCTTTAATCACCGCGATTATTCTCAAAAGTTTTATTTAAGCGCCCGGGTCTTTAAAGGGGGCGCCTCCTTAAAGATTAAAGGGCCCTTTGATGAGGTAGAATAGGGCCAGGCCTGCCAAGTCAGCAGGCCGGACAGGAGCTGAACAAGATGAAAATATATGAACAGGCCGGCCAGCTAATCGGCAAAACCCCTTTGATCCGCCTCTCCCGCCTTAAGGAGGCCCTGGGCCTTCAGGCGGATATCCTGGCCAAGGCAGAATCCTTTAACGCTGCGGGTTCCGTCAAGGACCGCATCGCCCGGTATATGGTGAACGCCGCTGAAAAGTCAGGGCAACTGAAGCCCGGCGGCATCCTGGTGGAGGCCTCAAGCGGCAACACCGGCATCGGCCTGGCCATGGTGGCGGCTGTGCGAGGCTATCAGCTGATCCTCACCATGCCGGACACCATGAGCCTGGAGCGCCGCCAGCTGCTATCCGCCTATGGAGCCAAGCTGGTCCTCACCGATGGGGACAAGGGCATGCCCGGGGCCATGGAGCGGGCGGAGCAGATCGTCCGGGAGAACCCGGGCAGCGTGTATGTGCGCCAGTTTGAAAACCAGGCCAACCCCCAGGCCCACTACGAGGGCACGGGGCCGGAAATCGAGGAGGCCAGCGGCGGGCGGGTTGATCTGTTCGTCTCCGGCATCGGCACCGGGGGCACCATCACGGGTGCTGGCCGGTTTTTAAGGGAGCGGCATCCGGAGCTGGAAGTCGTGGCGGTGGAGCCCGCCGGTTCCCCCGTGCTCTCCGGCGGGGAGAAGGGCAAGCACAAAATTCAGGGCATTGGCGCCGGCTTTGTGCCCAAGGTTCTGGACACCAGCATCTATGACCGCATCCTCACCATCACCGATGAGGACGCGTCGGCCACCGCCCGCCTCCTGGCCCGGACGGAGGGCCTTTTGTGCGGCATCAGCTCGGGCGCGGCGCTAAAGGCGGCCATCCAGCTGGCCCAGGAGGAAGGCAACCGGGGCAAGGCCATCGTGGTGGTGCTGCCGGACGCGGGGGACCGCTATCTCTCCGTGGGGCTGTTTGAGACGGTCTGAGCAAAAAACCAAACCCACACAAAAATCCCCGGAAGGACAACAGGCCGGGGATTTTTGCGCTATAATAAGGCATCACCCAAAGGAGGAACCCGCCTTGCAACCAGATATCTCCGCCCAGAGGCGGCATAGCCTGCTGGAGGCGCTGGGCGACATCGCCCTGCCCTGTGAAAACCCCATCACCGACAGCACCCGGGTGCCCGACCGCCGCCAGGTGATCCTGTTGATCAAGGACTTGCAGGCCCTGATGTTTCCCAGCTATTTCCGCGTCAGCGCCAGCCACCGGGGGAAGCGGGGGGACCTGTATGCCTGGGCCATAGGCGGCCTTGAGGAGCTGATCGCCCTCTGCCTGCCCTTTTTTGGCCGGGGGGAAAACCGGGACGCGGGGGCGCTGGCCCTGTCCTTTATGGAAGGGCTGCCTGAGATCAAGCGTCTGTTGGTGGGGGACGCCCAGGCCATCTATGAGGGGGACCCGGCCGCCCGCAGCTGCGAGGAGGTGCTGATCTGCTATCCGGGCTTTTACGCCATCTCCATCCACCGCCTGGCCCATGCCCTGTATCGGTTGGACATCCCCCTTCTGCCCCGGGTGATGAGCGAGTTCGCCCACGAGAAAACCGGCATCGACATCCACCCGGGCGCCACCATCGGCCGGCGCTTCTGCATCGACCACGGCACCGGCATTGTCATCGGGGAAACCGCGGTGCTGGGGGACGATGTGAAGCTCTATCAGGGGGTCACCTTAGGGGCCAAATCCTTCTCCCTGGATGAGAAGGGAAACCCGGTCAAGGGCGTTTTGCGCCACCCCCATATCGGCAACCGGGTGGTGATCTACGCCAACGCGGTCATCCTGGGCGGCGACACCCGGGTGGGGGA
>DAISYX010000084.1:0-8279 GCA_036825095.1 Clostridia bacterium | reverse complement strand
TAGAAAAACGGGGCCGCCGCAGCAGGCGGCAGCCCCGTTCAGGTCTTTTTGGGTGGGCGGTGAATCCTTCTTCAAAGAGCGGATTCCCCGCAGGGGTATTCCTTCCTTACTTCATCGCCTCATCCAGGGCCAGGATGAAGGCGTCCGCGTCCAGCTGGCCTTTCAGGTAGTGATCCTGCGCCTTAAAGACGGCCTCGCTTAGTTGTCTTGTCATCACCCTCAGGTTGGGGCCGATCTCCTGGCGGTAGCGGGCCAGGGCTTCCTCCGTGGGGCCATAGGCCGCATAGTCGCCGCTTGTAAGCTTTTCTTCAAGCATCGCGATGTCCCCGGGGTCGGAGCCTGTCGCCTTGCGCACGGCCAGGTCGTGATTGATGGCGTGCAGGGCCACTTCATCCGCCGTCACCTCCTGATCCAAAAGGCGCAGGAACTGGCCGGACAGGTGGCCGGAGACAAAGCGCGCATAGTCCAGCGCCGCCTCCTTGTTTTCCGCGTTGGCGTTCACCATCACCACCGCCACGTCAGCCGTATAGGCGGGGGTATCCCCCAGGCTGATCCAGAGGTTGTTGTCCTCCATCATGGCATTGCTGTTCTCCCAAATCAGGGCATAGCGGCTGCCCTTGCTGTCGGGCCCGGCCTGTTTGCCCGAAAGGGCCTTTGCGGCCTGCTCAATCTGATCAAGCGCCTCCCTGAAGGCCGGGGTGTCAAAGGTGATGGCCCCGCCTTCCACCAGCGCCTCGCCAAAGCGGATATTCACCAGGTAATCAAGCAGGACAGCGCGGGCTGCCGCCGGGTCGTTTTGCAGGAAGGAAGTGCCCTGCCTGTCTTTTAGGGGCACGCCCATGTAGGTTTCGGCCAGGGCGCAAAGCTGGGCGATGGTCTTTGGCATCAGTTCCCTTGAAATGCCCAGCTGTGCCCAGGTTTCTTCCAGACCCGCGCCAAACTGGAAGACACCGCCAAAGATGCCGCTGGGCAGGGCGTAGGCATTGCCCTCCCGGGTAACCGCCGCCTGAATGGCGGGATACATGCGGGCCAGCTTCTCCGCGATCACCGGGTCGTCCGACAGCTTCTCAAGCCGTCCTGCCTGAATCAGGCTGTCAAAGTCTCCGGCTGACAGGAACATGAAGGCCACGTCCCAGGCATTGTCCGGGTTTGCGATGTAGTCAAACTGCCCGCCATACTCAACCCGGATATTTTCAATATTCCGGGCGGGATTCTCGGCCAGGTAGACTTCCTCATCCCCCCACATACTGCCCACTATCTTAATAGCTCCGGGGGCCGGGACGGGCGCCTGGGTGGCCTCCGGCACCGGGGTCTGGGCCAGAATGGCGGCCTTGGCGGTTTCAGAAAGCGCGGGCAGTGCGCGCACCGTCCAGCGGTCGCGCTGGGGTTCGCCCACAGCCCCCTGGGCATCGATTTCCCGGGAACTCAGGTACATGGCGATGTCATAGCTTTCCGCCCTGTGCAGCTGTCCGTACATCATTTCAAAGGCAAAACGCACCGTGCCGTCCTCCTGGGGAAAGAGGCTGTATCCCACATCCGCCGTCACCGTTTTGCCGTCTATTTCCACTGTTTCCGGCATGGCGCGCACCGACAGCATCCGGGCGCCTTCCTTTTCCGCCAGCTCCGCGTAGCTGGGCGCGTCCTCGGGAATGGCGATCTCCTTCCCGTAGTGAATGGCGATTCCGGCGGGGTCATTCACGCTGTAGTCCTCAGGCACCAGCACCAGCTTGCTACCCGCCTTGGGGGCGATGAGGCCCGTGCCATACAGCCCCGGCATCTCCCCTTCCGTCTGGTAGACCACCTCTTCCAGGGTTACTTCAAGCTCGCCTGAGGCATGGGTGTTGCCGATGGCGGCGATATCGCCCTTCAGCAGCGCTTCCTGTTTTTCCTGGCCGTAGAGGAAGCCGAAGATCTCCGCCGTCGGGGACAGGATGGCCGCCACGGCGGCCGCCGCCAGCAGCAGGGTCAATACAAGGGCCAGGGCCAGGCCCAGGCTTAGTTTCTTTTTCATCACAGGGGGCTCCTTTCCTGCTTTCAAGTCTGTCAGGTTCTTCTCCACAAAGGCATTAAAGGCAGGGGGCGTTTCGGGAAACAGGGCTTTTAGCGCCTGGCTGTTTAGTGCGTTCTTTTTCATTCCGGTGCCACCTCCCAATCTGTCAGCCTTTGTTTCAGCGCCCGGCGCGCCCGGTACAGGCGGTTTTTCACCGCCGTCACCGACAGGCCAAGCGCCTTGGCGGTCTCTTTCTCCGAGTAGTTTTCCATGTAGTGCAGAAGCAAAGGGGTGCGCAGGCTTTCAGGCAGCAGCCGGATGGCCTCCGCCAGCTCGGACTCCTCCGGCTGGTGGGCTGCCCCCGTCTCCTCAAACTGGGCCACGGGGCTTACCCGCATGCGCTGGCGCTGGATGTTTCTGCATTCGTTGATGACAATGCGGGTGAGATAGGGACGGAAACGCTCCGGGTCCATGCGCTCCCGGGCTATCCAGGCCTTAAACAGGGCTTGCTGCACGGCGTCCCGGCAGTCGGCCTCATGCCTTAGAATGCTCATGGACAGCCGGTAGAGCACCGGCGTGAGCGCCATGGTCTGTTGGGTGAAGTGTTCCTCAGAAATCATGCCATCTCCTTAGGGTCTGACCGGTCATGAAAGCGCGGATGCATCCTTTTGCTCTCACCTATAATACGCCAAAGCCCCGCCAAAAGTTAGACGGCAGCAAAAAGCGGAGAAGCTTTTATACTTCTCCGCACAAGGGGCCAGGGACTTTTTATGGCCTGGCGTTTGTGATCACCACCCGCAGGGATTCCGGGCTGATGGCCGCTTCAAAGGCCGCCTGGCCTTCTTCAAAAGGAAAGGTGTGGGAGATCAGATGCCCGCAGGAAATCAGCCCGTGGTTCAGCAGCCGGTTGGCGGTGGCGAAGTCCTCCACCACGGGGCTGACAGAGCCGGTGATGGTCACCTCCTGGGCGTGGATGCGCTGGGGGCTGATGGGCGTGGGCACATCCGGGTGCAGGGAGCTGTACTGGATCACCCTGCCCCCCTTGCCCGCCATCAAAACCGCCTGGGCAAAGGCATCCGCAATCGCGGTGGTGTTAAACACCGCCCCCGCGCCCTGGCCATTTGTCCAGGCCCTGACGGCCTCTACCGGGTCCTCCGCAGGGTCAATAGCCCGGTCCGCCCCGTGGGAGAGGGCCAGCTCCCGCCGCGCCTTCACCGGGTCGCTCAGCAGCACCCGAGCGCCGCGCAATTTGGCCAGCATCACATGAAACTGCCCCATCACGCCCCCGCCGATAACCACCACGTCCTCCCCAAGGCCGATCTGGGCCCGGTTGACGCTGTGCACACAGCAGGCCAGGGGCTCTGTCAGGCTGGCCTCCTCAAAGGCCAGGCTGTCCGCCATGGAAAAGAGCATGTTGGACGGCACGATCACCTGATCCACCAGGCCGCCGGGACCGGGCAAAAGGCCCGCCCGCACCGGCTTGTGCTTGGCATGGTCGCACAGGTTGGTCTGCCCGCTGCGGCAGGCCATGCAGGCCCCGCAGTGGTAAAGCAGGCGCACCGCCACCCGATCCCCCACCTGGAAGCCGGACAGATGCCCCTCGCTGCCCAGGGCCAGCACCTGGCCCGCCACCTCATGTCCGCCCACAAAGGGCAGCGGCGCCTTGATCGCCCCGCGAAACACCCGCTGCTCCAGGGTGCACAGGGCCACCGCGCGCACCTCCACCAGCGCCTCCCGGGCGCCCAGGTCCGGGGTTTCAAGGGGGACGATGCCCGTCTGTCCAGGACCCGTGACCGCCAGGGCCTTAAGCGCGATCACGCCGCACCCCCGGCCAGCTTCAGGGCCTCTTTGACATCCGCGCCCCCATGCACCAGGGCGGCGACGCCTTCGCAGACCTGGGCGATGTTCTCCTGTCGGTAGATGTTGCGGCCCATGATCACGCCCTTGGCGCCGCAGTCCAGCGCCTCCTTCACGCCCCTAAACAGGGCCTCAAGCCCCTGGGCCTCGCTTCCCCCCAGCACCAGAACCGGGGCCGGGCAGCTGTCCACCACCTCCCGGAAGCCCTCCCCGCCCGCAAAGGCGGTCTTGATGAAATCAGCGCCCAGCTCCACCCCTTGCCGGGCGGCAAAGGCCAGGTTTGACACCGACCAGGGCGTCAGCCCTTCGGGCTTCTCAAAGCCATAGGGCAGCATCTCCGCCCCCAGAGGCAGGCCCCAGCGCTCGCAGTCCGCCGCCAGGCGGGCCAGATAAGAAAGGGTGTGCTCGTTGCCCTCAGAGCCGGGGTAGCCCATCACCAGCATGGCGTCCGCCCCCAGGCGCAGGGCGTCCTGCGCGGAATACAGCTGTTCAAGCGGCCCCATGGGCTTTTTCAGCGCGGAGACGCCCCCGTCCCCCCTGAGGATCAGCCCTGCCCTGCCAAAATCCCTGGGAAAGGCCTTGATCAGGCCATAGGTGGTTAAAAAAGCGTCCACCCCGCCGGCCACCGCCTCCCTGATCACCCGGCCCGGGTCCTTCAGCGCCGGGGAAGGCAGGAGCGCCGCGTGATCCATGGCCAGCACAAAGGCGCGGCCATTGGGCGCGAAAATATGGCGCATTCTTGATTTCGTCATAGGGCAAGTTCCTCCGTTTTCTCATATAGTTCCTGCAGCTCTTTGCCAATCACCAGGGAGTGCTGGATCACCAGGGGTTTCAGCCGGTTGGGAAGGTAACGGCCAAACTCCTGTATCTCATAGGTCAACTCCCCCGTGTAGGCGATGTCCCTAAGCCCGGCCATGGCCTGGGCCCAGTCAATGGTGCCGTAAAAAGGCATCAGATGCTCGTCCGCCTTGCCGTGGTTGTCCGCCACATGGGTGGCCTTCAAGCGCTTTCCAATCCGGTTGAGGTTTTCCCGGTGGAAGCCCCCGGTTAAGTGGGCATGGCCAAAATCATAGCAGATGCCCACGTGCTCCGGGTCTGAAAAGGCGTCCGCCAAATCGCACAGCTCCCCCACCTCCGCGCAGAAAATCCGCTGGAAGGGAGGCGCCTTATACTCAAAATCGTTCTCCAGCGCGATGCCGATGCCCACCTGACGGGCCAGGCGCACATGGGGCTCAAAATAATCCAGATTGCGCTTCAGGGAGACGGCCATGTCCCCCTTGGCCTCATACACCGTGCCCGGATGGGTCACCGCCCAGCGCACGCCCAGGATGCCGGAGGCGATGATGCTGCGGGTGATCAGCTCCTCCATCCAGGCCTTGCGCCCCGCCTCAATAGGGCCAAACAGATCGTAATAGGGCAGGTGGGTCTGGGTGAACACCACCCCCGCGTCCCGGCCCAGGCGGGCGATTTTTTTGACATAGCCTTCCCACTCGTCCCCGCACAGCAGGGAGTCCGGGTTCATCCCCTCACAGAGGTTCACATCCAGCACCTGGTAGCCGGCCCTGGCGCAGGCCTCCACGCACCAGGGGATGTTATTGCGTTTACCCTCTGGCGCGAAGGCGCAGATGTTGGTGGAGGTGGACAGCGCAGTTCTCATGGACACTCCTTGAAAAAATCACAGTGGGGAGCCGGAAACCCGGCTCCCTCAAAAAAGAGATTCAGGCTTACTGGTTGGCCTGCTGGTACTGGTACAGAAGGCCGGACAGCTCGTCCGCCATGATCTCCACCGTCTCCTCAACGGACAGATCCTCGTCCAGCATCATGGCGATGTTGTCCTGGATGGCGTAGTAGAAGTCCTTGGCGGGGCCCACGGTCACGCTGCTCATCTCAGCAGGGGTGGCGGCCAGCTGATCGGCGGCAACGGCGTACTGGGGGTATTCCGCCACCAGGGCCTGATAGCCCGCTTCCTCCAGAGCGCCCCGGTTCACCGGCACATAGCCCGTGGCGGCGGCAAACTCCGCCTGCACCCCGGGGGAGGCCAGGTATTTCACCAGTTCCCAGCTTGCCGCCTTTTTGGCATCGTCCTGCTTGTCAAACATCACCAGGCTGCTGCCGGACACCGTGGCCCCGGCGCTGGCCTGGGCGTTCACCCTGGGGTAGTAGCCGGCGCCCAGCTCAAAGGCTCCGCCGATCTTTTCAAGCAGGGAGGTGACGTTGGAGGAGGAGGTGGTGAGCACAGCCAGCTGCCCCGCCACAAACTGATCGGTGGTGCCGGCGGCGTTGGTCAAAGCGCCCGCCTCATACATGCCCTTCCATTCCGTGAGGAAGGTTTCCAGGGCGCCGTTGTCAATGCAGGCAAGCTCGGTCGCCATAGCCTCAGAGCCGTTTTTGTTGTTCACCACGTAGCTGCCCAGCTGTCCCAGCCAGTTGGCCAGGGTGGGGGTGTTGGGCAGCACGGAATAGGCGATGATATCAAGGCCGGTGTCGGACTTCTCCGGCAGTTTTTCGCTCAGCGTGATGATGTCCTGGAAGGTCTCAGGGGCGTCGGCGCCCGCCTGGTCCAGCATGGTCTTGTTATAGAACATGATGGTGGTGGAGGCGGCAAAAGGCATCCCCAGCTGCACGCCGGAGAAGGCCCAGTTGCCCAGGGTGATGGGCAGAATCTGGCTGATGTCATAGTCCGGGTCCGCTTTGAGCGCATCATCCATTGTCCAGGCGCGCCCGGAGTTGAAATAGGCCACCTTGCCCGTGGCGTCCAGGTTCATCACATCCGGCAGCTGCCCATAGTCCTCAGCCGTCAGGATGCTGTTCAGCTTGGTGGTGGCGTCGGAATACTGGCCCTGGAACACCGCTTCCACGGTGACATTCAGCTCCTTGCCGATGGTTTCGTTAAAGGAGTTGACATACTTGTCCAGCAAAAGGCCGGTCTCATCCGACATGGAGTGCCAGAAAACCAGGGTGGCGGCTTCGCCAGCCTGTGCCCCTAAGGAAAAAAGCATCAAAGCCGCAAGCAGAAGGGGGAGGATTCTCTTGGTCATGTTGTGTCTCCTTTTCATGCGTTGGTCTATCCTCAAGGAAGGCGCGCCTTCCCGGGAAGCGGATGGGAGGTCAGCCCACCAGGGCCCCGGCGGTCATGTTGCGGTGGATGTTGCGCCGGAGCACAATGAACAGCAGGAAGGCGGGGATCAGCGACAGCGTCACCCCCGCCAGCACCAGATGATAGTTGGTGTCCTCAAAGGAGGTGATCATGGTGATGCCCACCTGAATGGTGCGCATGTTGGTGGAGTTGGTGACCAAAAGCGGCCAGAGGTAGGCGTTCCACAGGGTCACAAAGCTCTGCACAGACAGGGTCACCAGCACGGGCTTTGAAATGGGCAGAAGGATGGTGGCTAAAAAGCGCAGATCCCCGCAGCCGTCAATCTGCCCGGCCTCCTTTAAATCCCTTGGGAATGTCAGGAAGCTCTGGCGCAGCATAAACATCTGGGTGGCCCCCACAAAGGAGGTGATGGCCATGCCCAGATAGCTGTTAAGAAGCCCCAGCCGGCTGACGGTGAGGTAGTTGGTCACAAGCAGTGTGTCCCCCGGCAGCATCATGGTGGCCAGGATGACCAGAAACAGCGTTTTTTTGAAGCGGAAATCATAAAACGCGAAGGCAAACGCCGCCAGCACCGCGAACAAAAGCCGCGCGGTGGTGCCGATCAGCGCCACAATCAGGGAGTTTAGGCCGTAGCGCAAAAAGGGCACACGGGCAAAAGCATCCTGGAAATTCTGGGTGTAGGCAAAGCTTTTGGGCCAGAAGCTGGGCGGATAGGCGGAGAACTCCGCCGGGGATTTGAAGGCCCCCAAAATCCCGTATATGATGGGGAAGATGATGGTCAGCCCCACCAGAAGCGCTGTTATCTGCACCGCAATGCCTCCAAGCATCCGGCGTTGTTTCAGTCCGCTCATTGGTAGTGCACCCGCTTTCGCTCAACATAAAAAGCCAGAAGCGCCAGGGCGAAGGTGAGGGCAAAGGCCACCAGGCTGATGCAGGCGGACAGGCTATAGTTGGCAGAGCCGTAGCCGGAGTTGTACATCATAAAAATAAGGGTGGTGGTGGAGCGGGCCGGCCCTCCTTGCGTCAGGATGATCACCGGGCCCGAGACCATCATGGCCAGGACCATGTTGGTCAGCGTTACATACAGAATGGTGGGGGAGATCAGCGGCAGCTGAATCTTGAAAAAGCGGGACAGCCACCCGGCGCCGTCCATGATGCCTGCCTCAATCAGCTGCTCCGGCACCGCCCTGAAGGCAGAGAGGAAGAGCAGAAAGTCAAAGCCGATGCCCATCCACACGGTGAGCATCAGGATGCCGTACAGGGCGTAGTCCCGGCTTTGGTACCAGCCGAAATCAAGCCCCAGGGCATAGTTCAAATAGCCCACGGTGGGGTTTA
>DAISYX010000083.1:0-8398 GCA_036825095.1 Clostridia bacterium | reverse complement strand
CCTTTATCTTCCTGTTCATCCTCTTTGGCGCTTTTCTTGAGAAAACCGGCGTGGGCGAGTTCTTCATCGATCTGTCAAATGCCATCGCGGGCAACAAGCGAGGCGGCCCCGCCAAGGTGGCGGTGATCACCAGCGCGCTGGAGGGCACGGTGTCCGGCTCCTCGGTGGCCAACACCGTGGGCTCAGGCTCCTTCACCATCCCCATGATGAAGCGCCTGGGTTACCGGCCGGAGTTCTCGGCGGCGGTGGAAGCGGCGGCTTCCACCGGCGGCCAGATCATGCCCCCGGTAATGGGGGCGGCGGCCTTCTTAATGGCGGAGTCCGTGGGCGTGCCCTATTCCATGGTGGTCAAGGCGGCCATCATCCCGGCGCTGCTCTACTTTGCGGGCATTTACATCGTCACCGACCTGGAGGCCAAGAAGCAGGGCTTAAGGGGCATGGACAAGGACAAGATGCCCCGGTTGTTGACGGTGCTTAAGGAACGGGGGCATCTGATCCTGCCCCTGGTGGCCATCATCTACGTCTTAGGCGCCGGTTTCACCCCCTCCATCGCGGCCCTCATCGGCATTGGCATCGCGGTGCTGGGCGGCTACATGAAGACCTTTGTGCAGATTATCGCGGCCAAGGCCGCGGGCAGGGCCATAGCGCCTGTGATCAAGGAAAGCAAGGGCCTAAGGCCCCGGGAATACCTGGAGGCCCTGGAGGCAGGGGCCCGCTCCATCCTGGGCGTGGCCCTGGCCTGCGGCGTGGCGGGCATCATCGCGGGGATGATCACCTTAACCGGCATCGGCCTTAAAATGGGCGCGGGGCTGACGGCCCTGGCAGGGGGCAGCCTGATTCTGCTCCTCGCCTTCACCATGATCTCCTCCATTATCCTGGGCATGGGGGTGCCCACCACGGCCAACTATCTCATCACCTCCACCATCATGGCCCCGGTGGTAGCCCGGGCGCTGGCCGCTTATCTGCCGGATGTCTACGGGGCGCTTAACGCCTTAAACCCCGCCTATGCCATCCTGCCGGCCCACCTGTTCACCTTCTATTTCGGCATCATCGCGGACATCACCCCCCCGGTGGCGCTGGCCGCCATGGCGGGGGCCGCCATCGCCAAGTCCGACCCGCTCAAAACCGGCATCGAGGCCACCCGGCTTGCCATCGCCGCCTTCCTGGTGCCCTACATCTTCGTCTACAGCCCCCAGATGCTCATGCTCAACGCCCAGTGGTACGAAATCGTGCAGATCGCCATCACCGCCCTGGTGGGCATGTTTGGCATCGGCATGGCGGTGGAGAAGTTCTGGGAGAGCCGCTTAAACATCATCCAGCAGCTGATGGCCCTGGCCGGCGGCCTTCTGCTGATCATCCCGGGCCTGGTGACGGACCTGGCGGGCGCCGTGCTCATCGCGGGCGTCATGCTCTGGCAAAAAGTTCAGCTGAAGCGGGCCTGAGGGCCCAAAGCCTCAGGAAGCGCCCATCACAGGCGCTTCCTTTTTTTGCTCAAACCACTGGCATCCGCGGTCAAAAAAACGCTCCGGACAGACAAATTGCCGCCCCGCGCTGGACAGGGCAGACTGTCTGATGTAGAATCTTTCCTTGGAAACAGAAAACATGGCGCAGACGGAGGGTAGTGATGCACAAGAACGTCTTCATCTTCGAACACCCGCTGATTCAGCACAAGGTCTCCCTGCTGCGGGACAAAACCACCTCCATGAAGGATTTCAGGGACTTGCTGGACGAGCTGTCCATGCTGATGGTCTATGAGATCACCAAGGATTTCCCCCTGGTGGAGGTGGAGATTGAAACCCCCATGGCCCGGGCGAAAACCAAGGTGCTCTCAGACAAAAAAGTATCCCTGGTGCCTATCCTTAGGGCTGGCATCGGCATGGTGCACGGCATCCAGCAGCTTTTGCCCAACGCCCGGGTGGGCCACATCGGCCTCTACCGGGACCATGACACCTGCGAGCCGGTGGAGTATTACTGCAAGCTCCCCTCGGACATCGCGGAGAGCACCGTCATCATGCTGGACCCCATGTTCGCCACCGGGGGCAGCATCTCCGCCGCCCTTAAAATCCTCAAGGACCGGGGCTGCTCGGACATCCGCCTGGTGTGCATCGTGGCCGCCCGGGCGGGGCTGGAGCGCATCTCCCGGGAATACCCGGACGTGAAGATCTACTGCGCCGCCTATGACGAGGAGCTCAACCCCAACGCCTACATCGTCCCAGGTCTGGGGGACGCGGGCGACCGGCTGTTTGGCACCAAGTAAGCCGGGGCAATTCCTTCAAACCGGGCTGCCGCCACCCAGCGGCGGCTCTTTTTTTAGCGCCGGGAATACCGGTGCAATGGTAAACCGCCCCCTTGTCCAAACGCAGCCGCTGCCTTATGATACAGGCAGCGTTTTTATGTGACCACCGGATAAAGGAGAAGGCCATGCCCAGATGGACCCCCCAGCAGCAGTTTGCCATTGACGCCCGCAACCCCCGGGTGCTGGTTTCCGCCGCCGCAGGCTCCGGCAAGACCAGCGTGCTGATCGCCCGGGTGCTGGACCTGCTCAAAGAGGGCTACTCCCTGGACCGGCTTTTGATCCTCACCTTCACCAACGCCGCGGCCGGGGAGATGCGGGGCCGCCTGCTTAAAAAACTGGAGGAGGAGGCCGCCAGTCACCCTAGGCTCATCCGCCAGCTGGCCCTGGTGGAGCGGGCGGACGTCACCACGCTGCACGCCTTTTGCAGCAAGCTGGTGAAACGCTACTTCCACGCCGCCCAGACGGACGCCAGCTCCCGCATCGCGGATGAGCAGGTGGCCCGGTCTCTTTTTGACCGGGCGCTGGAGGAGTCCTTAAACGCCCTGTATGAAAACCCGGGGGAGGACGACCAAAACCTCATCGACCGCTTCAAGGATGCGGAGATCATCCAGATGGCGGGGGCATTGCACACCTTTCTGATGGCCCAGGCGGACCCCTGGGGCTGGCTTGAGACCAGCCTGCATTACCCGGACGCCCAGGGCCTCTGGGCCCACCCCTGGGGCCGGGCGATGCGCCGGGAGGCCCAGCTGCGCCTCACAGGGGCCCAGGGCCTGATCCAGGAGGCGGAGGCCCTCTGCCTTCGCCCCTCCGGCCCCGCCCGCTATCTGGACGCCCTTCAGGACGACCGGGCGCTGATATCTGGCTGCCTTGCCGCCCTGGCTTCCCCTGAGGGCAGCCCCCTCCCTGCCCCCAGTTTTTCCCGCCTGTCCACCCGGGGCAAGGGCGAGGAGGACCCGGAGCTGGCAAGCCAGGCCAAGGCCCTTAGGGACGCGGCCAAAAAGGCGGTTCAGGAGGCCCTGGCCCTCCTGCCCGGGGACGCGGCGGAGGCCGCCCTGTGGGCTGAGGAAATGGCCCTCACCAAGCCTTCCGCCCGGGCGCTGGCCCGCCTTGTCCGGGAGGTGCACGAGCGCTACCAGCAGCTGAAGGCGGACGCCGCCCTCTGGGACTATAACGACCTGGAGCACTTCGCGCTGAAGGCCCTGAGCCATCCGGATGTGGCCCGGGAGGCGGCGGGAAGCTATGACGCCATCTTCGTGGATGAGTATCAGGACATCTCCCACATCCAGGAGGCCCTGATCCGCCGGCTGCACGACAACCGCAACGCGCTTTTTATGGTGGGGGACGTGAAGCAGAGCATCTACCGCTTCCGCCTGGCGGATCCCAGCCTGTTTCTGGCTCATTATCATCAGTTTTCAAGGGATGAGAAGTCATCGGAGCGTCTGATCCCCCTCAGTGAGAACTTCCGCTCCCAGCCCAACATCCTCCACGCCACCAATTTGGTGTTTCAAAACACCATGCGGGAGGGCGTCACGGAGATCAACTACGATGAGGAAGCCCGCCTCGCCCCCGGCCGGGACACCCCGGGCGGGGAGCCGGTGGAGCTCTGGCTGATTGACCGCAGCCAGCCCACCATCCCCGGGGATGCGCCTGAAGACGATCTCTGGGAGGAGGATGAGGCCCCGGAGGACAGCCCGCCCGACCTTCTTGACAGCGCCTTTGATTATGAGGCCCGGCTGATCGCCCAGCGCATCCTGGCCCTCAGGCGGGAGACCATCCCGGATGAGAAGGGCAGCCCCAGGCCTGTCCGCTTTCAGGATATCGCGGTTCTCCTGCGCAGCGGCGTGCGCCGGGCCAAGGCCTTAATCCGGGTGCTGGGGGAGGCGGGCATCCCCGCCTATTCGGAGGCGGACGCCGGCTTTTACGAGCTGGCGGAGGTGCGGGACGCCTTAAACCTGCTTCGGGTGCTGGACAACCCCTATGATGACGAATCCCTGCTGGCGGCCCTGGCCTGCCCGGCCTTTGGCTTTGGCCCCGGGCAGCTGGCCGCCCTCAGGGAGCACAACCTGGACAGCCGGGCGCCGCTGCACCAGAACTTTTTCGCCATGGCGGAGGAGAATCCCCAGGTGAAGGCCGCCTCCCGGCAGCTGGCCCAGTGGCGCTTCCTGGCGGAAAACCTGCCCCTTGAGCGCTTTGTGCGCCGCCTGCTGCGGGAATCAGGCCTGTATACCCTGGCCGGCGCCCGGCCGGACGGGGAGCTGCGCCGGGCCAACCTGCGCATGCTGGCCTCTCTGGCGGCCCCGGCGCCGGAGCCCCAGACCCTCAGCGCCTTTATCAAGCGGGCGGACGCCGCCGGGAAGGCGGGCCGCCAGCGCAGCGCCAGCCTGGGCGAGCAGGAGGACGTGGTGCGGGTGATGACCCTGCACGCCTCAAAGGGGCTGGAGTTCCCGGTGGTGTTCCTGCCAGATCTGGCGGCGGAGTTCAAGAGAAAAAGAAGCCCTTCTCCCCTGTTTCTGGACGCCCACAGCGGCCTGGCCCTCACCCTGGTTAAACCCCAAGAGCGGTTGAAGAAGGACACTTTCGCCACCCGGGCCATCAAGGCCAGAAAAAACCGGGAGGAGATGAGCGAGGAGGCCCGCCTCCTCTATGTGGGCATGACCCGCGCCCGGGAACGGCTGATCCTTGTGGCTTCCGCCTCAAGTCCGGATGCGCTGCTCTCCCGCTGGGCCCGCCCGCAAAGCGATTACGCGGTGGGCAGCGCCGCCAGCATGCTGGACTGGATCGGGCCCTGTCTGTATGAGGCCGTGGCATCAGGGCAGGACAGCCCCTTTGAAAAAGAGGGCAGCCGCTGGATGATCTATCACCGGGGGATTGACAGCCTGCCGTCGGCAGGCCAGGCGGCAGAGGCCCCCAGGGCCCAATTGCCCCAGGGCGCGCCCTCTGATGAAATCCGCGCCCTGTTTGAGGAGGCCCCCAGGGCGCCCCAGCTGCCGCTGAAAAGCTCGGTGACGGCGCTGATCACAGGCCGCCTGGGCAGCCTTGCGGAAGAGGAGGAGGAAACCCCCGCCACCAAGCGGCGGGAGGTGGTGCTGCCGCTGCCCCTGGCCCCCCTGCCCCAGCTGCGGGATGACAAGCCCTTAAGCGCCGCCCAGCGGGGCATCGCCACCCACCGGGCCCTGGGAGCCCTTAACCCCGCCGATTTTTACGCGCTTGAGGGCCCGGCCCTTAAAGAAAAATTGCAGGAGGCCCTCACAAAGCTCACCGCCCGGGGCCTGCTGCGCCAAAAGGAGCAGGCGGCCCTTGACCTGAAGGCCATCTCCGCCTTCATGCAAAGCCCCCTGGCCCGGCGCATGGGCCAAAGCGCCCAGCAGCATAGGGAGTGGCCCTTTACGCTGAAGGTGGAAGGGGGGATGCTTCTGCAAGGGGTGCTGGACGCCTGTTTTCTGGAGGAGGAGGGCTGGGTGCTGGTGGACTTCAAGACCGACCGGGGGGAGCCTGATGACCTGCTGAACAAATACACCGCCCAGATGCGCTGGTACATGCGCGCCCTAAAGGAGATCACGGGCCTTGCGGTCAAGGAGGCCTGGCTGTATCTGCTCCACTGGCAGAAAGCCATCCAGGTGACGCAGTCAGCCCCCATCCGCCTGGCTTTTGGCGCTTCCTTGCCAAGGCGTGACCGAGGGGATACACTGCTTGTGCAGGAAGGAGGGAGCGGAGAGACATGAGAACCAAAGGCATCAAGCCCATAGCCGACAACCGCCGCGCCCGCCATGACTACTTCGTGGAGGAGAGTTACGAGTGCGGCATTGAGCTAAAGGGCACCGAGGTCAAATCCATGCGCCAGGGCAGGGTGAACCTGAAGGAATCCTACGCCCGGATCAAGGATGGGGAGGTCTGGGTGGAGGGGATGCACATCAGCCCCTATGAGCAGGGCAGCATCTTCAACACCGATCCCCTAAGGCCCAAGCGTCTGCTGCTGCACAAAAGCGAGATCAGAAAGCTTCAGGCCCAGGTGATGCGCCAGGGGATGACGCTGATTCCCCTTAAAATCTACCTGAAGGATGGCCGGATGAAATTGGAGCTGGGCGTGTGCCGAGGCAAGCGCCTGCATGACAAGCGGGAGGACATCGCGGACCGGGACGCCAAGCGGGACATGGAGCGGGCGCTGAGACAAAACACCCGGGAGGGGACGGAATAAGCGCCAGGCCCAAAGCGCCGCAGGGAAAAACCCCGGTGGCGCTTTTTTGTGTTTGATTGTTTTGTTTTTCTTAGGGCTTCTGCCAGCTGGCGCGGGCCGCCTCCACCACACAGGCCTGGTGGCTGTCGCTGACGCGCTGGGAGCCGTCCCCCCGGCTGCCAAAGAAGTGGATGCAGAAATGCCCGGGCATGCCGTTGGTCTTGATGGCGCTGAAGCCGTGGGGCATGCCGTTCATGGAGGCGGCAATCACCCTTCCTTCAAACTGAAGCAACACCGGCCTGCGGTCCCAGCTCCACTGGCCTCCGTAGGCCAAAAACATGGCGGCGGTGTCAAAGGGATGCAGCGGCTCCGCGTCCAGGTGGCTGTATCCCCCCATGCGCTGGGCGGAGAAGGTGAGGCCCGTGGCCACATCCTGCACCAAAAACACCGCGCCCCAGGGGATGATATCGCTGCCCCCGCCGTACCAGTAGGGCATCTTCGTCTGGCCCTGGCTGTCCTTTTCCTTTCCAAACAGCGCCAGCAGGCTGTCCCGCCCGGCCCGGCCATCCGCCCTTAGCCCCTGGTCCTTCTGAAAGGCCATTACCGCCCGCAGCGTCTCCCAGGTGTAGGCGCCCTGCGCCTCCCCCGGGTCATAGCCCAGAAGGCGCAATTGCGCCTGCAGGGCCAGCACATGCACGCCCTGATCCCCTGGCCCTGTGGGCCGGGGCAGCCCCTGGGCCAGGGCGGCAAGGCACAGGCAAAGCGCCAGCACCGTGAGGATAATCCCTCTTTTCATCGCCTTTTCCCTTACAGGCCCGGCGGATAAGCGCCGGAGAGCAGCAGCCGCTGGCTTATCTCATCCGCCTTTCCGCTGGGGTCAAGGCCCATGGCCCTCTGGTATTCCTTCAGCGCGCTGCTAAGCCCGGAGGTGAACTTATCCCCTGTGTCCAGCTTCTTTAAAAAGCCCATCTCAGCCAAAAGCGCCTTCATCCGCACCACCTCCGGGGCGCTGGCGTTTAGTGGGATAGCGCTAAATGCCTGGCCGGACAGATCCGTCACATGCCGGCTGTTGGGGTCAAACCACAGGGGGCTTTCCGACCGGGGCTGATAGACCACCAGGGGCTGGTCCCCCTTGTCGATGATGCAGGCGATCAGCGCCCGTTGCTCTCCGCCCTCATACAGGTTGCCCAGGGGCTCTGTGGCGTTGAGCAGATAGTGGGGCAGATACTCCCGGCCGCTGGCGCTGACGAAGTTGAAATCCCCTTCGCTGATTTCCGCCTTGCCCCCGGGCGCGCTTTGCGCCTTCACCCGGATCCAGATCAGCAGGTATTCCTGGGTCTTAAGCGGGGTGACGTTGTACTTGGTCAGCTCCTGGGCCCAGCTGAGGGCCGCGGCGCCCCTTAGGGCGTGGAGCATCTCCATCTCAAACGCCGCATAGCCCGACCAGTAGGAGCCATCATACCGGGCCGTCACCCCCAGGGGGGCGGGGTCTGCCTTGGTGGCGGCATAAGGCGGGGCCGCAAGCAAAGCCGCCTCCGCCACCCGGGGCGCCACCAGCCGGGCTGCGACCACCGGGGCACCGCTTGTAAGCGGGTCCTCCTCCGAAAAGGGCATCAGCCCCTCAAACACGCCGTGAACAACCACCTCATCCCCCGCCAGCAGCAGGGGATGATCCTCCTTTATGACATAGTCCACCAGAAAAATCCGGCCCGGGTTCTCCCGGAGGGACAGGAAATACCTGAAGCCTTCCGCTCTTTCCTCCACCCTTAGGATGTCTCCAATGAGGCGGACTTTCTCCTGCAGGCAGGCCTCAGGCGTCCGGGCCAGCGCCTCCCCGTCGGCGATGTCCAGGTAGCCCTCCGCATCCGCCAGCTGCATCAGCCGGATGCGGGCGTCCGCCTCCTGGCGCAGGGCTGAAAGCTCTTGAA
>DAISYX010000082.1:0-8455 GCA_036825095.1 Clostridia bacterium | reverse complement strand
GCCCTCCCATGATTTTCCTTGAAGGAAGACAGGGGAATTGCTATACTGCCCAAAAACGGGGGGTGAGCTGTGTGCGCGGCCTGAAGAGAAGGGATCTGGGGCTGGTGATAGGGCTGATGCTCTTTGCCTTCCTGCTGTACCGCTTTGATGCGGTGATCGGGCTGATTCAGGCGCTGATCACCATCATTTCCCCTTTCATTATCGGCGCTGTGCTGGCCCTGGTGATCAACCTGCCCATGGGCTTTATTGAGCGGCGCCTGGGGACTTTCCGGGAAAACGCGCTGCTGTTCAAACTGCGCCGGGGCATCAGCCTGACGCTGTCTGTGCTGCTGGTGCTGGCGGTGGTGGCGATGCTGATGGTATTTATCATCCCTGAGGTGATCGTGGCGGTGGAGCGGCTGATCGAGGCGGTGCCGGGGATGCTTCGGGACCTGGAGGAGTGGCTGAGCCAGAGCAACATGCAGATCAGAAGCTCTCTTGGGCTGGCGGAGGCGGATGAAAGCGGCGTCAGGGATCTGTTCCAGCGGGCCTATCAGCTCTTGATCGGCGGCCTCAGCAGCACCTCAGGGGTGGTGATCTCCGCCGCCCAGTTCGTGCTCAACCTGGTGATCGGCCTGGTGTTTGCCATTTACCTGCTGTTTTCAAAGGAGCGCATCAAAGGGCAGCTCAGCCGCCTTTTAACAGCCCTTCTGCCGCCCGGTCCGTCCGCCTTTGTGCAGCGCCTGGTGGCGATGCTGGTGGGCTCCTATTCCAACTTCATCGGCGGGCAGCTGCTCCAGTCGCTGATCTCCTCCGCCCTCACCATCGCTGTGCTGGCGTTGTTTGGCTTTCCCTATGCGGTTTTAATCGGGCTGATCACCTTTGTGGCCGGCTTTATCCCGGTGTTTGGGCCCTATATCTCCGGGCTTTTGGGATTGCTTCTGGTGTTCACGGCGGATCCGTCCCAGGCGGGCTGGTTTTTGCTGGCGTTTTTGATTGTGCAGCAGCTGACGGGTTCCCTGATCTATCCCCGCATCATGTCCGGGGCTGTCGCCATCCCCTCCATCTGGGTGCTGGTGGCGGTCACCCTGGGCGGGGGCATGTTTGGCATCGCGGGGATGCTGCTTTTCATCCCGCTGGTGGCGGTGATTTATCAGCTGACGGCGGAGTTTGTGCGAAGGCGTGAGCGCAACAGGGCTAAGGAGGGTCAGGGGATTGATACGCTGTGAGGAGCTGAGCAAATCCTATGAGGAGGGCGGCGGGATCGCGGGCCTTTCCCTAAATGTGGCCGCCGGGGAGGCCCTGGGCGTGTTGGGGCCTACGGACGCGGGCAAGTCCACCCTGGTGCGGCTGCTGATGGGCTTTTGCCGTCCGGACGCGGGAAGCGCCAGGATTTTTGATCAGGATTGTTTTTATAAGCGCCACGAAATCCAGCGGGAGGTGGCCTATGCCGCCGCCCAGCCCGCCATTGAGCCCCGGGCCACGGCGGACAGCTGGCTGCGCTTCCAGGCGAAATACCACGGCGGCTATAATCCTGAGAAGGCGCGCCGCCTGTCGGAGCGGCTGGACATCCGCCTCACCGGCCAGGCACGGCGCCTGGGGGAGGCGGGGCGCAAGAAGCTGGGCCTGATGGCGGCCCTGATGACGGATGCCCAGGTCACCATTTTGGACGAGCCGTTCCATGGGCTTGACCCCATGGATAAAAATGCCCTTGGCGACCTGATCCGAGAGCGCCGGGGGGAGGGGAAGGCCCTTTTGATCACCTCCCGGGTGCTGGAAGAGGTGCAGCGCACCTGCAGCCAGGTGGCCATCATCCGCCAGGGGCGCCTGGTGCTGTCCCAGCCGGTGGAGGCCCTGGCCCTCACCCGCCAGAAGGTGTACCACATCACCTTTAAGGATGCGGCCCAGGCGGCGGCCTTTGCCGCGGAGTGGGAGACGGCGGTGGAGGTGATCGGCTCCCGGGCGCTGGTGGCAATCCCCGCCAGCCCCCAGGTGCTGATCCAGACGCTGAGCAAATACACCGTGCTTGATCTGGTGGGGGGCCGGGAGGACAGCGAGGAAAGCTTCCTTCGGTTCCACGGGGATGATGTTGTATGATTCCCGCGCTGTTTGTGTTTGAACTCAAATCATTGCTGCGCCGGCTTTTGGGGCTGTTGGTTTTTGCCCTGGTTATGGGGCTTTTGGGGGTGTGGCTGTATCAGCCGGAGATGCAGGCGCAGCTGCGGCTCTTTTCAGAGGAGCTGCCCCTGCTTACGCGCCTGCTTGGCTATGGGGGCAGCGCCAATCTGCCGGTTCATCTGATGGGGCTGCAAAGCGGGTTTTTGCTGCCGGTGATTTTCATCTTAAGCGCCCACGCCCTTTCTCTAAGGCTGATCGCCCGGCCCCTGGGCGATGGCCGCATGGCCCAGCGCCTGGCGGCGCCCCACCGAAGGGCCGCGGTGCTGATGACGCTTTTCTGGCTTTTGGCGCTGGAGGCGCTGCTGATCTGCCTGGCGGTGCTTATGGGGCAGGCGGCGGGGGTGTTCATTTTTCTGGGAGGACAGGCGGATTTCTCCGCTTTGATCCGCCTGGCGCTGGGCCTGATGCTCTCCGCCCTGCCGGTGGCAGGGGGGATGACCTGGGTGGCGGCCGCCTCACCTGGGCCTGCCAGCGCCAGGCGCCTGGGCGGCTTTTTAGGGCTTTTGTTCGTGGGCTTTATGATGGCCTCCCGGCTGACAGGCTGGCCCCGCTGGCTTGGGTACTTAACGCCTTTTTCCCTTTTTAAAGGGCAGGAGCTGATCACCCGCCCCGGGGCCCTGATGTTGTGCGCCTTAGGGCTGCCCCTGGGCCTGTTGCTGGCGGGCCTTGGGGCCTGGGCCTTTTCCCGGCGGGACGTATAAGGAGGGTGCGATGCGCAGCCGATTTAAAATTCATCCCTGGCAGGTGATTGAAACCGCCCTTGTCCCCGGGGACATGCGCTTTGCGGAAAGCCTGCTCTCCCTGGGCAACGGCTATATGGGCCACCGGGGCAACCTGGAGGAGGACTACAGCGGGGACAGCCACCGGGGCAGCTACATCGGCGGCGTCTGGTTTCCGGACAAAACCCGGGTGGGCTGGTGGAAGGTGGGCTATCCCGAGTATTTCGGCAAGGCCATCAACGCGATGAACCTGATCGGCCTTCGCGTAAAAATCAACGGCGAGACGCTGGACGCGGGGAAAAACCAGGTTTTATCCTTCCGGCGGGTGCTGGACATGCAGCAGGGCACCTTAAGCCGTGAGATGCGCCTGATGTGCGGGGGCGGCGAGGTGACGGTGCGCGCCCTGCGCTTTGTGTCCATGGATGAAAAGCATTTGCTGGCCTTACGCTTTGAGGTGATGTGCAGCTTCCCCGCCCGGGTGGAGATCGCGGCTTATCTGGATGGCCGGGTGCACAATGAGGACAGCAACTACGACGAGGTTTTCTGGGAGCAGCTGGACGGCGGCGCGGGGGAAAAGGCGGGCTGGCTTCTCTGCCGCACCCGGGAAAACCCCTTTGATGTGCCCCGGTTTTCCGTGGCCGGCGCTTATGTGGCGCAGACGGATATGCGCCCCACGGGCGGGCGGCAGGAGCCGGGCTTTGCGGAAAGCGGCTTTGTAAAAGAGCTGCAAGCCGGGGAGACGGCGGAGCTTAAGAAGCTGGTCTGCCTCTTTACGGACCGGGACGGCCCCATGGATGCCCTGGCCGAGACGGCCCGGGGGCTGGCTGAGGCCCAGGCCCGGGCGGGTTTCGAGGGCCTGCTTTCCGCCCACCTGGCCGCCTGGCGGCGGAAATGGGCGGCGGCGGATGTGGAGATCCTGGGGGATGAGGCCGCCCAGCAGGGCATCCGCTTTAACCTCTTCCACCTGTTTTCCACCTATACCGGGGAGGACGCCCGGCTGAACATCGGCCCCAAGGGCTTCACCGGGGAAAAATACGGCGGCGCAACCTACTGGGACACCGAGGCCTACTGCTTTCCCGTCATCCTGGCCACCCTGGGACAGGAAGCGGCGCTTAAGCTGCTGCGCTACCGCCATGAGCAGCTGCCTGGCGCCTATCACAACGCCAGGCAGCAGGGGCTGCCGGGCGCGCTTTTTCCCATGGTCACCTTCAACGGCATTGAATGCCACAACGAGTGGGAGATCACCTTTGAGGAAATCCACCGAAACGGCGCCATCGCCCACGCCATCTGGCACTACACCGTCTATACCGGGGACGAAAGCTATCTGATAAACCAGGGGCTGGAGGTGCTTTTGGGCATCGCCCGCTTCTGGGCGGGCCGGGTGCATGAAAACGCCCGCACCGGGCGCTATATGATCCACGGCGTCACCGGGCCCAACGAGTATGAGAACAACGTGAACAACAACTGGTACACCAACCGCATCGCCGCCTGGTGCCTGGATTTTTTCCTGGAGGCGCTGGAAAAAGCGGGGGAACAGCGGGCCTTGGCGCTTGGCATCAGCCCTTCTGAAGCCCGGCGGATGCGGGACATCAGCGCCAGGATGTACTATCCGGAGGATCAGGAAAAGGGCATTTTCATCCAGCACGATACCTTTTTAGACAAGGAGTTGACGCCCGCAAGCCAGATTCCCCCGGGGGAGCGCCCCTTAAACCAGCGCTGGAGCTGGGACAGAATCCTGCGCTCCTGCTTTATCAAGCAGGCGGATGTGCTTCAGGGCCTGTACTTTTTGGGCCACCTGTATGACAGGGAGACAAAGCGGCGCAACTTTGACTTTTATGAGCCCCTGACGGTGCATGAATCCAGCCTCTCCCCCTGCCTGCACAGCGTGCTGGCCTCAGAGCTTGGCTACCGGGAACGGGCCATGGCGCTTTACCTGCGCACCGCACGGCTGGATTTGGACGATGTGAACCGGGACACCGCGGACGGTCTGCATGTGACCAGCATGGCGGGGGCCTGGCTGGCGATTGTCCAGGGCTTTGCGGGCATGCGCACGGCAGGGGGGCTTAGCCTTTCTCCCTATCTGCCCCAGGAATGGGCGGGCTACGCCTTTTCCTTCACCTACCGGGGCCGGGTGATCCGCCTTGAGATAAATAAAACCCGGGGGCGCCTTAAGCTTCTGTCCGGGGAACCGGTGGAAATGAAGGTGAATGGGCAAAACATTCTGCTGGAGGGCAGCTATCAATTCACAGGAGGGGAATCATGAAAAAACTATATATTTCAGCGGATATTGAGGGCAGCTGCGGCATCGCCCACTGGGATGAGACCAGCAAGAACCGGCCGGATTACCAGGCCTTTGCCCGGCAGATGAGCCGGGAGGTGGCCGCCGCCTGCCAGGGGGCGCTGGAAGCGGGCTTTGAATATATCCTGGTGCGGGACGCCCATGACAGCGCCCGCAACATCGACCCAAACCTGCTGCCGCCCCAGGTGGAGCTGATCCGCGGCTGGGCGCAGGACCCCCTTTGCATGATGCACGGGATTGATCAGGGCTTTACCGCCGCTGTCTTCACCGGATATCACGATGCGGCGGGCACCGGCAGCAACCCCCTGTCCCACACGCTGGATACCAACCTGATCTGGTTTACCTTAAACGGGGAGCTGGTGAGCGAGGCGCTGGTCAGCGCCTATGCCGCGGCCCTTTATGGCGTGCCCCTGGCGCTTATCACGGGGGATGAGGGCGTCTGCCAGCGGATGCAGGGCGTGATCCCCGCGCTGGCTACCGTGCCGGTGAACAAGGCCCAAGGGGGCGCTGTGCACAGCATTCACCCGGACGAGGCGGTGAAGCGCATCCGGGAGGGCGTGGCCAGGGCGCTAAAAAGCGGCCTGGAGGAGAACCTCTTGACGCTGCCCAAAACCTTTCGGGCGGAAATACGCTTCAGGGAGATGCAGCGCGCCCACCGGTCGGGTTTCTATCCCGGTATGAAGGCGCTTGACAGCCACACCCTGGCCTTTGAAACGGAGGACTACTACGAGATCCTGCGCATGCTGCACTTCTGCGTCTAACCTGGTTTTTTTGCCTGCCGGCATGCCTGGGGCATCCGGCGTGCTGGCAGCGCGTCATTTAATTTTTTTCACAAATATATAAAACAAGGTCTGCTTTGCGTCTAATGAGCAGGAGGTGAAGCGGATGGAAGCGGAACAGGCGGCGGAAACGGACCTCAGGGAGCTGATGGCGCGCTTTGGCACAGATGTGTACCGCACCTGCTTTGTGTATCTGGCTGACGCGCATTTGGCGGAAGATGCCATGCAGGAAACTTTTCTGAAAGCCTGGAGAGCCAGGGGTAGCTTCCGCGGCCAGGCCGGGGAAAAGACCTGGCTTACCCGCATTGCCATCAATACCTGCAAGGACATGCGCCGCGGCGTTTGGTTTCGCCAAGTGGAGCGCAAGGTCAGCCTGGATGACCTGCCGGAAGCGCAGACGCCGCCGCTTTTGGCCGATGACACGCTGATCACCGCCGTCATGGCCTTGCCCGGGAAGTACAAGAGCGTGATTCTGCTGAGCTATTATTGGGGGATGAGCGCCAAAGAGGTGGCAATAGCGCTTCGTATCGCCGTCCCCACCGTGTATCTGCGGCTCAAAACGGCCCGGCAAAAGCTGAAGGCTGAACTGGAAGGGTGGTATCAGGATGAATGAAAAGAACCTGAGACAAGCCATGGACCGCCGCCTTTCTTCTCTTAAAACAGAAGCGCGGCATGTGGAGAATGTGCTGCAAACGGCACAAGGAGAGAAAACTATGAAAAGAAAACCCCTGTCCCTGGCGCTGGTGTTCGTTTTGATCGCCGCGGCGGGGCTGGCAATTGCCGCCATTGTGTCTCCCACCATCGATTTTTTCAGCTGGATCTATGGAGAAAAAGAAGGCCAGCGTTATGAAGCGGATATGAAAGGCGGCATCCGGATGCCGGTCGATGAGACCTGGGTGCTGGGAGAGGTGCAATATCACCTGCAGGACGCCGTCTATGTGGAAAAATCCCAGGACAATGAACTGATGGACAACACCCTCTATGGCGCTATTACCATCAGCCCCCTTGAGGGAAAGAACATCGTGTTTCTCCTGGAGGACTATAGCCTTGATGAAGCCTATGGCTATAATCGCTACCATGGCCAGGAGGTGCCTGCGGGGGCCCGGTCCATCGCCCAGACGGCGCAAGAGCGCGGCGCAAGGATTATCCTGCCCAAGGCTGTCCCTGTGGAGGTCTATGCTGACGGCCAGGTGCTGGAGGGGGATGCCATAGGCGGCGAGACCGGCTACCTCCCGGATGGCCGGATCATCTACAGCTTTGTGATCAGCGCGCCAAAGGCCCGGGAATACAGCCTTAGCATTCAGATCAGCAACTGGGAGGTGCGGCCAGACGGCAGTTGGATGCGGGAAGAGCCTGACAACACCTGGCTGCGGGAGATTAAAGAGGTGAAGCTCAAACCGGAATAGGAAAGTGAACAACAAACCGGGGGATGCCGCGCAAAGGGGCACCCCCCCTTTTTATGATGGCCGGGAGCTATTTAAGCGGAACGGTGACCATAAGCTCCGGCACAGGCATTTCATCTTTCTGGGCATAGGAGGAGACCAAAAGGCTGGTGAAGGTGCTGAGTTCCTTTTCGCTCACCCTTTTTATAGGCTGCCCCTTGTATTCGCTCATCCACAGGCCCTGGGCCAGGAGGGTCTCAGACGGCAGGTCATAGGAGTTGGCGCCTACATAATACAGATCCCTAAGTTCCTGGCCCTGGCTGTCGCCGGGCCGGAAATTCGCCTCAAAGGCGATGGAGGCGGTGTAGCTGATGGTGAAACCGCTTTCCTCCACCTGAACGCCCTTGACGGTGAGGCTTGATCCGTTCTCAAGCGGCAGCGTGACCGGAAAGGCGCTGTCCATGGCCAGGCTGTAAAAGGGCAGAGTAGGGGTCGTCTGCTCCGAGGTTTTTATGGGCACCAGGGCCAGGCTTTCCGCGTCTTCGCCCCCAAAGAACCAGATCTCGTTATGCATGTCCACGGGGTTTAAGGGGCTGGCGAGGGAGTGGGTTATATTGCGCATCCTCCAGATGGGGAGGGTTCTTTCTTTGTCATCCTTCAAATAAAGGCTTAGGATGCCGCTGTCCTGTCCGGAATCCCTGATGATCAGATGGATGCGGTTCCCAAAAGGGCCAAAGGATACGCGCTTGATCGTGAACTGAAAGTCCGTCTTTTGGCCGGGCGTACGGTGATAGCTGAGGCTGATGGGAAGGTCGATATCATGGCCCACAGTGGGATCACTGGCCCGGCTTTGGTCGATCTGAACGGAAAGAGCGCTGTCATGCTGCCGGGTGTCGGAGTTGTAGTCAGCGTGAAAGGTGAGGACGGCCTGATCAGGCAGAGGGGCTTCCAGCGAGAAAAGCCTTAGACAATGAATCCTCCGGTCGCCTTCAGGATACCCTTCACAAAAATGATCCATGACGGGAAAGCGATCGCCGTTTAGGCTGATAGACAGATAGGGCGCGGCCAATTCGTAGCTTTTAGGGGCGGAACCATAGTGAAGCGTGGGTGGCTTTTCAA
>DAISYX010000081.1:0-8571 GCA_036825095.1 Clostridia bacterium | reverse complement strand
GTGTTGGCTCTTCAAGGCATGGGCTATACCCAGTCTGAGGCCGCCATGGCTGTCTCCAAGGCCCACCAGCAGGGCGCCGGCGACAAGGCGGACGACCTGGTGCGCCTGGCCTTGCGCGGGATGATGAAAGGGTAAGCCATGCAGGATGATCGCTTGATGATGACAGGCCAGCGGGAGGAGGACCGGGAGAATGACATCTCCCTGCGTCCCCGGGTGCTGCGGGAATATGTGGGACAGGACAAGGTCAAGGAAAACCTGAACGTCTATATCAAGGCGGCGCTTAAGCGCCGGGACGCCTTAGACCATATGTTGCTATACGGCCCGCCCGGCCTTGGCAAAACCACCCTGGCCTGCATTGTCGCAGCGGAGATGGGGCAGAATATCCGCGTCACCTCCGGCCCTGCCATCGACAGGCCGGGGGATCTTGCCTCTATCCTCACCAACCTAAACGCGGGGGATGTTCTTTTTATTGATGAAATCCACCGCCTTTCCCGCGCGGTGGAAGAGGTGCTGTACCCGGCGATGGAGGACTTTGCCCTGGACATCATGATCGGCAAAGGGCCCACCGCCCGCTCCATGCGCCTGGAACTGCCCCGTTTCACCCTGGTGGGCGCCACCACCCGGGCGGGCCAGCTGTCCGCCCCCCTGAGGGACCGGTTCGGGATGACCTTCCGCCTGGAGCTTTACTCCCCTGAGGATCTGGCGAAGATCCTCCACCGCTCCGCCTCCATCCTCAACATGCCGGCGGATGAGGAGGGAATTATCGAAATCGCCCGCCGCAGCCGGGGCACGCCCCGGATCGCCAACCGCATGCTGAAGCGGGTGCGGGATTATGCCCAGGTGAAGGCGGATGGCAAAATCACCCGGCAGGTGGCCAACGAGGGCCTTAATCTGCTGGATGTGGATGAGCTGGGCCTGGACCGGGTGGACCGCACGGTGCTGTTCACCATGATTGACAAATTCTCCGGAGGTCCCGTCGGCCTTGATACCCTGGCCGCCTCCACCGGGGAGGACGCCCTGACCATTGAGGATGTCTACGAACCCTATCTGCTGCAGCTGGGCTTCCTCCACCGCACCCCCCGGGGGCGGGTGGCCACCATTTCCGCCTATCAGCACTTAAACCGCCCCTATCCCGGGGATGAGGGCAGGCAGGATCCTCCCAGCCAGCAGGTGGCCTTCTTTGATGAAAACCCATGATTTTTTCTATGAGCTGCCGGAGGAGCTGATCGCCCAGATCCCGCCGGAACCAAGGGATGGAAGCCGCATGATGATCTGTGACCGTCAAAATGCGGCTTTTCGCCATGGGCGCTTTCTGGATCTGCCCCAGTACCTGCGCCCCGGGGACGCGGTGGTCATCAACCACACCAAGGTCATCCCCGCCAGGCTGATTGGCCAAAAGGAGGACAGCGGCCTGGCCTGTGAGGTCTTGCTGCTCAAACGCATCAGTCAGGACAGCTGGGAGGCCCTGGTACGCCCCGGCAGACGGCTCAAATCAGGCAGCCGTCTGTCTTTTGGTGATGGGCTTCTGAAAGCCGTGGTTGAAAGCAGCACCGATTTTGGCGGGCGCATGGTCCGGTTTTTCTATGAGGGGGTCTTTGAGGAGGTGCTTGACCGCCTGGGCCAGATGCCTCTGCCGCCCTATATCCATGAAAAACTGGAGGACAAAAGCCGCTATCAAACCGTCTACGCGAAATTCTCCGGCAGCGCTGCCGCCCCTACGGCGGGGCTGCATTTCAGCCCCCGGGTGCTGAAGGATATTCAGAACCGGGGCGCCCGGCTGATCCCCATCCTATTGCATGTGGGCTTGGGCACTTTTAGACCGGTAAAAACGGACAACCTGGACGAGCATGTGATGCACGAGGAATATTACGAGGTTTCCCCGGAGGCGGCGGCAGCCATCAACCAGGCCCGGGCCAATGGGGGGCGGATTTTGTGTGTGGGCACCACCACCCTGCGCACCCTGGAAACGGTGGCCGATGATCAGGGCCTGATCCATTCAGGCCAGGGCATGACGGGTATATTCATCAAACCAGGCTATCGCTTTAAGGCCTGCGATATGCTTTTGACCAACTTTCACCTGCCGGAGAGCACGCTTTTAATGCTGGTTTCCGCCTTTATGGGCCACAGGGAGGCCCTTGGGGCCTACGGGGAAGCAGTTCAGGAGAAGTACCGCTTTTTCAGCTTCGGGGACTGCATGTTAATCGGGGACGGGCTTGTTGAGGGTTAAATCCATGGATGAAGCGCTTAAGGTTCTGGTTGTCGGCGGGATGAACGTGGATATTTTGGGGACGCCTGAAAATGCTTATCATCCGGGGGATTCGCTGCCGGGGACTATCCGTCTGTCTGTGGGCGGCGTGGGTTTCAACATCGCTTCCCACCTGGCCCGGTCCGGCGCCAGCCTCACCTTTGTGACCGCCATCGGGAACGATGCCTTTGCCGGCATCACCCGCAAGGCCTGCCAGGCGCTGGGGCTTGATACCAGCCTGGCTTATCAGTTCCCCGGCCCCTCCCCCACCTATATGGCCATACACCAGGAGGACGGCAAAATGGCTGCCGCCATCAGCGACATGGCGGCCATGGAACATCTGGATTCCGCCCACCTGATGGCCCATCAGGCAGCGCTTCAGAAGGATTATGATATCTGTGTCGTGGACGCCAACCTGCCTGAGGATTGCCTCCGCCTGCTTCCCCGGCTCGTCCGCGCCCCCATCCTGGCGGACCCTGTCAGCGTGGAGAAGGGGCGCCGTTTGCTGCCAATCCTGCCTGATCTTTTTGCCATCAAGCCAAACGCCCTGGAGGTGCTGGCGCTCAGCGGCTGCCGGGACATCCCGGAGGCCGCAAACTGGTTTTTGGATCAGGGTGTTCGTCAGGTGTTTATCTCCCTGGATCAGGAGGGGCTGTATTTCGCCTCTGCCGCGGGCACAGGCCGCCTGGCGCCTGAAAAGGTGCTGAACGTTCCCTCAACAGGCGCTGGGGACGCCATGGCAGCGGGACTTGCAAGAGGCATCGCCTTAAAGAAATCCGCGGAAGACACGGCCAAAATGGGCCTTTCGTCCGCCGCAAACCACTTAAACCGCAAATTAATGGAGGTGTGAAATGAATCAGCATTTAGTCCTGTCCCTTGCTGTGAGAGAGGCCCTTGAATCCAATAAGCCCGTGATCGCCCTGGAGAGCACCATCATCAGCCACGGGATGCCCTACCCTCAAAACGTGGAAACCGCGCTGAACTGCGAGCGCATCGCCCGGGAAAACGGCGCGGAACCCGCCACCATCGCCGTGCTGGACGGCAAGCTTTGCGCGGGGCTGACGGAAGACCAGATTGAATCCCTGGGCAAAAAAGGCCTGGCGGTCCGCAAGGCCAGCCGCAGAGACCTGCCCGTTCTGATCGCCAGGCGGGAAGACGGTGCCACCACGGTGGCCGCCACCATGATCGTGGCCGCCCTTGCCGGCATCCCCATTTTTGCCACCGGCGGCGTGGGCGGCGTGCACCGGGGCGCTGAGCAGACCATGGACATCTCTGCGGACCTGGAGGAATTAAGCCAGACGCCTGTGGCCGTGGTATGCGCCGGCGCCAAGAGCATCCTGGATTTGGGCCTCACCATGGAATACCTGGAAACCAAGGGCGTGCCGGTGATTGGCTATCAGACGGATGAACTGCCCGCCTTTTACACCAGGGAAAGCGGCTTTAAATTAACTGACCGCGCAGACAGCCCCCAGGACGCTGCCGCCATCATCTTAGCCCAGCGGAGCCTTGGTTTTTCAGGCGGCCTGCTTATCACCAACCCCATTCCCCAGGAGCACGCGCTGCCCCGGGAGATGATCGACGGCGTCATCGCCTCAGCGCTGGCGGAAGCTGACAAGCAGGGCGTCTCGGGCAAGGATGTCACGCCCTTCCTTTTGGCCAAGGTGGTGGAGCAGACCTCCGGGCTTTCCCTGAAGGCCAATATCCAGTTAGTCTACAACAACGTGAAGCTGGCGGCGCAGATTGCCAGGGCGATGAAAAGCTGAGCAACACAAAAAAGCCGCTTTTTCGCGGCGTTTTCTGGTGCCCATGTTTCGTTTGGTTCAGGCCTGGGCCTTGTGCAGCGCCTTTGCCATGCGTGCCTTTTTGCGGCTTGCAGTGTTCTTGTGCAGGATGCCCTTGGACACGGCTTTGTCAAGCGCGGAAGACGCGCTGCGAAGCGCGGCCGGAGCCGCCTGCAGATCGCCTTCCAGGGCGACTGTATACTTCTTAACGGCGGTTTTGACGCCGGTTTTCACCATGCGGTTGCGCAGATTCTTTTTCTTGTCAGAGCGCACGCGTTTCTGCGCGGACTTGATGTTGGCCAACTTTCCTCACCTCCTACCATCCAGAATAGCAAAGCAAATACTACCATATTCGCCAACACTTGGCAAGCGCAAAATTTTTATGCCCCTTCATGGCCCGATAACGTTTGAAAAGGGATGATTCTTGCGAATAATCCGCTTTAAGTGTATGATAGGGCATACGCCAATTGCGCTAAACCGCAGGCGAAGGAAAGGAGTTGTTGCACCACTTGTCAATGCCACTGGATACCTTTGACAGTTGTGTGGCCCTGTTTGGGCTCAACGACAGAAATATCCGCACCCTGGAAGAGGAGCTGGTTGTCAACGTTTACCTCCGTGACGGCGAGCTGCAGATCATCGGAGAAAACGAAAACATAAAGACGGCGGAGCAGGTCATCGCCGAAATGCTCCGCATCATCGAGCTGGGCGAACATCTGGACGCGGGCAAAATCCGCTATCTGATTCAAATGGCCCGTCAGGGCACCCTGGCCCAGGCCAGGGACAGCGCAGGCGAAGTGGTCGCCTACACCTATAAGGGCCAGAAGATCAAGTGCAAGACCCCGGGGCAGAGCAGCTATGTGCAGGCCATCCGCAATCATGGCCTGACCCTGTCCGTGGGACCGGCTGGCACCGGGAAAACCTACCTGGCGGTTGCGATGGCAGCTGTGGCGCTGCGCAACAAAGAGGTGGAACGCCTCATCCTCACCCGCCCCGCCGTTGAGGCGGGCGAAAAGCTGGGCTTTTTGCCCGGGGATATGGCCCAGAAGGTGGACCCCTATCTGCGCCCCCTTTATGACGCCCTGTTTGAAATTCTGGGCCTGGAGGCCTATCAGCGCTACATGGAGCGCGGCGCCATTGAGGTGGCCCCGCTGGCCTTTATGCGCGGGCGCACCCTGAACGACGCATTTATCATCCTGGACGAAGCGCAAAACGCCACGCCTGAACAGATGAAGATGTTCCTCACCCGCATGGGCCGCAACGCCCGCGTGGTGGTCAACGGAGACCCCTCCCAGATCGACCTGCCCTATGCCAAGCGCTCAGGGCTTCTGGTAGCGCTGGATGTTCTTAAGGATGTTGAAGGCATCCAGATCGTCCGCCTGAACCGGGACGACGTGGTGCGCAATGACCTGGTGCAGCGCATCGTGAACGCCTACGAAAATTACGAGGCCGCAAAAGAAGAAAATGTTTGAGTTACCCCTTTCCCCCAAGGCACAGAAGCCCTCCTTTCGCAAAAAGGCGGCTGACTACCTGGGCTCCCAGGCCTTTATGCGCCTGCTGGCCATTCTGGTAGGCGGCTTTTTCTGCCTGTTGATTTTTATAATCAGCATCAGCCCCAAGCGCTATAATCTGGTGGTGGGCATGGTGCCGGACCAGACGATAGCCGCCCATAAGGACGTGATCGATGAAGTAACCACCCAGGTCAACCGGGATGCCGCCGCCGCCGCTGTGGCCCCCACCTATCATCATCAGGACGGCATCACGGAGGCGGTCATCGCCAACCTGGAGGCCGTCCATGCGGAGATCGTGGCCGTCAGGCAATATGCCCAGACGCTGCCGGACTATTCCAACCGGCGCACCTACAGCCAGGATGAGTTAGCAGTCGCCCATGACATGCTAAACCTGATGGAGCTTCAGGATTTTCAGATCGTGACGCTGCTCAACGCCACCAACGAACAGTTTGACGAGATGTATGCGGCCCTCCTGCCCGCGGTGCGCAACACCATGCAGGGCAATGTCATCCAGGGGCAGGAGTCCAGCGCCATCAACGGCATCATGCAGCTGGTGGGCTATAAAACCAATGTGAGCCTGCTGCAAAACGTGGTTCTGCCCGTGCTACGGGCGATCATAGAGCCCAACATGGTGGTAGATGCGGAGGCCACGGAATCAGCCCGCCAGGACGCCTGGAACGCGGTGGAGCCCGTGGTTTTTAAGCAGGGGCAGAACATCGTGGTGCGGGGCGAGGGGCGTGTGCGGGAAAACCAGATCGCCATGCTCAACAGCTTAGGCCTGCTTGACGACAACACCATCGACTACCAGATGTATTTAGGGGCCCTTGCCCTGGTGGCCTTTGTGCTGGCGCTGTCTTTTGTGGCGCTTAAGGTCTTAAGCCCTCAGACGGCTGGTGAAACCCGGTCCATCGTGCTGATCAACCTGGTGATTTTAATCTCTCTGGCCCTTTCCCTTTTGGCCAAGGAAGTGCAGCTGATCTACCTGGCTCCCCTGGCGCTGCCCTTTATGCTGCTGACGGCCACCCTGGGCCCGATGCCCGCCATCATCGCAGGCACCGCCTGCACCGCCCTTGGCGCGGTGATGATCACAGGCACCGGCAGCGCCACCACGGACTGGGTCAACCTGCTGTCCATCGGTATTTTTTCCGGCGTTCTGTCTTCACTTTTGCTTAAGAGCAATTATCAGCGCTCCTATGTGCTTTTAACCGGCGCCCTGGTGGGGCTGACCAACTTCCTTTTGCTGTTTGGCCTGGGCCTTCTCACCAGCATGAACCTGCAAAGCACGGTGAACAAAGGGCTCTGGAGCCTGGTAGGGGCGGCGGTAAGCACCGTTTTATGCCTGGCCATCCAGCCGGCGCTGGAATCCGCCTTTAACCTGCCAACGCCCACCCGGCTGCTTGACCTCACCAACCCCAACCATCCCCTGCTGCGCCGCTTGCTTTTAGAAGCGCCCGGCACCTATCATCACAGCATCATCATCGCCAACCTGGCGGAGGCCTGCGCGGAGGCCATTGGGGCTAACCCTCTTTTAGCGCGGGCGGGCGCCTATTTCCATGACATCGGCAAGCTGAAACGCCCTTTATATTTCAAGGAAAATCAAATTGGCATGGGCAATGTGCACGACAGCACAGATCCCCAGGTTTCCGCCGCCATCATCACCTCTCACGTTAGAGAAGGGCTTGCCCTGGCCCGTCAGTACCGTCTGCCCCAGGAAATCCAGCAGATCATCGCTGAACACCACGGGGATTCCCTGGTGGCCTTTTTCTACCACAAGGCTGTGCAGGAAAGCGACAATGAGCAGCTGGACAAGAGCGAGTTCAGCTACACCGGCGTCCCGCCCCAAACCGCAGAGGGCGCGCTGGTGATGCTGTGCGACACGATTGAGGCGGCCATCCGTACCCTCAACAGCCCCAGCCAGGAGGAAATCGTCGTTTTCATCAACGACCTGATTCAAAAGAAAATCCAGAGCGGCCAGATGAGCAACGCCCCTTTGACTTTAAAGGATCTGCAGATCATCAGCGACACCTGCGCCACGGTGTTAAACGGCGTTTTCCATGAGCGCATCGAATATCCCGCTGCGCCGGATAAACTGCTGGCCCCACGGGAAAAGCTCCTGGCCCAGTTGCAGCAGCTGCGCAAATCATCCGCTCCGCCGGTCAGCCTGCCCTTAAGCCCGCCCAAAAAGCGGGCGGATCAGGAAGAAAAGGCGGTCTGAGGGGATGCGGGTTGTTTTGTCTGAAGACAGTTTACCCCAGGCCACGCCGCTTTCTTTTTTTGAGGAAATCGCAGAGGCTTTGGCCCGTTTGGAGGGTCTTTTCCCCCCTTTTTTTCTATCCCTCACCCTGACGGATGACCCGGGCATTCAGGCCATCAACCAAACCTGGCGGCAAAAGGATGCGGCCACGGATGTGCTGAGCTTTCCCGCCATTGATTTTTCTCCCGCTGACACAGCAGGGAGGCGACAGACTTATCCGGCGGATGCCTGGGACAGCGAGGAGGGGGCCTATTTTCTGGGAGATATCCTGATTTCTCTGCCCAGGGTTAAGGCCCAGGCCCTTGAATACGGCCACGGCTTCGCGCGGGAGCTGGCCTATTTGTTTGCCCACGGGGTTTTACACCTGATGGGCTATGATCATCAAGACCCGGAGGACAAAAAACAAATGCGTGACATGGAAGAAAAGGTGATAGCCCAGCTTGGTGGCACTGACGGGGATGACCAGGCCCTGGTGAACGCCGCCTGGGAGGCGCGCAAGTTCGCCTACACCCCCTACTCAAAGTACAAGGTGGGGGCAGCTCTCAGGGCCAAAAACGGCCGGATCTACAGCGGCTGCAACATTGAAAACGCGGCCTTCGGCCTGACCAACTGCGCGGAGCGCACCGCGTTGTTTAAGGCCATCAGCGTTGGGGATAATGCTTTTGACGCCATCGCCATCGCGGCGGACGCCACAGCCCCCTGGCCCTGCGGCGCCTGTCGGCAGGCCTTGAGCGAATTCGCGCCCCGTATCAGGGTGCTGATCAGCTGGGAACAAGGGAAGAA